>DASUSL010000489.1:0-12225 GCA_036375135.1 Thermoanaerobaculia bacterium | reverse complement strand
TCCGAAAAGATCCGCACCTACAACTTCCCCCAGGACCGCGTCACCGACCACCGCATCGGCCTCACCGTCCACAACCTCCCCTCCATCATGGACGGCAACCTCGACAACGTCCTCGAGCCACTCATCGCCCACTTCCAGGCCGAGAAGCTGCGCGAGGCGGTGGAGGCGCGGTAGCTGCTTCCATGGCCGTGACGATCGACGAGGCACGCAAGATCGTGATGGAGCTTCCCGAGGAAGACCGGCAGCTCCTTGCCGCCCGAGGTAGACTGACGTCGATGTCACGCCTCGAAGAAGTCCGCGAAGAAGCACTGCGTCTGACGCGCCGTCAGCGCCTCAAGCTCGCGCAGGAGCTGCACGCCAGCGTCATGACGGCGGAAGACCGCGAGATCGAGCAGGCGTGGATCGATGAGGCGGAGCGTCGGCTCGCCGACTGGAAGGCAGGGAAGACGAAAGCCATCCCGGCCGATGAAGTCATCGCGCGTCTCCGCGAAAAGTATGGCCGCGCGCGCGTACGAGCTGGACGCTGAAGCAGAACGCGAGCTCGATGAAGCGCTCCTCTGGCTCGAGGGTGCTCAGCGCGATCGCGGCATGGAGTTCCTGCTGGCGGTCGAGTCGGCGCTGACGATACTCGGCGAATATCCCGACATCGGCCGAAAGGTGGGCCGCCGCCTCCGGTCCTTCGTGATGACCGGCTGGCCTTACAAGATCGTCTATTCGCTCGAGGGCGACACGATCATGGTGTGGGCCCTCGCGCACGACAAACGAAAGCCCGGCTACTTGGCGCAAACGTGTCCCTCGATAAATCTTCATATGCGCCTTGACAAATGTGACGCCTGGGCTCATATTCACAGCAACGAATATGAACGGAGCGCAAACCATGGATACCACCATCAAAGAAGCAGTCCGGGAAAAGTATGCGGAGGCGGCGCGGCAGGTCACCACGACGGGGAAGGCCTCGTGCTGCGGGACGGGGCGGCGGAGCGTCGATCCGATCACCTCGAACCTTTACGGCGGTGAGGCGGCGGGACTGCCGGAGGAGGCGGTGCTCGCTTCCCTCGGTTGCGGCAATCCGACGCTGCTGGCGCAGCTCAACCCCGGCGAGACCGTTCTCGACCTCGGCAGCGGCGGCGGGATCGACGTCCTGCTCACCGCGCAACGCGTCGGGCCCGCGGGCAAGGCGTACGGCCTCGACATGACGGACGAGATGCTGGCCCTGGCCAACGAGAACAAGCGCAAGGCGGGCGCGGAGAACGTCGAGTTCCTGCGCGGCGAGATCGAGAACATCCCGCTCCCCGACAACTCCGTCGACGTGATCATCTCGAACTGCGTCATCAATCTCTCCGCCGACAAGCCGCGCGTGCTGCGCGAGGCGTTCCGCGTGCTGAAGCCGGGCGGCCGCTTCGCGGTGTCGGATGTCATCCGCCGCGGCAGCGAGATCCCCGAGGAGATCGCGCGCAGCGTCGAGCTGTGGGTCGGCTGCATCGCCGGCGCGCTGCACGAGGACGAGTACAAGCAGTACCTCACGGACGCGGGCTTCACGAACGTCGACATCGAGCCGACGCGCATTTACCGGCTGGACGACGCGAAGGCGTTCCTCGCCGACGCCGGCATCGACTTCGGCACGATTCCGAAGGAAGTCGACGGCGCGTTCATGAGCGGTTTCGTGCGAGCGACCAAGCCCGCATAGAATCGCCTTCATGAAGGATCGCATCGACGCCATCCTCCGCCGCAACCAGGCGGAGTATCTCGAGTCTCTGCTCCCGCCGCGCGATGCGTTGCTCGAGCAGATGGAGAAGTTCGCCGAGGAGAACGATCACCCGATCGCGGACGCCGAGGTCGCGCAGCTCATGCGCGGCCTCGCGCGCATGAAGCGGCCCAAGCGCGTGCTCGAAGTCGGGACGAACATCGGCTACTCGGTGATCGTCCTCGGTCGCGAGTGCAGCTCCGAGGCGGTGGTCGAGACGATCGAGATCGATCACAACACCCTCACCACGGCGCGCCGCTTCGTAGCCGAGGCGGCGCTGCCGTGCCGCGTCGTCTTCCATGAAGGAGCGGCGCTGGACGTGCTGCCGCGGCTCACCGGCCCGTTCGACTTCGTCTTCATCGACTGCGTGAAGACCGAGTACGAGGACTACCTCGACGCGCTGCTGCCGAAGCTCGAGGGCGGAGCGGTCATCGTCTGCGACAACCTGCTCTGGAAGGGGCGCGTGGCGGCGGGGGAGCACGACGCGGCCACCGATGCCCTGCGTGCGTTCAACAAGCGGCTGATGACGGACGAGCGCCTGCTGACGAGCATCCTGCCGCTGGGCGACGGGACCGGCGTCTCGGTCGTGCTCTGAAGACAAAAAGGGCGGGCTCGAAAGCCCGCCCCACATTGAACGCTGCTGAGTGAGAGGTTACGACGCGGTCTTGATCGTGCCCTTGACCGGGACGACCACCGTCGGCTTGGCCTTGTCGCTGGTGTAGATGGTGACGTTGCCGTCGAGCGCGCCCGGCTTGGCGTTCTTGGCCACCTGCAGGGTGACGTTGAACTCGCCCGGACGATCGGTCGGCTTCACGTCGGCGGTCACACCGGCCACACCCGACTCCACCTTCGTCACCGAGAACGCCGCCGGCGTCTTCAGGTTGTTCGAGCGGATGGAGATGGTGCGCGTCGCGGCGGAGTCGTTCGGCGCGACTTCACCGAAGTTGATGCCGGTCGGCTCGACGCGGTACGGCGGGCGGACGACGCCCGAGACGCTCAGCCAGTACTCCGGCTGGTGCTTGGAGTTCGTGACGACGTGGATCTTCTCGGCCAGCGGGCCGATGCGGGCGTCATCGCCGCCCACGGTGATGTCGAGCTTGTACTGCGCCTGCCCCTTGCGGCCCACTTCGGGGACGGCGTCGGTGCCGGTGAGCTTCTTCGGCTCGACCTTGATCCACTCCTGCGGCGACTCGATCTTGACGATCTCGAACGGCTCCTCTTCCTCGGAGTAGAGCGTGACGCTCTGCTTCTCGGTGTCGCCCTGGAGCATGTTGAAGCGGACGAAGCCGGCCGGGTAGGCCTCGACGTACGGCTTCACGATCGCGCTGATCGTGACCTGCGCGTTCGGCGTGTTGGGGTCGTTGGTCTCGAGGGTGACGGCCTTGGAGATCGGGCCGGCGAAACCGGTGGTGTCGACGTGCGCCGAGACCTTCCCCTTCTGTCCGGGCTTGATCACCTTGTCGAAGTCGGCCACGGTGCAACCGCAGGTCGGCTTCGCGGAAATGATTTCGAGGTCAGAAGTGCCGGTGTTCTTGATCTCGAACGACCAGTCGATCTTCGTTCCCTTCGGAACGGTACCGAAATCCTTGAGCGGCTCGACGAGGGTGAGGCGCGGGGCCTTGGCCGTATCGGTCGCTCCCTTCTCCGCCTTCTCCTGCGCAATGGCCGTGAACGCGAGGACGAGGGCGAGGGTCATCGAAAACAGTCGCTTCGACATGCAGCAATTCCTCCTGAAATATGACACCAGATTGACTTGGAAATCCGAACAGCACCTCGGGAGGTACCATTCCGGCTGCCCTGCTCCCGCAGAGCACGATTCTTGCGACACCAGTGGCGAAATGCCTCACCTTAAAGAACTACCGGACGTTCGCCGAGTTTATCTGATCGGAATCTGCGGGACCGCCATGGCCTCGCTCGCCGGAATGCTCCAGCAACGCGGCTATGAGGTCTCGGGCTCCGACGAGCACGTCTATCCGCCGATGTCGACATACCTCGAACGGCTCGGCATCTCCGTGCTCGAGGGGTATACGAAAGAGCACCTCGAAACGTTCCGCCCCGATCTCGTGGTGATCGGAAATGCCGCGGCGAACACGAATGCCGAGGCGGCCGCGACCGTGGAGCTCGACCTGCCGTACACCTCGATGCCGGAGGCGATCTACAACCTCTTCATCCGCGGCAAGCATTCGGTGGTCGTCAGCGGCACCCACGGCAAGACCACCACGACGTCGCTCATGGCCTGGCTGCTCGAGTCCGCCGGCCGCGATCCGGGGATGGTCGTGGGCGGCATCCCCCTGAACTTCAATCAGAACTTCAAGCTCGGCAACGGACCGGAGTTCGTCATCGAAGGCGACGAGTACAACACCGCCTTCTTCGACAAAGGTCCGAAGTTCATGCACTACCACGCGAACACGCTGCTGCTGAACAACATCGAGTTCGATCACGCCGACATCTACAAGGACCTCGACGCGATCCTGGCGGCGTTCCGCAATGCAGTGCAGCAGGTGGCGCCGGGCGACGTGATCGTCGCCAACGGCGACGACGAGAACGTGATGTCGCTGCGCGAAGACGCACGCGCGCGCTGGCTGACGTTCGGCTGGAGCCGCAAGTGTGACGCGTACGCCACGGACGCGGTGGAGACGCCGGCAGGGACGCAGTTCACGGCGTGGTGGGAAGGGAAGGAGTGGGCGCGCTTCCACTCCACGCTCTCCGGCAATCACAACGTGCTGAACGCGCTGGCCGTCGCGATGATCGGGCGCCTGCGCGGCCTCTCCGCCGAGGAGATCAATGAAGGACTGCAAAGTTTCCGCGGCATCAAGCGGCGCATGGAAGTGCGCGGCGTGGAGCGCGGCGTGACGGTGATCGACGACTTCGCTCATCACCCGACCGCGATCGCCACGACCATGGCCGGCGCGCGCAAACGCTATCCCGGGCAGCGCCTCTGGGCGCTGTTCGAGCCGCGCTCGATCTCGTCGTCGCGGAAGGAGTTCGAGGCCGGCTACATCGACGCCTTCCACGGCGCCGATCGCGTGATCATCGGCCCTGTGTTCCATCGCGAGCGCTACGAGACGCGGTACGGGCTCGACAAGATGATGTCGGTGGAGACGATCAATCAGCGGCTCAGCACCGACGGGATCCAGGCAGAGCAGATCGACGACTTCGACGCCATCGCCGAGCGCGTGGCGCGCGACGCGAAGGAGGGCGACGTAGTGCTGGTGATGTCGTCGGGCGCGTTCGGCGGCGTGCACGAGAAGATTCTCGAGCGGCTGCGTACGCCGGCGTGAAATAGGGACGGCACCCCCTACGTTGGGCAGGCTTCAACCAGTAGCACTGACAGGGGAGAGCCATGCCCGAGAACAAAGCACACGAACTGCTGCGCAAGCACAACATCGACCTGAACGACGTGAAAGAGCGCCGCACGACGCTCCATCACCTCCGCCACATCGTCCATTCCGAGCAGCTTCCGTTCGACGTCTTCAAGGCGCTCGTCAAGCTGCGCCGCTGAGCAGGTGGAGGACGGGCAATCCTGCCTGTCCTCTCCGCGAATTCCCGGACAGGCAGGATTGCCTGTCCTCCACCGCGCGCGCCTGTCATAGAATTCGCGTCCCATGCCGTTCCGCGAAGACGCGAATGCTCTGATCCAGCAAAAGAAATTCGACGACCTCGAGGCGCTCTGGATGGAGCAGCTCGACCGCGACCCGGGCGACGTCGAGACCTTCATCAATACCGCCAAGGCGCTCCGTAAAGCGGAGCAGCGCACGCAGTCCGACACGCTCCTCGGCCTCCTCGCCGACGCGCTCAAGGAGCGCAAGCTCTGGGCGAAGCGGCTGCAGGTGCTCAAGGAGATCGGGCGTCTCTCGAAGCATCCCGCCACGCTCCGCCCGCAGATCGAGGAATCGCTGCGCAAGAGTCTCGGCGAGCACAAGAGCTTCCCGCGCGCGTTCCAGTTCGCGAACTTCGGCGACCCGCAGAGCAACCCCGTCGAGCGCGCCGAGAAGATCGAGACGTGGCTCCACTACGACGAAGGGGAGTGCTTCTTCATGTCCGGCCGCGGCGCCGGCTGCGTGACGGAGCTGAACCCGGAGCTCGGCATCTGCCGCCTCGACTTCGAGAAAGACAAGCGCGTCTCCGTGCCGCTCGGCGCGGCGGCGAAGTTCCTCATCCCGCTCCCGCAGGGACACGTGCTGCGCGAGAAGTTCGCACAGCCCGACAAGCTGAAAGAAGAAGCGAAGAAGTCGCCGAGCGAGTTCTTCGCGCGCATCCTGCAGAGCTTCGGCCGGCCGATGGTGATGGCCGAAGTGCGCGACGCCGTCATCGGCATCGTGCCCGAGGAGAAGTGGAGCTCGTGGTGGACGAACGCGCGGAAGAATCCGCAGATCGTCACCAGCGGCAGCGGCGCGAAGGCCACGTACTCGTACGCCGGTTCGTCGTCCGATGCGGAAGGATTCATCCGCCGCGACTTCGAGCGCGCCGACGTGAAGACGAAGCTGGAGCTCGCGCGCAAGCACTCCGCGCGCAGCCAGGAGCTCGCCGACGCATTCTCGTCGTCGCTCGCGGCGGAAGCGGGGCGCATCGCGCGCACCGACGCGGCCACCGCGTGGCAGATCCTGGCCACGCTGGAGTCGCTGCCGGGCGACTACGACTCACCCATCGATCCGAATGCGCTGCTGAGCGGCCCCATGGCCTCGCGCACGATCGCCGGCATCTCCGACAAGGCGCTGCGCGAGCGCGCGCTGGCGGTGGTCCGCGAGATTCACCCCGACTGGCCGAAGGTCTACGGCGAGGCGTTCTTCCTCGACCAGGAGCCGCGCATCCTGACGAACATCATGGGCGCGCTCGAGGAAGCGGCGCAGACCGAGATCCGCGACCGCCTGGTCGACGAGACGCTGCGCTACCCGCGCCGCCATCCGCACGCGTTCTACTGGTACGTGAAGCGTCTCAACGAAGACGAGACGCTGGCCGACCGCGCCAGCTACACGCTGCTCTTCCAGATCCTCGACGCGCTCACGCACGACGAGTTCTCCGGCGTCCGCGCGCGCCTCAAGGATCTCTTCGAGAAGGGCGGCCTGGCGGTGCGCATCGTCATGCGCGAGGACAACGAGGAGCAGGCGCGCAAGCTGGTCGACACGCTCGACCGCTACGGCGCGCTCGAGGAGTATCGCCGCGACATCCTCAAGGCCGCGGCGCACATGAAGTACCCGACGCTGCGCGAGCCGCAGCAGGAGCCGGTCTACGCGACGTCCGATTCGCTGGAGAAGAAGCGCGCCGAGCTGCATCACCTCAAGAACGTCGAGATCCCGGCCAACTCGAAGGCGCTGCAGGCCGCGCGCGAGATGGGCGACCTGCGCGAGAACTTCGAGTACAAGGCCGCGCGGCAGCGCGCCGAGTACCTTTCCGCGCGCGTCGGCGAGCTGGCCTCGGAAATCTCCCGCGTGCGCGTGCTCGAGCCGTCGCAGATCGACGCCACGGTCGTGCGCGTCGGCACGAGGGTCGAGCTCTCGAACGGCGACGTGCGCCGCGAGGTGGTGATCCTCGGGCCGTGGGAGTCCGATCCGGAGCACGGCATCTACTCCAATCAGTCCGAGGTCGCGAACAAGCTCATGGGGCACTCGGCGGGAGACATCGTCACATTCATGGGCAACGACTATCAGATTGAATCAATCCGTCGCTGGACGGATTGATAGAATGTCCGCCGTCAATCTGTCCGGGAGGAATCGTCCTAGATGACCTATGTGATTGCAGAGCCCTGCGTGAACACGAAAGACACCGCGTGCGTCGACGTCTGTCCCGTCGACTGCATCCACCCGCGCAAGGATGAGTCTGACTTCGGCGACTACAACATGCTCTACATCGACCCCGAGGTCTGCATCGACTGCGGCGCGTGCGAGCCGGCCTGCCCGGTCCAGGCGATCTTCCCGGCCGATCTGGTCCCCGAGCAGTGGAAGCACTACACGGAGATCAACGCCGACTGGTACAAAGCCAAGACGTGATCTCGAGCTTTTGTGATGCAGCTCACGGCTGGGTCGGGAGTCGTGGTATACATTGCTCCCGGGTTTGAGAAAACACCGCGCCGGCAACGGCAACAAAGGGGCGTAGTGCCCCTTTCTTTTTGGTAGCAGCAGCTCTTTGAGACGTCGATCGAGACCCTTCAGTTTGCGCCCACCTCGGACCCAACCACGGGTAGAGCGGGCGAATGGGCGTGCCTCCCGTGGAATTGCTGAAGCTACCTCTCTCTCTCTGCAACGCGAGCCGGAGGGTCTCGATCGACGCCTGAAACAACGGCGGCCTTCCGGCCGCCGTTTTTCTTTTCCCCTCAGAACAGATTCTTCAGGATGCCGGCGATCCCTCGCACCGCCGACTTCGTGACTTCGCGCGACGCCGTGCGCGCCATCTGATTCATCGCCGCTTCCATCGGCGTCTGCCGCGAGCGCCCTCCGCTCGACACGCGGCGCGAGGCCGGCCGTCGCGGCGCGCGGCCGCTCTGCTTCCACTCGAAGTCGTCCGCCTCCTGCTTCCACCCGAACTCGTCTTCGTCGCGCTCGGGCGGCGCCTGCGCGCTCTGCGCGAGCTTGCGCTGCAGGATCTCGTGCGCGCTCTCGCGGTTGATCGGCGTCGCGTACTTTGCGGCGATGGGTGACGCCGCGATGATGCGCGCGTACGTGGCGTCGTCGATGGCCGTCATCGCCGAGCAGGGGGCGAGGATCTGGCCCGTGGCCACGGGCGTGGGGATGCCTTTCGGATCGAGCACGGTGACCAGCGCCTCGCCGATGCCCAGGGTCGTGATCGACTTCACCACGTCGACGTGCTCGCTCACCGGGAACGTCGACGCCGTGGCCTTGATGTTCTTCGCGTCCTTCGGCGTGAAGGCGCGGATGGCGTGCTGCACGCGGTTGCCGAGCTGCGCCAGCACGTCCTCGTCGACGTCCTTCGGCGTCTGCGTGATGAAGAAGACGCCGATCCCTTTCGAGCGGATCAGACGCGCCACCTGCTCGATGTGCTCGACGAGCGCGGAGGAGGCGTCGGCGAAGAGCTGGTGCGCCTCGTCGAAGAAGAAGACGAGCTTCGGCTTGTCGGCATCGCCCACTTCCGGCATGCGGTAGTAGAACTGGCCGAGGAGCCACATGAGGAAGGTGGAGTAGAGGCGCGGCTTGTCCTGCACGTCGGCCAGCGAGAGGATGTTCACCACCCCTTTGCCGTTCACGATGCGCAGCAGGTCGTTGATGTCGAGCTCCGGCTCGCCGAAGAACTTCCCCGCCCCCTGCTGCTCGAGCTCCACCATCTTCCGCACGAGGACGCCCACGGTGGCCGTCGACATGCCGCCGTACGTTTTCAGTTCTTCCTTGCCGTCGGTGGTGAGGTAGGTGAGGACGCCGCGCAGGTCGTCGAAGTCGAGGAGCGGCATGTTGCGGTCGTCGCAGTACTTGAAGACCACCGCCAGCACGCTCTGCTGCACTTCCGTGAGATCGAGCACTTTGCCGAGGAGCACGGGACCGAACGACGAGATCGTGGCGCGAAGCTGGACGCCGCGGTTGCCCGTGAGGCTGAAGAACTCGACCGGAAACGCCTCCGGCGTGTGCGTCCGTCCGACTCCGGCCGCGCGTTTCGTGAGGCGCTCGTTCGCCTCGCCGGCGAGACACATCCCCGCGAGGTCGCCCTTCACGTCGGCGAGCAACACCGGCACGCCGTTGCGGGAGAGCTGCTCGGCGAGGAGCTGCAGCGTGCGCGTTTTGCCCGTGCCGGTGGAGCCGGCGATCATGCCGTGCCGGTTCATCATCCGCAGCGGAATGCGCAGCGGCAGCTCGCCCGTGGCGCTTCCTTCCCGCAGCACGTGACCGACGTCGATGGAAGGCTCGGTGAAGGAGAACGCGGCTTTGTACGTATCGTCGAACGTAGGCATGGGACGCAAAGGATAGACTGACTTCATGAAGATCGGATTCATCGGACTGGGCGCCATGGGCTACCCGATGGCGCGTCATCTCGCGAAGGAACACGAGGTCGTCGTCTGGAACCGGACCCGGGAAAAAGCGGAGCGCCACGCGCGCGAGCACGGCACCACGCCGGCCGCGGACCTCGCCGACTGCGCGGGCGCGGAAGTGATCATCACGATCCTCCCGACGTCGAAGGAAGTCGACGAGATCGTCGCGCAGCTCGAGCCGCATCTCCGCAAGGGCACGCTCTGGATCGACGCCACCAGCGGCGACCCGAACGTGAGCCGCGAGACCGCCTCCCGCCTCGCGGCGAAAGGAGTCGAGTTCGTCGACGCGCCCGTGACCGGCGCCGTGGTCGGCGCGGAGAACGCGACGCTGACGATCATGATGGGCGGCACGACGGAGAACGTCGAGCGTGCGAAGGCCGTGCTGCGCCTGAACGGCAAGACCCTGATCCACGTCGGCCCGGTCGGCGCCGGTCACGCCATCAAGGTGCTGACGAACACGATCATGGGCGCGACGGTCTGGATCACCTCCGAGTGCATGCTCCTGGCGAAGCAGTACGGCATCGACATGAAAACCGCGCTGGAGGTGACGAACGCCGGCAGCGGACGCTCGAACGCGAGCGAGAACCTCCTGCCGATGCGCCTCCGCGACGGCAAGTGGCCGCTGGTCTTCAAGCTGCTGCATCACGACAAGGACATCCGCATCGCCGCATCGCTCTCGCACCAGCAGCACGCCGCCACGCCGATGCTCGCGTTGACGCAGCATCTGTTCTCGAGCGCGCTGCACCAGCTCGGCGAAGGCGCGGACTACATCGAGGTGGCGAAGATCGTCGCGCAGATGAACGGGACGACCTGGGACTGACGAACTTGCCGCGCGTCACCGTCATCATGGCGACGTACAACTGGAGCACGGTGCTGCCGTACTCGATCGGCAGCGTGCTCGCGCAGACGTTCACCGACTTTGAGCTGCTGGTGATCGGCGACGGCTGCACGGACGACTCGGAAGCGGTCGTGAAATCGATCGGCGATCCGCGCGTGCAGTGGATCAACATCGCCCGCAGCGGACATCAGTTCGGCCCCAACAACGAAGGCATCCGCCGCGCGCGCGGAGAATTCATCGCCTACCTCGGGCACGACGATCTCTGGCTGCCGCACCATCTCGCGCTGCACGTCGCGCGCGAGGCCGACTTCACCTGTTCGATCGCGGCGTTGATCTATCCCGCCTCAACCATCGAGCGCACCCATCCGGACGAGCGCTTCACGCGATGGGTGCCGCCGTCGTCGTTCGTGCATCGCCGCTCGCTCGGCATCACCTGGCGCGACTACCGCGAGCTGAGCGAGCCGCCGGAACGCCGGCTCGCGCTCGACGTCGTGCAGTCGGGCGCGCGCACGGGAGTGATCCCCCGTCTGACGGTGCTGAAGTTCCCCGCATCGGTGCGGCGCAACGTCTACCGCGAGCGCCCCGCGCACGAGCAGGCCGCCTGGCTGGAACGCGTGCGCACCGAGCCCGACCTCGAGCCGGAGCTCCTCGGCCACCTGCTGCTGCATCCCGCACCGCATCACATGTGGCGTTTTCTGCGCGAGCCGTCACAATGGTGGGCCTTCATCTGGCGCCGCGGCGGCAACCGCATCCGCGCGCGCAAGCGATTCAAAGGAGTCGACTGATGCTTCCTGGTGCGCAGAAAGACGGGCAGCTCGTGACGAGCGACTGGCAGCCGGTGGCCCGCGGTCTCGAGGGAGTGATCGTCCGCGAAGTGCTGCACGTGCCGCGCGATCACGGCGTGATCACCGAGACGTATCGCTCCGAGTGGGACCCGACCGGCCTGCCGGTCGTGCACATCTATCAGTCGCGGCTCTTCCCCGGTGCCATCGGCGCGTGGAGCTGCCACGCGAAGTCGATCGACCGCCTCTTCTGCAATCAGGGACATCTCAAGGTCGTGCTCTTCGACGGTCGCGAGGAGAGCAGCACGTCCGGCCAGCTGGTGGAGCTCTTCGTCGGCGACGCGCGCCCGACATTCATCGTGCTCCCGCAAGGCATCTGGCACGGCCTGCAGAACCTCGGCACGAACGACGCGCTGGTGCTGAACTACCCGACGCACGCGTACGACTACGAAGATCCCGACCACTGGCGCCTCCCGTACGACACGGACCAGATCCCCTACACCTGGCGCACCCGCGGCCTGCGCAAGGACGCGTGAGGCTTCGGGCACGAGGGAACGACGAAGGGCCTCCGGCGGGCCGGCGCGGCCGGCGGCGCTTGTTGCTTCGCAGAGTGCACCCTTCAGGCAGCAAGCGTTCATGCAGCGCAGCAATCAGCGCTGCCGGTCGCACCGGCCCGCCGGAGGCCCCCGGTCGTCTCCCTGTAGCCGAAGCTAGAACGTGCCGCGGTATTGGCCGCCGTCGACCTGCAGGGAGGCGCCGGTGATGAATGCTGCGCGGGCACTGCATAAAAAGGCGATCGCGTCCGCGAGCTCCTCGGGGCGGCCGTAGCGGCCGACCGGGATCGCGGCCATCGCCTTCTGCAGATACTCCTCCGGCGTGATCCCCTGCT
>DASUSL010000488.1:0-11066 GCA_036375135.1 Thermoanaerobaculia bacterium | reverse complement strand
CACGTTCCACCAGAGCCACGCCACGTCCAGCGTCGCCGCGCAGACGAACACCGTCGCCTGCGAGATCAGCGCGGCCGTGAACATCGCCTTGCCGCCGACGTGCTTGAAGTAGAAGGCGATCAGGAAGACGGCCAGCATCGTCCCGTAGAAAAGCGAGCCGACCTGATTGACCACCACGATCAGCGACCCGAGGCGGTTCGCGAAGAGGGCGAAGACGATGCAGAAAAGGCCCCAGAAAATCGTCATCCCCTTCGAGATGCGCACGTACGTGTGATCGTCGAGGTCGCGCTGGATGAGGCGCTTCCAGACGTCGATCACGCTCGTCGACGCCAGCGCGTTCAGTCCCGAGGCGGTGGCGGACATCGCCGCGCAGAAGATCGCGGCGAGGAGCAGTCCCACCAGGCCCGTGGGGAGGTTCTGCATGATGAAGGTGAGGAAGACGTAGTCGGTGTCGGTCTTGTCGGCGCGCGGATCGTTTTTGCGGATCAGCTCACCCGCGGCCTTGCGCGTGACCGCGTCGCGCGCCTGCAGCGCCTGCAGCTCCTGCTTCTTCTGCGCGGCGGACGCCTGGTCGCCCGACTCCATGGCCGCCACCAGCTGCGAGGCGGCGGCGCGCTTCGCGGCGAACGTCGCCTCGTGCTCTTGCTCGAGCGCACGGTAGTCGTTGCCGAGTGCGCCCGCGCGCACGCTGGCGCTCTGCACGGGATTGAAGAAGAGCGGCGGCGCGACGAACTGGTAGAAGACGAACACCATCGCGCCGACGAAGAGGATGAAGAACTGCATCGGCACTTTCACCAGGCCGTTGAAGAGCAGGCCGAGACGGCTCTGCGTGACGGTCTCGCCGGTCAGGTAGCGCTGCACCTGCGACTGGTCGGTGCCGAAATAGGCCAGCGCAACGAAGAGCCCTCCGAACAGTCCCGACCAGAAATTGAAGTTGGTCTTGAAGTCGAAATTGAAGTCGATGACGTTCATCCGGTTCATGTGACCGGCCACGCGCACGGCGTCGGTGAAGCCGACGCCGTCGGGCAATGAGCGCAGTGCCACGATCATGGCCACGGCCATGCCGCCGAGGGCGATCAGGAGCTGGTGCGTCTGCGTCCACGACACCGCCTTCGTGCCGCCGGACGAGGTGTAGATGATGACCAGCACCCCGATGACCAGCGTGGTGATGTGGATGTTCCAGCCGAGGACGAGCGAGACGATGAGCGCCGGCGCGTAGAGCGTCATGGCCGTGCCGAGGCCACGCTGCAGGAGAAAGATGGCCGCCGTCAGCACGCGCGTGGGGAGGCCGAAGCGCGTCTCGAGATATTCGTACGCGGTGAAGACTTTCAGGCGGTGGTAGATCGGCACCGCGGTGATGGCCAGGATGACCATCGCGATCGGCAGGCCGAGGTAGAACTGCACGAAGCGCATGCCGTCGGTGTAGGCCTGGCCCGGCGTCGACAGAAACGTGATGGCGCTGGCCTGCGTGGCCATGACCGACAGCGCGACGGTGTACCACTGCAGTTGGCGGTCGGCGAGGAGGTACTGCGCGAGCCGCTTCTGGCGGCGCCCTTTCCAGACGCCGTAGATGACGATGGCCGCCAGCGTGGCGACGAGGACGACCCAGTCGGCCGGCCTCAATGGAACGCCCTCGTGAGGATGTAGAAGAGGATCGTCTCCACGACCAGCGCGGCCAGCACGGCGCCGTACAGGCGCGGCCAGGTTTTCAGAATCGGAGGAGGAGGAGTGGACATAGTGCTGAGTGCTGGGTGCTGAGTGCTGAGTGCTGAGTGCCGGGACCGGATGACTCAGCACCCGGCACGCAGCACTGGTTTTACTTCGCCGACACCAGATTCACGAACGCCTTGATCGCGCCGGGCACGCCCGCGGGCAACTGCCGCCACCACGCGTAGCTCGTGTAGATGAACGTTCCCTTGCCGTGCTTCGCCACGAGCTGGCCGCCCGGCTTCTCCGGCTCGCCGGGATCGTTCGAGGCGAGCACCGTGGTGTAGCGCGGGTCCCAGTCGCTGGTGAAGTAGAGCCCTCGCTCCTGAATCCATCCCTGGAAATCGGCCTCGGTGATCTTGTTCGGCGTGGTCAGCACGGGATGCGTCGCGGCGAGGAGCTTCACCGGCGCCTCTTCGACCGTGACCCGGTCGCGCGAGATCTTGAACGGGAACGGTCCCGGCGCGGGGACGGCGAGATCGTCGCCGCCGGTGTTGTACTGCACGACCATCGTGCCGCCGTTCTCGACGTACTGCATCAGCTTCTCGTGCGCCAGGCGCAGGCGCTTGCGCGTGTTGTACGCGCGCACGCCGGTGACGATCGAGTCGTACGACGAGAAGTCGCCGCGATCGAGATCGGCGTCCGTGATCAGCGTGACCTCGTAGCCGACCTGGCGGAGGATGTTCGGGACGTCGTCGCCCGAGCCCATGATGTAGCCGACGCGCGTGCCGCGCTTTTTGATGTCCGCGCGCACGCCCCTGGCGATGGCCGGGCCGAGGATGCGCTGGGCGGGGATGTGGGGATAGTCGATGTCGACGATGCCGGTCAGCACGCCCCAGCCGCCGCTGTCGCCGCCGAGGGCGAACTCCGCGCGGATCGCGGCGGTGCTCTCTCCCGCGGTCGGCGTGACCATGAACGTGGCGCGCGTCTCGTCGCCCTTGCCGCTCATCTTGATCTGCGCCAGCGGCGGCTCGCTCTTCCATCCCTCGGGCAGCAGGAGCCAGAGTTTCCCTTCCGTCGCGCCGTAGCTGCGCAGCCACACCGTGACCGGCTTCGGCTTCGCGTCGGGGAAGATGTAGACGTTCGAGCCGAGCTTCACCGAGACCGGCTGCACGACGTCGACGTCGCGGATCTGTTCGCCCTTGACCGGATCGGTCCAGCGGAAGACCGCGGGCACGGTGAAGACGAGCGTGTTGGTCTTCGCGTCGTCGAGCGTGACTTTGATCGGAAGCTCGGCCTCGTTGTCGGGACGGCCGATCAGCGCCGGATCCGCGACGGAATACAGCCCTTGGCTCTGCGGATCGCGCGTGAGCCAGTACGGCTGCGACGATGAGAGATGCGGCGGGACCTTCAGCACGAGGTCGGTCTTGACCGGCTTGTTGTTCTCGAGCGGCACGCCCGGCGCCTTGCTCGGGGTGGCGTAGAGCGAGCCGACCATCGACAGGCGGAACGGATAGTCGCTGCGATTGACGACGGTCACACTCACCGGCAGCTCGCCGTTGGGCGTCACCGTCGAATCGCCGGCGGCGACGTCGATGGCGATGCCCGCGGCGTCGCGGATCGCGTTGAGGATGTCCTGTTCCTTCGTCTTCAGCCACGGCTTGCGCTGGTCCGACCACTCCGGCGTGGCGCGCAGGCGCGCCAGCGCGTTCAGCGCGTCGATGAGCAGCGGCACCGTGGCGGCGGGCTTGTTCTCGTCGAACGTGTCCGCCGCTTTCTTCAGGATGTTGCCGACGCTCTCGCCGCCGGGATAGCGCGACCAGTTCGTGTCGACGCCTTCGAAGAGGTCCGTCGTCGCCGGCTCACCGCCGCGCGGCTCGTAGAAGTTGAGGATCGAGCCGCGGCGCTCGGCGGAGCCGAAGCCCTGGCTCTTGTGCTGGCTGCGGCTCTCGGCGGCGATCTCGGTGTAGGCGCGTCCGAGGAGCGGGTTGTACGCGCCGAGGTCGACGCGCAGCGACTTCGCCAGCGCGGGATCGTTCGGGTCGAGCTGCCGTCCGAACGAGAAGCGGTTCCAGAAGATGCGCTTCGGCTTCCAGACGCTGACGTGCTGCAACTGCTCCGGATACTTCGTCGGGTCGCCCGCGGCGGCGAACGCTTCCTCGGCCAGGATGGCCGAGGCGGTGTGCTGTCCGTGACCGCCCTCACCGGTGGTGGGGAAGCGCGTGACGACGACGTCCGGCTGGAACTTGCGGATGGCCCACACGACGTCGCCGAGGACGGCCTCGCGTCCCCAGATGCGCAGCGTTTCCTCGGGGTTCTTGGAGTAGCCGAAGTCGATGGCGCGCGTGAACATCTGCTCCGCGCCGTCGATGCGCCGCGCCTGCAGCAGCTCGTGCGTGCGGATCACGCCGAGGAGCGCGCCGGTCTCTTCGCCGATGAGGTTCTGGCCGCCGTCGCCGCGCGTGACGGAGAGATAGGCGGTGCGCAGCAGCCGCTCGTTGGCGAGCCAGGCGAGCATGGCCGTGTTCTCGTCGTCGGGATGCGCCGCGACGTAGAGCGCGCCGCCGACCACGCCGAGGCGGCGCAGGGCGAGACGGAGCTGGGCGGCGTCTTTGGCGGCCGCGGAGAACGTGCAGGTCGCGAGCAGGAACAGGATGACGAGTCGGCGCATGCGGCGCGCAGAATAGCGCAGGGGCGTAGCCGCAAAGTCTCAAAGTCGCAAAGTCTCAAAGACATTCGCTGACGCGCTCTTTGCGACTTTGAGACTTTGCGACTTTGAGACTCGGAATGCATCGCCAGCGCTGTGAGTTCCCCGCACCCATGAAGATCACCCGCTCGCTGCTCATCCTCGCCCTGACAGCTCTCCCCCTCATCGCCCAGGATGCCGCGCCCGAGGCGTGGAGCGTGGACAAGGGTCACTCGACCGCCACGTTCAAGGTCCGCCACTTCACGGCCAACACGGTCGGACAGTTCCGCGACTTCGAAGGCTCGATCAACATCGACCGCGCCAATCCCGCGAAGTCGAGCGTCGAGTTCACGATCCAGGCGAAGAGCATCGACACCGGCAGCGAGCGCCGCGACAACCACCTGCGCAGCGAGGACTTTTTCGACGTCGAGAAGTTCCCGACCATCACCTTCAAGAGCACGTCCGTGGCCGTGAAGTCGAAGGACGTCTACGACGTCACCGGCGACCTGACCATGCGCGGAGTGACGAAGCGCGTGACGCTCCCCGTCACGTTCCTCGGCTTCATGAAGCACCCGCGCGGCGAGAAGGCGGGCTTCGAGATCGAGACGACGCTGAACCGCAAGGACTACGGCATCGTCTGGAACCGCGCCCTCGACGACGGCGGCTTCATGCTCAGCGACGACGTGAAGGTCACGATCAACCTCGAGGTGGACAAGAAGATGCCGGCGCCCGCTCCGGCCGCCGCCCCGGCCACGAAGTAACTCATACAATGTGGGGCGGGCTTCAGCCCGCCCCTGATGAGACTCCTCCTCACACTCCTCCTCACGTTCACCGCGTCCGCCCAGCCTTCGATCGAAGGCACCTGGCTCGGGACGCTGAATGCCGGCCCGCAGAAGCTGCGCCTCTCCGTGACGCTGACGCGGAACGGGATGGCGCTGGCGGGCACGATGAACAGCCTCGATCAGGGCAGCGGCGAGATGCCGCTCCGGGACGTGATGTTCCGCGACGGGAAGCTCACCTTCGCGCTGCCCGCCCTTGGCGTGACCTACGAAGGCACGCTCTCCGGCGACACGATCACCGGCACGTTCACGCAGGGGATGGCGTTTCCGCTGACGCTCACGCGCGGCGAGTCGCAGCCCGCCGCCGCACGCCGGCCGCAGGAGCCGAAGAAGCCGTATCCGTACGCCGAGGAGGACGTGGTCGTCGCGAACGGCGACGTGCGCCTGGCCGGCACGCTGACGCTGCCGCGCAGCGCGCCGCCGTTCCCCGCGGTCGTGCTGATCACCGGCTCCGGCGCGCAGGACCGCGACGAGACGGTCTTCGGACACAAGCCGTTCCTCGTGCTGGCGGATCACCTCACGCGCCGCGGCCTCGCCGTGCTGCGCGTCGACGATCGCGGCACCGGCAAGTCGACCGGCAGCCTGGCGTCCGTGACGACCGAGGACCTCGCGGCCGACACGCTCGCGGCGGTGAAGTTTCTCCGCGCGCGGAAGGACATCGCGAAGATTGGCCTCATCGGACACAGCGAGGGCGGCGTCATCGCACCGATGGTGGCGAACCGCTCGCAGGACGTCGCCTTCCTCGTGCTCGTCGCCGCGCCCGGTCTGCCGGGCGATCAGATCATCATGCGGCAGACGGAGTCGCTGGGCGTTGCGGCCGGCGCCAGCCGCGAGATCGTCGCGCAGGGAGTGGCGCAGCAGCGGCAGATCCTCGATCTCGTCATGAAGACGAAAGACGAGGCGGCGTTGCGCGCGAAGCTGCAGGAGCTCCTCGGCAAACAGATGACCGCGGAGATGCTCGACGCGCAGGTCAGGCAGCTCGCCTCGCCGTGGTATCGCTGGATGCTCGCGTACGACCCGCGTCCCGCGCTGCGCAAAGTGCGCGTGCCGCTCCTGGCCATCAACGGCGCGAAGGACATTCAGGTCGCGGCGAAGGAGAACCTGGCGGCGATCGCGGCCGCCGCGCCGCACGCGAAGATCGTCGAACTGCCCGGCCTCAATCATCTGCTACAGACGGCGGCGACGGGAGCGGTGAGCGAATACGCTACGATCGAAGAGACGGTGGCACCGGTCGCGCTGGAGATGATCGCGGAGTGGATCAGCAGAGTTACGACATCGCAATCGTCGGCGCCGGCGCGGCCGGACTGACCGCGGCAATCTTCGCGAGGAAAGCCGCGCCGGACGCGCGCATCATCGCCCTCGACGGCGCACCGAAGATCGGCGCGAAGATCCTCATCTCCGGCGGCGGCCGCTGCAACGTGACGCACGACGTCGTCACGCCGGACGACTTCAACGGCAACCGCAACGCCGTCGCGCGCGTGCTGCGCACCTTCACCGTCGAGCAGACCACGCAGTGGTTCGCGGAGATGGGCGTGACGCTGAAGCGCGAGGAGACGGGGAAGCTCTTTCCGACCACGGACCGCGCGCGCACGGTCGTCGACGCGCTGCTGCGCGAATGCGAGGGAGTGGAGATCCGCACTGGCACGCGCGTGACGTCGATCGAATGTGGCGCGGGCTTCAGCCCGCGATTCACGATCCACACGACGCGGGCTGAAGTCCGCGCCACATGCGTGATCCTCGCCACCGGCGGCCGCAGCGTCCCGAAGACCGGCAGCGACGGCAGCGGCTACGCGCTCGTCCGCGCCCTCGGCCACACGGTCACCGACACCTTTCCCGCGCTCGTGCCGCTCATCCTCGAACCGGGCCACTGGATGACATCGCTCAGCGGCACGAGCGCGGACGTCGAGCTGACGGTCCGATCCGACACGGGCAAAGTGCTGGCGCGGCATCGCGGCTCGATGCTCTTCACGCACTTCGGGATCAGCGGCCCGGTGGCGCTCGACATCTCGCGCCACTGGATCGCGGCAAGTGGAGGGCAGGCAATCCTGCCTGCCGGGACAGGCAGGATTGCGTGTCCTCCACCGCTTCTCTTCGTGAACTTTCTTCCCGGCGAGACCTTCGAGTCTCTCGACCAGCAGCTCACGCAGGCGCGGAGTAACATCCTCCGCGGCCGGCTGCCGCAGCGCCTGCTCGACGTGCTGATCGGCGAGGTGAAGCTGCAGCAGCTCACCAGGGAAGAGCGGCGCCGCATCGTGCGCGCGCTCGTCGAGACGCCGGTGCCGGTCGTGCGCGACCGCGGGTTCGACTACGCCGAGGTCACGGCGGGAGGCGTGCCGCTGAATGAGGTCGACCTCTCCACCATGCATTCGCGCAAGTGCGACGGGCTCTACCTCTGCGGCGAGATCCTCGACGTCGACGGGCGCATCGGCGGCTACAACTTCCAGTGGGCATGGGCCAGCGGGAAGCTCGCCGGGGAGCATGCTGCGCGGTCGTTGCATAGGCCATAGTCAATGCGTTCCGACCGGGCCTTGCCCTGGTTTGTTTTTGCCGTCTTCCTGCTTCTGACGTTGCTGGCGACCTCTTACGTCTGGCGGACGACGCGCGCCGCCGACCGCGCCCGTTTCGACAACGCGGTGCAGGCCACGCGCGACGCCATCAGCGCGCGCCTCGACACGTACGTCAACGTCTTGACCGCCACGCGCGACCTCATCGCCTCCGACCCCGCGCTGCAGCGCGAAGACCTGCGCGACTACATCCGCAGCCACGAGCTGCAGCGCCGCTATCCCGGCATCCAGGGCATCGGCCTCTCGCTGCGCGTGCCGGCCGAGCACGTGGCGCAGCTCGAGCGCGAAATGCGGCGCGAGGGATTCGAGACGTTCCGCGTCTGGCCCGAGGGGCCGCGTCCGGAAATCCACTCCATCGTCGTCCTCGAGCCGACCGACCGCCGCAACGCCGCGGCCATGGGCTTCGACATGTCCACCGATCCCGTGCGCCGCGAGGCGATGGCCCGCGCGCGCGACACCGGCCTCCCCGCCGCCTCGGGGCAGGTGACGCTGGTGCAGGAGATCGACTCTTCGAAGCAATCGGGCTTCCTCATCTACACGCCCGTCTACATGACCGGCCGTACGCCCGCCACCGTCGCGCAGCGCCGCGCCACGCTGCTCGGCTTCGTCTACGCGCCGTTCCGCGCGAGCGACCTGCTGACCCGGATCTTCGGCACGCAGGAGCGTCCGGAGCTCGGCTTCGAGATCCGCGACGCCGGCCGCCTGCTGCACCGCACGCCGGAGCTGCCGGCCAATCCGCGATGGAGCGAGCGCGGAGAGCTCAACGTCGCGGGACGACGCTGGGAGGTCGTCTGGATCTCGCGGCGCGAAGGCCACGGTCCCGCGGTCTGGCTCGCCGGCGCGACGCTCTTCGGCGGTCTGATCATCGCCACGTTGCTCTTCTCGCTGCTGCGCGTGCAGCTCACCGCGCGCGAGCAGGCGGAGCAGACCGCGGAGCGCCTCGCCGCCTCGGAAGCCGCGCTGCAGCGCGCCAATCAGGCCAAGGACGACTTCCTGGCGACGCTGTCGCACGAGCTGCGCACGCCGATGACGTCGATCATGGGATGGGCGCAGATGCTCGCCGACGGCATCCTCGATCCCGAGACCTCGCGCACCGGCATCGAGGCCATCGGCAAGAGCGCGAAGGTGCAGGCGCAGCTCATCGACGACCTGCTCGACGTCTCGCGCATCACCGCGGGGAAGATGCGCATCGAGCATCAGCCGGTGGAGCTGGCCACGGTGATCGCCGCGGCCATCGAGACGGTGCGCCCCGCCGCGGGGGCGAAGAAAGTCAACGTGACGTCGCAGGTCGCCGCCGGCGTCATGGTGAACGGCGACGCGCATCGCCTGCAGCAGGTGGTGTGGAACCTCCTCACGAACGCCGTGAAGTTCACGCCCGAGGGTGGGGACGTGTCGGTGAGTGCGCGCGCGGAGGAGCGCGAGGCGCTGATCGAGGTGCGCGACACCGGGCAGGGGATCGACCCGCAGTTCATGCCGCATCTCTTCGAGCGGTTCAAACAGGCGGACAGTTCCTCGACACGCTCGCACATGGGACTCGGGCTGGGACTGGCCATCGTGCGCCATCTCGTCGAGCTGCATGGCGGCACGATCGCGGCGGAGAGCCGCGGCGCGGGCAAGGGGTCGACGTTCCGCGTGCGCATCCCGTTGCTCGTCGAGACGCAGCAGCCGCGGCGCCGCCACACACCGACGGGGCTGACGATGGACCTGCATGGCGTGCGCGTGCTGGTCGTCGACGACGAGGAGGAGGTGCGCAAGTACGTCGTCACGGCGCTGCGCTCCACCGGCGTCGACGTGCGTCCGGCCTCGTCGGCGAAAGAGGCGCTGGATGCGCTGGAAGAGTGGCCGGCGGACGTGGTGCTCACCGACCTCGCCATGCCGCACGCGGACGGCTTCGACCTGCTGCACTGGATCCGCAATGCGGCCGCGGAGCGCATCCGCGGCGTGCCGGTCGTCGCGCTGACGGCGTTCGCCATGCCGGAGGATCGCGAGCGGGTGCGCGATGCCGGTTTCCAGGGCTTCCTGGCCAAGCCCGTCGACCCGGCGCAACTGCGCGCCGCCGTGGCGAAGGCCATGTGGCGCGGGCTTCAGCCCGCGCGCGACGTGACGGGCTGAAGCCCGTCACCACATGCCGTCACCACACGTTATCAATTGACCCGTCAACCATTCACGCGTACATTGATGCCGTGTCCAGTGAGCTGCAGCGTGAACTGAAGCAGAACCGCCCCTTCGCGGAGCCGACGCAGGAAGCGGCGGTCTCGCTGATCCGCACCGCCGACCTGATGCGCCGCTCGATCGCCGCGGTCGTCGAGCCGCACGGCCTCACGCCGCAGCAGTACAACGTGCTGCGCATCCTGCGCGGCGCCGGCGAGAACGGTCTCCCCACGCTGGAGATCGCGGAGCGAATGATCGAGCAGACGCCCGGCATCACCCGCCTCATCGACCGCCTGGAGCTGAAGCAGCTCGTGTCGCGCGAGCGCAGCGTCACCGACCGCCGCCAGGTCTTCTGCCGCATCACACGCGCGGGCCTGGCGCTGCTGGCGCGGCTCGACGAGCCGATCGTCGAGGCGGAGAAGGAGGCGCTCGGCGTGCTGTCCGAACGCCAGCTCACGCAGCTGCTGTCGCTGCTCGACCGCGCACGGAATGGATTGCACGCCGCCCTCGAAACGCGGCGCACCGAACAAGAGGAGATCGCATGAGACACGTCCGTAATCTGCTGTTCGCCGTGGCCGTCGCCGCACCGCTGTTCGCGCAGAACGCCGCGCCGCCGCCGCTGGAGATCTGGACCGCGGACAAGGTGCACTCGTCGACGGAGTTCCGCATCCGGCACCTGATGTCGAACGTGCGCGGCAACTTCCGCGACTTCGACGCCACCGTCGCCATCGACCGCGCCGATCCCACGCGCTCGACGGTCGAGTTCAACATCCGCTCGGCCAGCATCGACACCGGCGACCCCGGCCGCGACGAGCACCTCCGCAGCCCCGACTTCTTCGAGGCCGCCAAGTACCCGACCATCTCGTTCAAGAGCGAGAAGGTGGTACCGAAGTCGCCGACGCTGTTCGACGTCACCGGCAACCTGACCATGCACGGCGTGACGAAGAAAGTGACCCTCCCGGTCAAGTTCAACGGCTACATGCACGACGGCCGCAACGACCGCGCCGGCTTCGAGATCGAGACGACGCTCGACCGCAAGGACTACGGCATCACCTGGAACCGCATCCTCGACGAAGGCGGCGTCCTCCTCGGCGACGAGGTGAAGGTGCAGATCGATCTGCAGGTGGTCAAGAGGAAGTAGGCGGACCGCCGGCGTCCTCGACGGCTGTCGTGGCGGCG
>DASUSL010000487.1:0-3331 GCA_036375135.1 Thermoanaerobaculia bacterium | reverse complement strand
CGAACGAAAGAGGAACGCGCCCTTCATCGTCCCGACGAGGATCAGGACGTCACCACTGCGAGGATCGACGTGTTTCGTTTCCGGCATGGCCGGAGATTCTAATCGCGGCGCTCCGCGCTGTGCTCGCCGAATACCCGCCCGAGGGAGCGCACCTCACTCTCCAGTTCCTCGAGACGCTTTTGCGCGCCTTTGTCGATGGTGAGGTCGCCGAGCTTCGACATGAAGAGATGGCGCATGGCGGCGAAGGGGCGCAGTCCCTTCGGAATGTAGATCTTGCGGCGGCGACGAAGGATGGCGTCGAGGAGCGCGTCGGTGCAGGCGCCGAGGGAGGTCACGGTGCCGAAGGGGCCGGGCAGCTTGCGCAGCGTCCTCGCGAATGACGGGAGGTCCTGCTGCACGTCGCGGACGAGGTCCGTGTCGATCCACGACGGATGCGCCACGCCGACGTCCACGCCGTCGCGCAGCAGTTCCAGGCGCAGCACGTTGCCGAACTGCTCGACGCCGGCCTTGCTCGCCGCGTACGCGGCCATCCCCGGCTGCGGCGCGAACGCCGCGGCGGAGGAAACGAGGAGAAAGTAGCCGCGCCGCGCGATGACGTGCGGCAGCGTGGCGTGCACGGTGCGGATCACGCCGGTGAGGTTGACGTCGACGACGCGCGCCATCGCCTCGACCGGCACGACGGCCACGGTGCCGAGCGAGGCGATGCCGGCGTTGGCGACCACGACGTCGATGCCGCCGAGGTCGCGCACGACGGCGTCGACGGCACGGGTGAGATCGTCCTGCCGCGTGACGTCGCACTCGTGCCAGACGTGCTGCGGACCGAGCTCGCGCGCGAGTTGCGCGAGGAGCTCCGGCTCGCGTCCGACGAGAGCGACGCGTGCGCCGCGCGCGGCCATGCCGTGCGCGATGGCGGCGCCGATGCCGCGCGCGGCACCGGTGATGAAGACGACCTTCCCCTGCATGAGGGGAAGTGTAGTGGAACGCGCTCACTCGCCCCCCACGCACGAGAGAACGACCGGAGGCCCTTCGTCGTTCCCTCGTGTTGGGCTCGGGTGAATGCGGCCCGCCTACTCCTCGTCGGTCAACGCGTGCTTCAGCACGACGCCGAGCGCCACCGCTCCCACGACCGCCGCGCCGATGGCCATGAAGCGGACGCGCCGCGCGGGGTCGACGGCGCGGAGGCGCGTGCCCCACGCTTTCTCGGCGGGCCAGTTGTCCGGCTTGCCGGTGAAGATGCCGGTGACGAGCGACTCGAGCATGTCGATGCGGTCGGCGAAGATCAGCGTCATCCAGTGACGGTTCGTCCCCTCGCTGTACTGGTAGGCGTAGTCGCGCATCTTCCCGCTCAGTCCTCCCGGCGGGCACGACGTGCCGAAGACCGGCGTGAGGTTCGGGTGCTCGATGGAGTTGTGGATCTTCTCCTGCGGCACCTGCCACGCCGGCACCTCGCCGCGCGCGGTCATGACGTCGGAGGGAAGCTCCATCGGATACATCGGGCGGTTGGTGAGATCGACGCCCCAGCCTTTCACCTGGCGGAAATCGGCGGGGATCGGTCCGGTGACGTGATGCGGATCGAGCGCGCTGTCGCGCATCGGAGGCGCCTTCGTCGTCCAGCGTTCGGAATCGTAATCGTGAGCTGCCATTCGTTCCTCCTCCTTTACGCCGCGGCGCGGCCCGGGATGATGACCGGCTTGATGCAGTTGTCGAGTTTGCTGGTGAAGACGCGGTAGCCCTCGGCGATGTCTTCCAGCGGGAAGCGGTGCGTGATGATCTCGCTCGGCTTGATCAGGCCGTTGCGCACGTGCTCGTAGAGCCGCGGCAACTGGCGCTTGACCGGACACTGATTGCCGCGCAGCGTCAGCCCCTTGTTGAACAGACTGCCCAGCGGGAAGAGGTTCATCGGCGGCCCGTACGCACCGATGGCCACGACCGTGCCGCCCTTGCGGACGGAGTTGACGGCCCAGTGCATGGCCACGGCGTTGCCGGCCTGCGCCTTGAGCTTGAAGCCGAGCAGCGACTGGTAAATGCTCCCCGACGCGTCGCAGCCGACCGCGTCGATGGCGGAGTCGGGTCCGAGGAAGTCGGTGATCTTCTTGAAGTAGACGATCGGGTCTTTGAGGTGCGTGAAGTTGATGACTTCGGCCGGACCGTAGCGGCTGACGAAGTCGAGGCGGTAGTCGAGATGGTCGGTGACGATGACGCGTCCCGCGCCCATCAGCCACGCGGAGCGCGCGGCGAAGATGCCGACCGGGCCGGCGCCGAAGATCAGCACGGTGTCGCCTTCGTTGATGTCGGCCATCTGCGCGGCGTGGTATCCGGTGGGACACGCATCCGTGAGCATCAGCGCATCGTCGTCCGAGATCCCCTCGGGGATCTTCTCCGGACCGAAGTTCGCGAACGGCACGCGCACGTACTCGGCCTGTCCGCCGTCGTAGCCGCCGCAGGTGTGCGAGTAGCCGTAGATGCCGCCCGCGGCCGTGGCGTTGGGATTGGTGTTGTGGCAGTTGCCGTACAGCCCGCGCGAACAGAAGTAGCACGTGCCGCAACAGATGTTGAACGGCACCAGCACCTTGTCGCCGGTCTTGAGGTTGTCGACGTTCGGGCCGATCTCCTCGACGATGCCGATGAACTCGTGTCCGAACGTGTGGCCGACGCGCAGGTCGGGCATCAGGCCGTGATAAAGATGGATGTCGGAGCCGCAGATGGCGGCGCGCGTGACGCGGATGATCGCGTCGTTGGGATGCAGGATTTCAGGATCGGGCTTGTCTTCGACGCGGACGCGGAAGGGCCCTCTGTAGGTCATTGCTCGCATTTCGAAAAACCTCCTCTACGACAGTTGCATGTAGTGCAACGAGCGGACCGGAAGTACGATGAAATTCAGGAAAATCGCGGCCCTTGCCGGAGCAGTGACCATCGCGGCCCTGGTGGCATGGCGAGTGGTGGTCTGCAGCGATCTGCCGCGGGTCGAGGTGGCCGTCGTCGCGACCGGCGACCGCGACTATCCGTATGCAGCCCAGGCCACGAGCTGCGAATGCGACAGGCTGCTGAGGATGGCGTGCGCGGAGCTCATGCTGCGGCTGCGTCCGGGCGCGGCGCCGAACCTCAGCGCGACTACCGTGAACGGCACGACCGTGACCATCCGCGCGGGCGTCCTGGCTGACGCGCGCACGGGGTGGTACGACGTCGAGGTCGTGCGGCAGGGGCGGCTGTTGTCGCACACGCGGCGCACGGTCGACCTGAGCAGACCGCACTCATTCCGCCAACGCACAAGGGAACGACCGGGGGCCTCCGGCGGGCCGACGCGGTCGGCAGCGCTTGTCATGCACGTGCG
>DASUSL010000486.1:0-16157 GCA_036375135.1 Thermoanaerobaculia bacterium | reverse complement strand
CGACGTGCCGGGCGGCACGGCGAAGCCGAGGAAGGCGCCGTTCACGCGGATCGGCTCGATCTTCACGCCGTTGCGCTCGACCTTCCATCCCGGCCACATCGGGATGCTGCTGACGACCAGCGACCAGCGCGGCGCGGTGGCCTGGACGCGATAGGACGTCGGACCCGACTCGAGCACCTTCGCGACGGCCACGGGCGCGCCGTCGGGGCGCGGTGCGAAGAAGTCGCGGTCCTGCTCTTTCGCCTCGAGCTCGAGGCGTTCCAGCAGCGCGGTGTTGGCCCAGTCCCCGTGCGCGGCGAGCTTCTGGTAGAAGAGGTGATCGCGGAACTCGAGGATCACGTTGCGCACCGCGAAGAAGCGCGGCAGCACGCGCTGGTTCTCGTAGATCTTCCCGTCGGTGCCCGCGTAGACCTCTTTCCAGCGCTCGGGGTCGGGCACCGGCTCGAACGGCCCCTGCATGAGGTAGCGCGTGTTGAGGTAGTCGAGCACCGGCGCCTCGACGTTCTCGAACCACGGGTGATAGTGCTCGGGCCCGGTCTTCAGTCCCGCGGTCAGGCCGAGGAAGCCCATGTAGCGGTCGAAGGCCATCGGGTCGTGCGCGCGCACTTCCTCGTAGCCGTACATGGCGTTGACGTTCGGATAGGCCATCGCGCCGTGGCCGATGACGCGGTACGTGTGCGGCGGCTGCTTCGCGCGCAGCTCGTCGAGCTTCTCGAGGAGCGGCGTCTTCGCGAACATGTACGAATCCGGGAACGGCGGGTTCCACGCGCGCGTGACCGGCCACAGCTCGCCGATGACGGCGACGATGAGTGCGAGCAGCGCCCACTTGCGCACGCGCGGCAGCAGCGCGAAGAGCGCGGCCAGCACGAGCACGGCCACGCTGCGCGCGGAGGTGAGCAGCGACGTGCGCAGCGCCTCGTCGCTCGGGAACTCCTTCAGCGTGAACAGCGCGATCAGCAACGCCGCGACGATGCCCACGCCGATCGCGAGCGGCGAGCGGTCTTTCAGATCGATGGCCGCCGCGGCCTGAATCCCCATCAGCATGATGAAGAGCAATCGGAAGCGCGCGTGCGCGACGACGGGGAGCACGGCGTGGATGGCGTCGCCGATCAAAGGCCAGCCGTTGATCACGCCGTAGACGATGACCGTGGCGATGACGAAGAAGAATTCGGTCGAGCGCCACGCGCGGCGGCGGATGACGTGGAAGAGCAGCGCGAAGAACGCGGCGATGCCGAGGACGCCGGCGAAGCCGCCCACCGGCTCGGTGACCGCGGGACCCCAGGCATCCTCGAACGGCACGCGTCCGAAGAAATGCGCCTGGAAGAGCACGATCATGCAGTTGATGTCGGTGTACGGCAGCGTGTCGCGCTGCAGCGGCGAGACCTGCAGCTCGCCGTAGCGCATCGACTTCGGCAGCGCCTCGAGGAACGGCACCAGGAACGGCGCGGAGAGGAGCGCGGCCACGGTCATCGCGCCGCCGAGGGTGAGGAAGAGCCGCCGCGTGGCGCGCTTCTCCACGAAGACGATCCAGCTGACGTACAGCAGCGACAGGAAGAAGATGTGCGACGCGGTCTCGGGATGTCCGCCGAAGAGGATCGCCGTCCAGAGCAGGGCCGCGGCGGCGAAGCGTCCAAATGTGCGCCGTTCCGCCATCCGGTCGATCAGCCACAGCACCGCGGGCAGGAAGACGGCGGTGGTGACGTGCGGAAAGTGCAGCCAACTGTGCAGGAAGCCGCCGAAGCCGAAGAGGATCGCGCCGATGACCGCGGCCAGCTCCGAGTAGCCGCGCCCGCGCAGAAAGAGGAAGGTGAAGCTGAGCGCGATCAGGATCTTCGCCGCTGCTTCCCCCGCCATGAACCGCTCCCTCGGCAGCGGCAGCATCAGCAGTCGAATCGGCGACAGCGCCTGGCTCTGCCCGTTCGCCAGCAGCGGATAGCCGGAGCCGTTCAATTCGTTCCAGAGCGGCACGCGCAGCGACTTCCAGTTCTCGCGCACCTGATGTCCCCACGGCGTGTGCTGCAGCGGGATGTCGTTCAGCTCCCCGTTGACCGAGTCGCTCGTCTTCGTGATGAAGTGCCACGGCGGCAGCGTGTTCAGGAAGTCGTCCTGCGTGGCCACGTACTGCTGCGTCAGCGGCTGAAAGAAGAAGAGCAGGACGAGGGCAAAGAAGAAGAGGGCCACGCGCTTCGGGAAGCGTCCCCAGATCACCGCGCCGAGGTAGAGCGCGCCGACGTAAAGCCACGTCCAGTTCATTTGCGTCGCACACCATACGCGACGAGCGCGGCCAGCGTCGCGGCGGCGATGAGGGCGCCGAGGCGGAAGGTCCAGGGGTCGTACCAGACGCGGACGTCGAGCTCACCGGGAGGGACGGCGAAGCCGAGGAACGCGCCGTTCACGCGGATCGGCTCGACGCGGATGCCGTTGCGCTCCACTTTCCATCCCGGCCACCACGGCACGCTGCTCACCACCAGCGACCAGCGGGGCGCGGTGACGTGCAGGCGGTAGTCCGTCGGGGTGGACTGCACGAGGTCCGCCTTTGCCTGCGGCGCATTCGCGGGGCGCGGCTGGAAGAAGTCGTCGTGCATCTGCTGCGTCTCGACTTTCAGTTCGTCGAGGAGGGCGGTGTCTTTCCAGGAGAGGTCGCGCAGGCGCTGCGCGTAGACGGCGTCGCGGAACTCGATGACTACGTTCGGGACGGCGAAGAAGCGCGGCAGCACTTCCTCGTTCTCGAAGAGCGTGCCGTCGTCCCCGTCGTAGATCTTGCGGAAGCCGTGCGGCAGCTCGCCGCGCGCCGAGGTCAGAACGTAGCGGACGTTGAGGTAGTCGAGGATCGGGTGTTCCCACTCCGGCCAGCGCGCAAAGTACTCGGTGGGGTCGTAGCCCACGACGTGCGCGAGCAGGCCGACGTAGCGGCCGGGCGTCATCGGGTCGTGCGCGCGCACGTCTTCGTAGCCGTAGACCGCGGAGACGTTGGGGAAGAAGGTGGCGGCGTTGCCGACGATGCGGAACGGCGTCTGCTGCGTGTTCGCGGCGTCGTCGAGCGCGGCGAGCATCGGCGTCTTCGGGTACATCCATTTGCTGGAGACGACGGGGTTCCAGCCCCGCGTGTTGCTCCACAGCTCGGCGGTGATGGCGGTGAGCAGCAGCAGGTGGGGGACGGACCATCCTGTCTGTCCGGGACGGGCAGGATGGCCTCTCCTCCACAGCGCGACGAGGAGCACGGCCACGCTGGGGAGCATCGCTGTGGCGCCGAGCTCTTGGCGCATCGCGGCGTACGCGACGAGCATCAGTGCGCCCGCGCCGGCGAGGCCGACGAGCCATGTCTTGCGATCGACGAGGTCGATGGCCGCCGCGGTGAGCGTCGCGAGCAGTAGCACGAGCAGCAGTCGCACGCGCGCGTTCGCGGCCAGGCTGTAGAGCAGATGAAAGGCGTCGCCGATCAACGGCCAGTCGAGAATCACGCCGAGGCAGAACAGCGCGGCCAGGACGAAGAACATCTCGCGCGAGCGCCACTTTTTCTTCCTGACGACGTGAATGGCGACGGCCAGCCAGGCGGCGATGCCGAGGATGCCGGCGAAGCCGGAGACCGCCTCCGCGTGTCCCGCGGGCGGAAACCGCGGCGAGACGAGCAGCGCCATCGCCGTGGCGTCCGTGTGCGGCACGTCTCCCGTCTCCACTCTCCCTTCCAGCTCCTGGTACCGCTTCGACTTCGTCACCGCCTCGGCGAACGGCGCGAGAAACGGCGCGGCGAGCAGCAGCGTCACCACCGCCGCGCCGGCGATCGCGCCGAAGATGCGCGGCGAGACGCGCTCGACGAGCACGAGCCAGAGCACGTACAGCGCGGCCAGGAAGGCGGTGTGCGAGACGGTCTCCGGATGTCCGCCGAAGAGCATCAGCGCGCCGGTCGCGGCGAGGAAGACGAAGCGCGCATAGGTGACGCGCTCCGCGAGCAGGTCGAGGGCGAGAAAGACCGCCGGCACGAGGCAGGCGGTGGTGATCAGCGGAAAGTGCAGCCAGACGATGACGAAGGTCGAGAAGCCGAAGGCCACCGCGCCGCAGACGCTGGCCGGCTCGGAGTAGCGCCGCCGGCACCAGAGGTACATGAAGGTGAGCGCGATCAGCACCTTCATGGCCGCCTCGAACGACATGGCGTGCGCGAGCGAGAGCGGGAGGCCGAGGAGGCGCAGCGGCGAGAGCGCGGAGCTCTGCGCGCTGGCCAGCAGCGGATAGCCGGCCGCGGAGTAATGGTTCCAGAGCGGCGGCTCGAGCGCGCGCCACCCTTCGCGCACCTGATGCGCCCACGGCACGATCTGCAGGGCCAGGTCGTTGAGCTGCGGGTTGCCCGCTTTGTGATGCTCGACGGTGTACTCCCACGGCGGGAGCGTGCCGAGGTAGTCGACGGAGGTGTTGACGGCGTCCTGGGTCAGGATCGGGTAGAAGAAGACGAAGACGAGGAGAAAGAAGAAGAGCGCCACGCGGCGCGGCAGATCCACGCCTCGCCTCTGCGCCAGCCAGACCGCGCCGGCATACACCACGCCCGCGACGAGCCAGGTGGGGTTGAACACGGCGGCGGATGATACCGTCGTGGAGTCGCAAAGTCGCAAAGTCTCAAAGTCTCAAAGTCCCAAAGTCTCAAAGTCTCAAAGTCCCAAAAGTCTCAAAGTCGCAAAGCCTCAGAGCGCGCTTCCTTTGAGACTTTGCGCCTTTGAGACTCTGCGACTCTATGATCGCGGCGCAGATGAACCTCGCCTGGCTCCTGGTCGCCGTCCTCTACGCCGCCGGCGTTTTCATCGCACGCAAACAGCTTCCGCGCGCGGTGGCGTTGCTCTTCGCGGTGCTGGTGTTCGCGTTTCTCTGGCGGCCGCTGACGCAGCCGGTGACCATCGTTCCCGTCGACGTGCTGAAGCTGCTGCCGCCGTGGTCGGAGCTGCGCGCGCCGGAGCGGCCGGCGATCACGAAATACGACGTGTCGAACCTGAACCTGCACGACCTGCCGATGCAGGTCGTGCCGTGGATGCATCAGGTGCGTCAGGCGTGGCGCGCGGGGCGCGTGCCGCTCTGGAACGACGCGGCGGGGTGCGGCTATCCGCTGCTGGCCAACGGGCAGTCGACGCCGTTCTCGCCGTTCGTGCTGGTCACGCTGCCGCTGCCTCTGGACTACGCCATCACGGCGCAGGCGGCGCTGAAGCTGCTGCTGGCGCTGACGCTGACGTTTCTCTTCTGCCGGCGGCGCTACTCGATCCTCGGCTCGACGCTGGCGGCTGTCGCCTTCGGCTTTTCGACGTGGATGATCACCTGGCTGCAGTTCCCGATCGCCACCGCGGCGGCGTTCCTGCCGGGTGTCTTGATGGCCATCGAGGATCTGCTGGAGGGGCGGCGCTTCACGTTGCCGGTGCTCGTGTTCGTGTTGACGGTGCTCTCCGGTCATCCGGAGACGGTCTTCAACATCGGGCTGATCGCCGCTGCGTACGGATTGTGGCTGACGCGCAGCGTGCGCGGGTTGCTCCGCGTGGTGCTGGCGAGTGCGATGGCCGCGTGCATCTGCGCGCCGTTCCTGGTGCCGTTCGCGGAGGCGGTCACGCGCTCGCAGCGCTTCGCGGAGCTGCGCACGTGGCGCGAGGGAGTGCCGTTCTCCGATCGCGCCTCCGCCGCGCTGTTGCTGCAGCCGCGCTTCTTCGGCCATCTGCCCATCGAGCGGCCGTGGGGACCGACGACGCTGGAGTCGATCTGCGGCTTCGCCGGCGTGCTGTCGATCGCCTGCGTGATCGCCGCGCTCATTCTCATCATCCGCAAGCGCGCCTGGCGCAGCGTGGAGACGCTCTTCGTCCTCGGCGCGATTTTCTCTCTCGGCGTCGTGCTGGCCTGGCCGGGCATCACGCAGCTCTTCGACTGGATCGCCGGCTTCGCACCGGCCATGCGCATGCGCCTCGGCCTCTGCTGGTTCGCCTCCGTGCTGATCGCGTACGTGGTCGACCAGCGCGAGCGTGTGGCACTGCTCGCCGGCGCGCTGGTGGTCGCGCTGCTGATGCTCTTCTTCCTGCGCACGACGCCCTTCCCGTCGCATTCGCACTATGTCAGCGCGTTGCTCTCGCTCCTCCCGAGCATGGCCGTGCTGCTCGCGCTCGTGCACCGGCGGCTGATCGTCGTCGCGGGCGCGCTCACCGTCGTCGAGTTGTGGCTGACCATGGCGCACTGGAATCCCGTCCTGCCGCTGCGCAGCCTGGAAACGCCGCTGATCGCGAAGCTGAAGACACTGGGTGAGGGCCGCATTGTGGGCATGGGCGGGCAGCTGTATCCGAACGTCGGCGCGTTCTGGGGACTCGAGGACATCCGCGTGCACGACCCGATGGCGTGGGATCCGTACGTCGCGTATCTCGAGCAACGCGCGGGTTGGAATCGCGCCGACTACTACGCCAAGCTCAACGACCCGCAGTCACCGCTGCTCGATCGTCTGAACGTGCGCTGGATCGTCAGCGACCGCGAACTGCCGGGGCGCCCGCTGGTCTACGCCGGACGCGACGGCTTCATTTACGAGAACCGCACGGCGCGCGGACGCTTTTTCTCCGATCACGCGCAGGTCAGTGTCGAAGGGAATGTCGTGCGCGTGAAAGCAACGCAGCACGCACTCGTGAAGAGCAGCGTGGCGGCGTTTCCCGGCTGGCGTGCCAGCGTCCCGCTCTTCGCGTCCGACGGGCCGTTCCTTGCCTTCATGGTGCCGCCCGGCGAGCACACGATCGAGGTCGCGTACCGTCCGCGCTCGTTCACGGTCTCGCTGGGGGTTGCAGCGATTGCCACAGCCGCCTTGCTCGTGCGAATGCGTCGTCGTCGCGTCCCTCGATGATGGCGCGCACCAGCTCCGCGATGGCGTCGGCATGCGGCACGAGGTTGTCGCGATTCGCTTCGAGCACCGAGTGCCACATCCCGCCGTCACTCGCGGCGAGGCGGAAGGAGCGCAGTCCGGCGCCGGCGAATCCTTCGACATTCTTGTCGCTGAGATAGGCGAAGAGTGCGGTGGAGAGCACCTGCGGCAGGTGGCTGGTCAGCGCCATCGCCGCGTCGTGCTCCTGCGCATCGACCTGCACCGGGATCGCGCCGCAATCGCGCACGAGCTGCTCGACCAGCGGATGCGAGCCCGCGAGGTACCAGCGTGCGCCGTCGAGCTGCACGTGGTGAGCGTTCGCCAGTCCTCCCTCGTGCCAGCCGGTCATCGGATGTCCGGCGATGAAGTTGTCGATCCCGCGGAAAGGCGCCATCACGCTGCAGACCGAGGTAAACGCGGGGCGGGCTTCGGCCGGCCCGGGACAGGCTGAAGCCTGTCCTACGTTCAGCAACTGGAGCGCGACGTCCACGGGCGTGGCGAGAATCACGAGGTCGCCGTCGAGCGTCTCGACACGCACGTCAGCCGCGCCGGCGCGTTGGGCGTCCTCGAGGGAAACGTTGGGGTCGAGATACGCGACGCGCCACCCGGCTCGCCGCAGGGCCATCCCAACGGCACCGCCGATGAGACCGAGGCCTGCGACGAGCGCGGTGCGCATCGGATCAGCGGGCCATGAGGATGAGCGTGCGGTCGACGGTCGTCGACGTCGTCACGTCGAAGTAGGGACGCTGCACCGTGACGCGCGGGCGGTTCGGGCGCGGCAGGATGTCGGCCGCGCGGTAGGAGCCCTGCGCCTTGGTGATGTCGGTCGGCATGTTCATCTTCTTGAGCAGCTCTTCGATGCCCTTGGCGTCGGCCTGCAGGTCACCGGTGCGGTAGTAGGCGGGCGGCTTGGCGGCGCTGAGGTTGTTGGTCATGTCCGGCGCCACTTCCTTGTAGCCGTACTCCTTCGCGTAGTACTCGGCCACCTGTTCGACGGGGGCGTCGGTGTCGTAGACGGCGATGGGCGGCGGCTCGTTGGCCGGGTAGAGCGTCTTGTGCCCGTTCTTGAAGCTCTCCGTGAGCTGGCCGAGGTAGCGCGAGCCGGGGTAGACCACGAAGCTGAAGGCCTCCGGCTCCGCGAACTCCTCCTTCCCTTTGCACCCCGCGAAAAGGGCGGTCAGGAGCAGCAGCGCGGACAGCAGAATTCTCTTAGGTGATGACAACGGTGGATCCCTCCGGATTCGAATTGCGGCGCGAATTATACGGAGCATGTGCTCCGGGCGTCGGTTTCAGAGGCCGAGATACTCCTCGACGGTGCGTCCCACGACCTGCTGGAAGCGCTGCCCGTACGACTGGATGTAGCCGGCCGGCTCGTCGAGAAAGATCCGCTCGACTCGGAAAAGCGGCGCGAACATGGTGATCATCGTGATCTCCGCTTCCTCGCCGCGGGCGATCTGGTGGATCCAGTCCTCGAAGGAATCGAGGTTCACCGCGCGCATCGTCACGCCGGCCGCGGAGAGCGCGAGCAGCGTCCCGAAGAACTTCTCCTTCGGGTTGACCAGGTTGACGATGAGGAGCGCGTTCGGCGCGAAGCCTTCGATCATTCGACTTTCTCGGACAATTCAATCAGCACGCCGTTTCCGGCCGACGGATGCAGAAAGGCCACGCGGCAGCCGTGCGCGCCCGGCACCGGCGCCTCGTTGACGAGCCGGTAGCCTTCTTTTTTCAAGCGCTCCAGATGCTCTTCGATGTTGTCGACGCGCAGGCAGATGTGATGGATCCCTTCGCCGCGCTTCTCGATGAACCTGGCGATGGGGGAGTCGGGACCGGTCGGCTCGAGCAGTTCCAGGTTGGAGTCGCCGACGGAGAGGAAGGCGGTGTTCACCTTCTGCGTGGCCACCGTCTCGGTGTGCTCGATCTTCAGGCCGAGGAGCTCGTAGATCTTCGCGGCATCGAGCGATTTCACCGCGATGCCGATGTGGTCGAGTTTCGTCATACGCCTTTCACGTCCGCGCCCCAGATGTGTTTGTGGAGCTGGGTCTGGAAGCGTGCCGGGACGCGGTCGGCCAGCATCCACTCCGCGAGCGCCTTCATCTCCATTCTCCCCCACACGGGGGAGAGGAGGATGGTGTGCCTGCTGAGTTGTCTCTCTTCGATCGTTCGCTTCGCCCACTCGTAGTCGTTGCGGTCGGCGATGACGAACTTGATCTCGTCGTGCTGCGGCTTCAGCCGGTCGAGGTTTTCCCACCGGTTCTTTTCGACTTCGCCCGAGCCGGGGCATTTGATGTCGAGGATCAGCTTCGCCCGTTCGTCGACCGGAGTCGTATCGATCGAGCCCGAGGTCTCGATGAGCACTTCGTAGCCGTCATCACACAGCCGTTGGATGAGCGGGAAGACTTCCGCCTGCGCCAGCGGCTCGCCTCCCGTGATCTCGACGAGGTTGCAGCCGTAGCTCTTCACCTTCTCGACGACGTCGTCCTGCGACATGCGCTCGCCGCCGCTGAAGGTGTACTCCGAGTCGCACCACGTGCAGCGGAGATTGCAGCCGGTGAGGCGCACGAAAACGCAGGGGCGGCCGGCGTGGGAGGACTCGCCCTGGATGGAATGGAAGATTTCGGTGATGCGCATCTCTCAGTTTATGCCGCGCGAAGACGCGGCATCTCGGGTGCCTTTACGACGCAGGTGCGGGATCGGTTGCTACTCCGCATACGGCGTCGGATCTGTAACGCCGGCCTCCGCGAACCCCTTCCTGCGCAGGATGCACGAGTCGCAGTGCCCGCACGCCCGCCCGTCCTCTGCGGGGTCGTAGCAGGAGTGCGTCAGGCCGTAATCCACGCCGAGCTTCACGCCGCGGTGGATGATCTGCGCCTTGGTCATGTGCAGCAGCGGGGCGACCAGGCGCGGCTCCTGGCGCTCGATGCCGCTGCGCGTTCCTTTCCACATCACTTCCTGAAAAGCGGCGATGAACTCCGGGCGGCAGTCGGGATAGCCCGAGTAGTCGAGTGCGTTGACGCCGATCCAGATCTCCTCCGCCTCGCGCGCCTCCGCGTAGCCGAGGGCCAGGGCGAGGAAGATGGTGTTGCGGGCGGGGACGTACGTCACCGGGATGCCCGGCGCGCCGACGGCGTCCTTCGGCACGTCGATGTCGCTCGTCAGCGCGCTGGCGCCGAAGACGCGCAGGTCGAGCGCGTGCACGACGTGCTCGGTCACGCCGATCGCCGCCGCCACGCGCCGCGCGGCCTCGAGCTCCACCTGATGGCGCTGGCCGTAAACGATCGACAGCGCCAGGCAGTCGCGGCCCTCGGTTCGGGCCATGGCCAGCACGGTTGCGGAGTCGAGGCCGCCGGAGAGAAGGACAACTGCTTTCACGGGTCGGCTATGCTACCGCGCCTATGGCAGGTTACAGCGTGTACGAGCTCCTCAACAAAAAGCGCCGCGGCGGTCCGCTGGACACGCGCGAGATCGAGTTCTTCATCGACGGCTTCACGCGCGGGACGATCCCCGAGTACCAGATGTCCGCGCTGCTGATGGCCGTGGCCATCAACGGCATGACCGCCGAGGAGATGGCCACGCTCACGCAGGCCATGCTGCGCTCCGGCGAGCAGTGGCACCTGCGCGACTCGTACGACTTCATCGCCGACAAGCACTCCACCGGCGGCGTCGGCGACAAGGTGTCGCTCGTGCTCTCCCCCTGGGTGGCCGCCTGCGGCGTGCAGATCGGCATGCTCTCCGGCCGCGGCCTGGGCCACACGGGCGGCACGCTGGACAAGCTCGAGGCGATCCCGCGCTTCAACGCGCGGCTCTCCCGCGACGAGTTCGAGCGCTGCGTGGCCGATGCCGGCTGCGTGATCTCGACGTCGACGGAAGGGATCGCGCCGGCGGACAAGAAGATCTACGCGCTGCGCGACGTCACCGGCACGGTGGAGTCGCTGCCACTCATCACCGCCTCGATCATGTCGAAGAAGCTGGCCATGGGCGCGTCGGGCCTGATCCTCGACGTGAAGACCGGCAGCGGCGCGTTCATGCGCATCTACCAGGACTCGAAGGCGCTCGCGCAGAGCCTCATCGCCGCGGCCGCCGGCTCGGGCACGAAGGTGGAGGCGCTGATCACCGACATGGACCGCCCCCTCGGCGTCGCCGCCGGCAACGCGAACGAGATCATCGAGACCATCGAGTGCCTCAAGGGCAACGGTCCCGCGGACGTGATGGAAGTGACGCGCGCGCAGGCCGAGCGCGTGCTGGTGATGTCGCGCCGCTTCGACGAAGCCTCCGCGAACCGCGCGCTGGAAGAAGCGATCAGCTCCGGCGCCGCGCTCGAGCAATGCCGCAAGTGGATCGCCGCGCAGGGCGGCGACGCGAACATCGTCGACGACTACTCGCTCCTCCCGCAGCCGCGCGAGGTGGTCGAGGTGAAAGCGCCGCAGAGCGGCTTCATCACCGCCATGGACACCTATCAGGCGGGCATGTTCACCGTCGACCTCGGCGCCGGCCGCAAGAAAGCCGACGACGTCATCGACTACGCCGCCGGCATCCAGTTCGACCGCAAGACCGGCGACGAAGTCCGCGCCGGCGACGTCATCGCCCGCATCGAGCTGGGACCTGCACCGCGCGACCCCGAGGAACTGCGCGCGCGTTACCTGTCGTTCGTCACGTTCGGTGACGAGCAGCCGGCGGAGCGGCCGCTCGTCCACGAGCATTTAGTCTAGGAGTGCGGCGGCACGGCCGCCGCTTTTGTAGCGACAGCGCGGGATGTTGCACGTTTACCAAAGCGGTGGCTCGCCGCCACCGCACTCCTAAACGCCGAAATCGACGAGCGGCCGGCGAGCCGGCCGCTCGTGAGAAAAAAACGCGTTAGCGCAGGAACCGCCGCCACACGCCCCACGCGCAGAGCGCGAGGAGCACGAGCACCGTTCCCACCACCAGAAAATGCTTGATGCGTGAGGCCATCGAGCCGACCGAGGCCATCGGTCCGAGCGGCTCGCCGCGGAGGCGGCGGCCGATCATCGACACGACCGAGAGGTTCTCGACGTAGTCGGCCAGCATGGCCACGATCGGCAGGAGCACCAGCCAGCGCGGCGCGCCCACGTAGCGCGCGAGCAGGACCATGGCCACGGCGAAGCCGAGGCCGTAGACGAGCGGGAAGAGCATGTCGGTGAACAGCTCCTGCTTCCGGTACGTCCGGAGCTGCTGTTCGTTCATCAGGCCGAGCGTGTACTCCGCGTCGCGCACGCTGAAGCCCCACGGGTCGGCGTCCAGCGTCCGGATCCCCTTGTAGTGCCGCTTGGTGAGCGGGAAGAGGACGAAGATAAAGAGCAGCGAGACGACGAAGAAGCCCGCGAACACGGACAGGCTGGCGAACGAGGCGACCTGCCCCCAGACCCAATCGACCATGAATCCCCTCCTGGCTGACGGAGTCTAGCGTTGCACGAGTCGCACCGCGTCGGCGATCACGTAGCCCGCGCCCGACGTCCAGCGGCTCACGCCGACGGCGTTGTAGTCGCCGGCGTTGAAGTGCCAGGTGCCGAGGACGAGCCACGCGCCGCCGTTCACCTGCTGGTTCACGTTGCGCGTGACGTTGCCGGAGCTGGTGGCGATCACGAAAGGCGTCGAGGCGTTGTAGCCCGCGTTGGCCGGATACCAGACCGAGACCTCGTAGTTCCCCGACGCGGGGATGTTGAACTTGAACCACGCCGCATCGCTGGCGGCGACGGGGTTCGCGTAGCGGTAGTCGGCGCCGTAGCGCTGGGCGCTGTAGCTCGACACCGCCCAGTTCGCGCTGGCGGTGAAGCGTCCCGCGGTGGTGTTGTCGACGATCTGCGACCACGTGCTGCCGATGACCAGCGACCGGAAGCGGGGCCAGTCGAAGCAGGCGCCGGGGCAGGTCTTGGTGGTCGGGAAGTTCGTGTGTCCCTTGATCTTGAACGGCGACGACTGCGGCAGTTCGGTGTCCCATCCGAGGGAGGCGTCGTAGGTGGCGGTGCGCGGGATGCCGTGCGAGTCGGCGATGTCGCGCGTCAGCGCGGAGGAGCCGTTGTACATCGCGGTCGTGTACCAGGCGCAGTTGTCGGCGTACCCCTCGTGCTCGATGCCGACGGAGTAGCTGTTGTGACTGGCCACGTGCCACGCGGTGTTGCTCTCGCTGACCATCTGCGTGACCTGACCGTCGGACGAGCGGACGACGTAATGCGCGCTCACGCTGGCGGTGCAGTTCTGAAACCACGAGATCGTGCCGGCGTACGACCCCTGCGCGATGTGCTCGGCCACGTGCGTGACCGCGCTGCTGCGCCCCACGCCGTAGTTGCACGATGCGGCGGCGTTCCAGATCGCCGGAGCGTAGTCGGCGGAGTGGGTGGCCGCGCCGCCGCGGCGATCGAAGTCGATGGTCAGGCGCGGCGCGGAGAGCACGGCCAGCTTCTCGCTGCCGTAGATCGCGTCGAGCGACAGCTCCCGCTGCGCGATGCGGTACTGCTCCGCCGCGCGGCCGGAGAGGATGGCGTTGAAGACGTCGTACGAATGCATCTCCGCGATGGCCGGCTGCGGGATGCCGCTCAGCCGCACCACGGCCGGCTCCCAGAGCTCGATCGGATCGGACGCGGAGAGCCCCGGCGCGTACTGCGCGAGCAGCGCCGCCGCGCCGCGGATGTTCAGCTCCGGATCGCGCGCGAGCTCGGACGGCTTGCGTCCGAGGAGCGCCGCGGCGTCGCGCAGCGAATGACCGAAATGCGCGTCGTCGCGCAGGCCCATCACGCCGTACGCCGGCGGCGGCGTCTCGTGATCGATGAGCGTCTGCTCGATCTTCGAAGTCAGCGGCGGCGTGAGATGCGTCCAGCGGCTTTCGACGTAGGCCACCGACTGCAGCACTTCGACGGGGACGTCGAACTCCGCGGCGGCGGCGTGGAACCAGCGATCGAACTGTTCGGGAGCGGCGGTGAGCGGGAGCGCGATGGTGAGTGAGAGAAGGAGCACCGCGATGGCTTTCGGCATGTAAGGCAGTTTATCGCGCGCGATACACTGGGCAAGCATGAAGAACCGCGCCATCGTCATCGTCTGCGATTCCCTCGGCGTCGGCGAGCTGCCCGACGCCGCCGAGTTCGGGGACGAGGGATCCAACACCCTCGGCCACGTCCTCGACAGTCAACATCCGAACCTTCCGACGCTCACGCGCCTCGGCCTCCTGCACACGCTCCCCACGCCCGCGACTACCGACAAGCCGAGCGCCGCGTACGGGCGCATGGCCGAGGTGAGCGCGGGAAAGGACACCACGACGGGGCACTGGGAAATGATGGGCCTCATCGTCGAGGACCCGTTCCGCACGTATCCGAACGGCTTCCCGCGCGAGATCATCGAAGAGTACGAGCGCCGCATCGGACGCCGCACCCTCGGCAACAAAGCGGCGTCCGGCACGGTCATCCTCGACGAGCTGGGCGAAGAGCACCTGCGCACCGGCCAGCCGATCGTCTACACCTCCGCCGACTCCGTGTTCCAGGTCGCGGCGCATGAAGACGTGATCCCGGTCGAAGAGCTGTGGCGCATCTGCGCGGAAGCGCGCGAGCTGATGCGCGGCGAGCACAACATCGGACGCATCATCGCGCGGCCGTTCCTCGGCAGCGGCGCGGGGCACTTCAAGCGCACCGCGAACCGTAAAGACTTCTCCGTGCGGCCGACCGGCGAGACCGTCGTCGAGCGCGCGCACAGCGCCGGACGCGAAGTGATCGGCCTCGGCAAGATCGCGGACATCTTCGACCGCGTCGGCATCAGTCAGGAAATCCGCACCGAGTCGAACTCCGACGGCATGCGCAAGACCATGGAGCTGGTGCGCCAGTCGAGCGCCGACTTCATCTTCACCAACCTGGTCGACTTCGACTCGAAGTACGGCCATCGCAACGATCCGATCGGCTACGCGAAGGCGCTGGAGTCGTTCGACGGCGAGCTCGCGGCGCTGCTCGATGCGCTGAAGGAAAACGATCTGGTCTTCATCACCGCCGATCACGGCTGCGATCCGACGGACGTCTCCACCGATCACACGCGCGAGTACGTGCCGCTGGTCATCGCCGGCCCGCGCATCAAAGGGGCGCGTCCGCTGGGGACGCGCCGAACGTTCGCCGACCTCGGGGCGACGGTCGCCGAGCTCCTGGAGCTGCCGGCGCAAGGACTCACGGGCACGAGCGTGCTGGGAGAGCTGCGATGAAACGCATTTTGATGATTGCCCTGCTGCTGACCGCGAGCGTGAACGCGCAGGACGTCGCGCAGCGCGTGGCCGACGACGCCATCGCCATCGACCGTGTGGCCGCGGCGAGCAAGCGCGACCTGCCGACCGACCTGCTGCGCCGCATCATCGACGAGGACATCGAGCTGCTGCGCGGGCGCCGCAACGACGGCTCGTATCAGTACGCCTCGTTCGAGCGCTTCGACACCGGCCGCATCTCGCAGGACTTCTCGGTGCAGCACCGCGGCGAAGGGAAGATGGAACAGCTCGAGCTGAAGGGGCCGTGGGTGTACCGGCTGCAGATCGAGGTGCCGTCGCGGCGGCTGCTGGTGCGGAAGAACCGTCCCGTCTGGATCGAGCGCGTCGACCTCGAGTACATCGCCGAGCGCGGCACGTCGACCGAGCGGCAGTCGATCGAGATCAAGCAGTGGCTGAAGCCGGGCGAGTTCCGTCCGGTCGATCTGCCGCAGATCGCGCGGCAGGCCTCGGTGCGCGTGATCGCGACGGTGGAGGACGGCTCGGGCTACGGCAACGTCGAGCTCGCGCTGATCAAGGCGAAGATCGTCGACAACGCCGACAGTCCGTACGCGGATGCGGTGGCGAGCGCGAAGGCGATCCAGCGCGCGCTCGACAACGGCGACGTGCCGTCGATGCGCGCGATGGCGCAGCGGATGCGCAACTCGCTGGGACGCGTGCCGGCGCAGCCGCAGCCGCAGGTGCAGGCGCAGCCGCAGCCGGCGCTGCAGCCGATCGATCGGGCCATGCGCGACGAGCTGCAGGAGATCGAGGATCTGCTGACCGGCAGCGAGCAGGAGCGGCGCGAGGGGATGGACCGGCTGCACCAGCTCATCCGCCGTTTACGGCAGTAGCGTCACGACCATTTTCGCGCGCGCCCGGAAATTGCATCGCGGCAACCCGCGCGTTGCGCGGCCAGCGCGTGCACGCCCCCGTTGATGGTTTGACGCCCATGCATCGCTGACGTAGAATGCCGCTCCCTCTTGCTGTCGCCTTACCTGCAATTTCCGAAAGGAGCCTCACTTGTCGTCAATGAAAGTCAGTTTCAAGGTCGGGGATAAGCTCGTTTACCCGAAC
>DASUSL010000485.1:0-6437 GCA_036375135.1 Thermoanaerobaculia bacterium | reverse complement strand
CGCCGCGCGCGCCGCCGCGTCGATGAAGACGCGGCACTGCAGTCGGTGGCCAGGGTGGGCCGCTCGCGCGGACTGGTGCGCCTCGTGCGCGCCGTGTTCGCGCTGGACCGGCTGTTCGAATGGATTCCGTTCGGGCCCGGTTTATTGATGGTGGGGCGGAAGCCGAGGTAGCATCGAATCATGAGCACGCCATACAAAAAGGACGAGATCCCGCCGGACGCTGCGCCGGGGGAGTACGGGCCGATCACGTGGCCCGAGTTTCAGGCGCTGCCCGAGGATGTGAAGATGCGGCGCATGAAGCGCGCAAATGAGAAGCTCGAGGCCCTCCGCGGGAAAGTTCACCTGAACATCGACATCGACGAACTACGTGGTCGTAATCGTCGATAGCTCCGTCTGGATCGATCGTCTCGAGGGTGACGCCAGTGATGGTGTCGAGGTGCTGCCCTTCGGCACCTTCACCGTGCTTCCGCCTCTCGTCATCGCGGAGTTGCTCTCGGGAGAGCTGACGCCTCGACTGCGCGAACTGGTGAGCGCTCTTCTGCAGGATTACCCGCTGCATGACACGACGCTTCAGCACTGGATGGACGTAGGCGAACTGCGCCGAACACTCGCCGCACGCGGTATCAAGATCTCGATCCCCGACGCCCACGTCGCCCAGTGCGCACTCGACCTCGACGCCACCCTCCTCACCCGCGACGACATCTTTCTCCACATCGCCAGGCACACCCCGCTGCGGCTTGGATAGAATCCGCCGCACGGAGGAACGCCATGAGCGACGGGTTCGACAAGCCCAGCAGGAACGAAGACGAGTACTTTACTCGGCAGGAGCTCGAGCGCCGCAAGAAGTGGGCGGCCGAGCAGGCGGCCAAAATGGCCGGCGACGAGAAGGAGCGTCTCAAGCAGGCGCACTGGATGAAGTGTCCCAAGTGCGGCATGGACCTCCAGGAGATCGAGTTCCACGGCGTGAAGGTCGACCAGTGCGCGAACTGCGGCGGCGTCTTCCTCGACGCGGGTGAGCTCGACCAGCTCTCGAAGCACGACGAAGGCGTGATGGGACGCGTCTTCTCCATCTTCCGCTGATGCTCTTCCTCGGGCCCGCGGAGCTCCGCGCGCTCGACCGCGGTGCGCTCGACGAGCTCCTCGCGCGCACCGACTGCGTGGTCGCGTTCGGGGTGGGGGAGGTGCGCGGCCTCGCCGCCGCCGCCCTCCTCTTCGCCGACTACGCCGTCCTCGAGCCGGGCGCCACGCTCATCGTCGACACGCCCGAAGCGTGGGCCGCCGTCGCCTGGCGCCTGCAGAGGCGCACCATTTCGTGGGCAGTACGCGGAGCGAGAAAGGAAGAGATCGTCGACGAGCTGAGCGACCTCGATCCGCACGCGTGGGGAGAGGAATGGATACGGAATCGCAGCGTTATGGCACTCGACTCCGCTGCCGCGCTCATCCGCGCCCGCGGAGGCGACCGCCTCGAGCGTGCCGAGTTCGCGCGTCTCTTCGCCGCCGGCGAGCCGCAGAAGGGGCTGGGCGCGTTCCTCGCTAAGACACGACCGACATATAGTGGAGAGCCATCATGAGCCGCAACGAGACCGACGTTCGCAGCACCGCCGCAGCCGTCCTCCCGCAGCCGCCGCAGTCGCGTGAGGAACAGCTCCCGCTCTTCTCGAAAGACGCCCTCGGCACCGTGCAGAAGGAAGAAACCCGCTGGCGCCGCGACGTCCTCGAGCCCGTGCTGAAGAAGAAGCCGTTCTGGAAGAGCGACTACACCACCGTCAGCGGCATGGACGTCAATCCGATGGCCACGCCGCTCTCCGTCGCCGACCAGGACTTTCACGAGATCGCGTATCCCGGCGAGTTCCCGTACACCCGCGGCATCCATCCCACCGGCTACCGCGGCCGCCTCTGGACCATGCGCCAGTTCGCCGGCTTCGGCACCGCGAAGCAGACCAATGAGCGCTTCAAGTACCTCCTCTCGCAGGGACAGACCGGCCTTTCCACCGCGTTCCATCTGCCGACGCTGTACGGCTACGACTCCGACCACGAGTACAGCGCCGGTGAAGTCGGCAAGTGCGGCGTGGCCATCGACACGCTCGCCGACATGGAAGTGCTCTTCGACGGCATCAACCTCGAGGACGTCACCGTCTCCATGACCATCAACTCCACGGCCCCCATCGCGCTGGCGATGTACCTGGCCGTGGCCGAGAAGCAGGGCGCCGACTGGAAGAAGATCTCCGGGACGCTGCAGAACGACATCCTCAAGGAGTACATCGCCCAGAAGGAGTACATCTATCCGCCGCGGCCCTCGATGCGGCTGATCACCGACACCTTCAGGTTCTGCGCGCAGCACGTGCCGAGGTACAACCCGATCTCCATCAGCGGCTATCACATCCGCGAGGCGGGATCGACCGCGCTGCAGGAGCTGGCGTTCACGCTGCGCGACGGCATGGAGTACGTCGAGTACGGCATCCGCGCCGGTCTCGACGTCGACGAGTTCGCGCCGCGCCTTTCCTTCTTCTTCAACTCGCACAACGACCTCTTCGAAGAGGTGGCCAAGTTCCGCGCCGCGCGCCGCATCTGGGCCAAGGTCATGCGCGACCGCTACGGCGCCAAGGACCCGCGTTCGTGGCAGCTCCGCTTCCACACGCAGACCGCCGGCGCCTCGCTCACCGCGCAGCAGCCGTACAACAACATCGTCCGCGTCACCATCCAGGCGCTGGCCGCGGTCTTCGGCGGCACGCAGTCGCTGCACACCAACTCGCTCGACGAGACGCTGGCCCTGCCGACCGAGCAGGCCGCGCGCATCGCCCTCCGCACGCAGCAGATCATCGCCCACGAATCGGGCGTGACCAACAGCGTCGATCCCCTCGGCGGCTCGTACTTCATCGAAGAGCTGACCAACCGCATGGAGCAGGGATGCTTCGACTACTTCGCCAAGATCGACCAGTTCGGCGGCATGGTCGAGGCGGTCGAGGCGGGCTTCCCGCAGCGCGAGATCTGGGACGCGGCCTATCAGTACCAGCGCTCCGTCGACTCGGGCGAGAAGCTCGTCGTCGGCGTCAACGCCTTCAAGATGGAGCAGGAAGACCCGTACGACGCGCTCTACATCGACGAGTCGGTGACCGCCGAGCAGATCGCGGCGCTGAACAAAGTGCGCGCCGAACGCGACCTGCAGAAAGTGCAGGACGCGCTGCAGGCGCTGCGCAACGCCGCCGCCGACGAGAGCGTGAACACCATGCCGCTGCTCATCGAGGCGGTGAAGGCGTACGCCACCGTCGGCGAGATCTCCGACGCCTTCCGCGACGTCTTCGGCACCTACCAGGAGCCGGCCCTCTTCTAGGAGTGCGGCGGCGACGAGCCGCCGCTTTCCGAGCTTGGCTACGGTGTCGGTGCAACGTACGACAGCGGCGGCTGCGGCCGCCGCACTCCTGTACCTGGCAATCCCGCTCCACGCGGCCGATCGCCAGAAGATCGCCGCGCTGAACGTCGCCGGCACGGCGCTCGTCACGTGGGCGGGCTGCCTCGTCCACGCGAAGCTCACCAGGACGCCGCCCAGACACGCCCGCTGTCTCGCCGCCGGCGCCGTCGGCGGCGCCGGCTACTACCAGGCCAAGCGCCTGGCCGGCGACGGCCACATCACCACCGCCTGGCTGCTCGCCAACCTCACCAGCTCCGTCGTCGAGAACACCACTGCCGGCGAGCATCCGCTGGCGCGCGTCGGCTACTCCGTCGGGCCGATGCGCCTGCGCATCGCCACACCGTTCGACGAAAAGAAAGAGTCGCTCCTCGACATCGACGTCAACGCCGCGGAGATCGGCTACCTCACCCGCGCCATCATCGACGCCGACGACGTCGACATCCGCGACGGCATGATCTGGTACGAGACCGAGAACGCGCAGATCGACGACGAGGGGAGAGTGACCCACGGCTACACCTGGGGTCTCTTTCCCGGCGTCTGGACCAATGCCCATCCACAGGTCTGGAGCCATGAAGCCGTACACGCCGTGCAGGCGCTGCAACTCGACGCCGTCGAGCCGCCGGCCTTGATCCTCGACAGAGAGCGCCGCAGAGTGCGCGTCCGCCATCTCCGCCTCGGCCTCCTCAACGTCGCCGACAACGTCGGCTCGCAGCTCCTCCCGTACGAGGAGCGCTGGTTCGAGATCGAGGCCTACCGTTTCGCCGGCGACCGCGACCCGCCACGCTGACGTAGGACAGGCTGACGTAGGACAGGCTTCAGCCTGTCAGTTATTCAACTCCGAATAAATGCTGTGTTAGCATCTCCCACGATGCGTGGCGTCACGCTCGTTCTCGCGCTCCTCTTCTCCTCCGTGGCCCTCGCCGACGAACTGGTCCTCGTCCCGATCTGGTACGACGGCCCCGGCGACCTCGGCTCGCACTGGACGACGCACCTCTCGGTCTACAACGGCACGCGCAACTACATCCAGCCGCAGGAGCGCGGCGCGCTGCCCTGCCAGTGGCTCCTCACGCCGTGCCCGCGCGGCTTCTGGGGCAACACCATGATCGTCTACCAGGCCACGTATCCGATTCCGGGCGGATTCCTGATGTCCGTGCCGGGCGACGGCGAGGTGGCCTACACGCTGCGCATCTTCGAGCGCAACGCCTGGCGCGAAGACCTCGGCACCGACGTGCCGGTCGTGCGCGAGCGCGACTTCCGCCGCGGTCCGATCCAGATCATGAACATCCCCGCCGCCGATCCGAGCGTCTTCCGCTACATGCTGCGCGTCTACGCCGTCGGCGCCGCGCTGCCGCCGCGCGTGCGCATCAACGGCTGGATCACCATGGCCGACGGCTCGCCCGATCTCGTCCTCACGCGCGAGGCCGTCCTCGTCCCCGCCCTGCGCGGCCTCGGCCACTTCTACTTCGAGGACAGCACCTTCGTGCGCGACCTCGTCACCGTCGCCGGCGGCGTGGGCAAGCTGCGCGTCGAGCTCGAGCCGCTCGTGCCGAACGTGCGCTGGTGGGGGATGGTCAGCTCGACCAACAACCGCTCCAGCGACGTCACCGTGGTCACGCCCAACTGAGACTTCCTACAGAACGATTCCGGCAATCCTACAAAGGGCGAGGTGCGCGTCGATTCGCGCGCGGATGCGGCCGGGTATCATGCCGCCACAACGGAGGCGAAAGAATCGATGCGTGTTCGACTGGCAGTAGTCCTGATTTCCCTGGCTCTGACGAGCTCTCTCTTCGCGAAGGAGGTCTTCCTCTCCGTCACCGGCAAGGCGAACGGCTTCTTCAGTGACGTACGGATCTTCAATCCTTCGTACACCAAAGACATCACCGTGAACGCGCAGTACCTGCCGTCCGGCAACGGCAACAACACCGGCGCGGCGGTCGTGCCGCTGGTGATCGCCAAGCGCTCGATGAAGGTCTACGACGACGCCGTGCAGTCGATCTTCGGACGCACCAATGCCCTCGATCTCGGCGCGATCCGTCTCGTCTCCGACGATGACTTCGTCGCCTCGCAGCGCGTCTACGCCGACCGGCGCGAGAGCTACCAGCGCGGCACCCTCGGCCAGTTCGTGCAGGGGCAGGACGTCAGCCAGGGGCTGACCAAAGGCGTCATCCTGCAGCTCAAGTCGGGACAGGCCACCCTCGGCAACTTCCGCACGAACTGGGGTGGGATGAATCCCAACACGACCGTGGCCACCGTGTCGTTCAAGCTGTATGACCGCGACAATCAGCTCCTCGGGACGAACAACCTCACTTTCCAGCCGTACGGCGTCTTCTCGCCCGGGAACATCGTGAACTTCTTCGGCATCAGCAACGAAAACGCGCCGCGGCTCAGCGACGCGTGGATCAGCTTCGAGTCCGATGCGCCGGTCTTCCTCTACGGCTCGGTCGTCGACAACGGCGCGGACGATCAGACCTTCGTCGCCGCGGTACAGGACAGCGGCGTCGCGCCGTCGGGACCGACGGTAAAGACGGTGACCATCGCCGCCACCGCGGGCGACTTCAACCTCAGCGGACCGGCGCTCGCGCGCGGCGATCAGGTGCGCTTCATCGCCACCGGCACCGAGGGCGTTCACGGATTCCGGCTGTTCGATCCGGACGGCAACATCATCCTCACGCTGGACCCGCTCAGCACCACCCCGGTGGAGCGCACCATCACCATCGAGAAGAGCGGCGAGTATCCGTACATCTGCACGCGCACGACCTGCAGCACGGAGCACAGCGCGATGTTCGGAGAGCTCCAGGTCAACTGATCCGACAGTCCAGATGTTGACGATCGGGGCGGACTGCGAAGTCCGCCCTACTTATTTCGGCCTCATCTTTGCTACACTGCCGCTGACTCTGGGAGCGTGTGACGGGTGCAGCTAGTCGAATTTTTTCGCAGCCGCAGGGGCGGGGAGTTGATCGGGATCGTCGTTGTGGCGATCGGCATCAGCGTCTTCGCGTCACTCGTCACCTACCATCCGCGCGACTCC
>DASUSL010000484.1:0-4884 GCA_036375135.1 Thermoanaerobaculia bacterium | reverse complement strand
GCCGGCCCGGCCGGCCCGCCGGAGGCCCTTCGTCGTTTCTAAGCGTTGGCGGGCGCACGGCCGCGCCACGCCCACACCGCCGCCGCGACGGCGAACACGATCAGCGCGATGGCGTTCGCGGTCAGGTCGGGACGGTGATTGCGCAGCAGCACGCTCGCGGTCTGCAGCGCGCTGCCCATGAAGACGAACAGCGGCCACGCCAGCGGATTGCCGTCGAGGACGTAGCGCGCGATGACCCACGTCACGACCGCCAGCGTCAGGGCACCGGCGAGCATCAGCGGCGCCTGCGACGGCGTGGCCGCGGGATCGAGCGCGGCGAAGAAGACCGACACGATGATCACCAGCGCGCGATGTCTGCGCAGCGTCAGGGCGAGCAGCGCCACCGCGGCGGAGAGGATGATGGCCATCGGGATGCCGCGCAGCGCCTCGACGATGCCGGGAAACGCGATCGCCACTTCGGAAGGCACGCTGATGTCGACTACCGCCGCCGACGGCACCGCGTGCGCGGCGAAGCGCGAGCCGACGTCCATGATCACCAGCAGCGCCATCGCCGTGATCGCGGCGATCACCGCGGCGCGGCCGTAGCGTCCGCGTCCCTCGCGGTTGATCACGCCGAGGACGTGCGGCATCGCCGCCTCCAGCGTGGCGATGGCGAGGAAGAGCAGGCCGAACTGCATCCCGAACTGCATCACCAGGCTGGTGAGCACGCTCACGCGAAACGTTTCCCACGCCACGCTGGTCGAGTAGCCGGCCAGCATCGACTCGTAGCGCGCGGCGATGTTCAGCAGCGGGATGAACGACAGCACCAGCGTCCAGCGCAGCGCGCGCTTCCACGGCAGTCCGTGCCGCCGCGAGGCGATGACGATGCCGGCGATGACGAACGACAGCAGCGCCACCATGCCGATGATCTTCATCACGAGCAGCACGACGTTCATCAGCGTCTGGGTGTTGGCCTCGCGGTAGACGACGTCCGGCACTTTGATGGTCTTGTGGAACTGGGTGACCTCGCCGCCGGCCACCCGCACGGTCACACGGCGCGACGCGCGCGGGCCGAGGGGCGTGCGCTCCTCGAAATGCAGCAGCCAGTCGCGCCGGTTCGGCTGCGCGAACGTGAGCGCCTCCTTCAGGTCGAACGTGCGCGGATCGAGTCCGAAGGAGAGGAACGCGCGCTGCGCGATGGCCTGCGCCTGCGCCTGCACGAGCGCGGGACCGGGCACGTCCTCGCTCTGATACTTGTGGTAGCCGACGATGCGCTGCGTGCGCGGATCGACTTCCATGAAGATCTCTTCCTTCTGCATCGGCGTGAAGAAGCGCACCGTCCACGTGCCCGCCTCGATGCTGTTGCGGAAGATGTCCACCAGCCCGGCGATGGATGTCCCCTGCTGCACGAGATAGGTCGCCGCGACGCCGTCGAAGCCGCCCGGCGCGCCACCTTCCTCACGCCCGTCGCCCGGATCCCACGAACGGAACCCCTCGGTCGGCACGGCGATGACGTACTCGAACGGACGGCGCACACTCCGCCGCGCGATCTCCTTCGCCCGTTCCTTGGAGATGCGGTAGTCGATGGCATCCGAAGGAGAGTCGGGACGAAAGACCACGGCCAGTGCGGCAACCGCCACGAGCGCAACACACACCACCACCCGCGTGCGCGTGAGCCGGTGGAGGACAGGCAATCCGGCCTGTCCTTCTCCCTCGGACAGGCGGGATCGCCCGTCCTCCACCAGTTCCGGCGGCGCCACCGGCATCGTGGCGTTCGACAGATCGTCGTCCGGCACGAACCCGCGGTTGCGCACGTACATCGCGATCGACGCGATCAGCGGCACCGCAAAGATCAGGCTCGAGATCGCCGCCGAGACGATGTAGTACGTGTTCCCCGAGGCGAACAGCAGCGTGGCCGTGTACACCGCGTCGATCGTGTAGTGCCAGATCAGCAGCGGCAGCAGTCCGACGCGGTCCATCAGCAGTCCCGCCACGATCCCCGCCACGCCCACTTCCACGCCGCGGATCCAGAACGGCTGCTGCTGATAGCCGGCGTGTCCGAAGCCCCAGATGAAGCCCGCCAGGATGATCGCGAACCAGCGCGAGCGCACGAAGCGCTGCAGGAACGGGATCGCGAACGCGCGCGACAGGAACTCCTCCGAGAACGCCGGGAAGAAGCCGGCGAACAGCACCGTCACCCACGGGATGGCCGTGTTCAGCGCGTCGTCGTACGGCACGTCGGCCGGCGACCACGCGCCGAAGCGCTGCGCCACGATGTAGAAGACGACCTGATACGCGATGAACATCGGCACCAGCGCGTAGCCGAGGATCAGTGAGAGGAAGACGCGCTTCGACTGCAGCGCCTTGCGCGTCCAGAGCCGCGGGATGGCGAGCTGCCGCGGCAGGCGCTCGCGGTACAGCACTTCGCCCGCGCCGCAGATCACGATCAGCATCATGGCCGTGCCGAGGCTCTGCATCGCGCCCGAGAAAATCGCGCTGCCGATGAAGGCGGGATACGACGTCGAGGTCTCGTACCAGGCGATCTGCGACGGCAGTGAGTTCAGCGACATCGCGCCGACGAGCAGCACGCACGTCGCGCCGATGAGCAGCAGGAATCGGATGCGCATGTCGCCGCGGCGCAGCCGGATGATGAACACGACCAGCGCGCCGACGCCCAGCACGACCATGAAGATCTGATCGACCTGTCCCGCCGCGCTGTTCTTCGAGCGCAGCTCGCGGTACGAGCGCTGCCAGGCGTCCGGCACCTTCACGCCCTGCGTGTAGCTGGTCACGATCGGGCCGTCGATCGTCACGACGTGGCGGTACGGCGCGCCCGCGGGGCGCACGGTTTTCGACTCGTACGTGTAGATGCGCTGGATGCGCCGCGGCAACTGCCGCTCGCTCGTGGAGACGAGCGCGAGGTCTTCCGTGCGCACGCCGATCGAGCGGAGGAACGACAGCGGCGCGCGCACTCCTTGCGCGGGACGATCCTCGGGCAGCGTGTGCGAGTAGCCGACGACCTCGCCGGTCGGCGCGACGTCGACGCTGAACTCTTCCTCGCGCAACGGCTCGAACCAGCGGTGATGCCACGTCCAGACGCGCACGTCGTTGCGCAGGACGTCCTTCGCGCGATCGAGGCCGAGGCTGCGCTCGAGGAAGAGACGCGCGGTGTCGTCGGAGTCGAAACGCACCGCGTGCTCCAGTCCGACGACGCTCACGCCCTGCGTGCCGAGGGTCTGCACGGCGATGGCGCGCGACGTGTCGCGGTCGTAGCGGAAGTCGATCGACGCCTCGGGGAACGCGGTCGAGAAGTAGCGCGCCGCGATTCCGATGCACAGCGCGGCCAGGACCAGGCAGAGAGCGATGAAGCGCCAGTCGCGCGGATTCAGTCGCGTCACAGCAGGCCCGTGAGAATCAGGTCCGCCACCTGCTCGCTCTGCGCGCCGAGGTCGTAGTCCTTCTCGGAGAGCATCCACGACGTGACCATCTCGTCGAGGACGCCGAAGATCGCCTTCGCCGCGAGCTGCGGATGCACGTTGCGGCGGAACGCGCCCGACTCCTGGCCGTGCTCGACGATCTTGCGGATCACGTTCAGGTAATCGGCCACTTCCTGCTGCGAGAAGAGGCTGAGGAACTTGAGGCTGTGGCGGAGCTCGACCTGCGAGACGACGGCCAGCGCGCGGTCGCGGCCGAGCGTTTCGAGGTGGTGGCGCACGGCGGTGCGCAGACGGTCGTCCGCGGCGGTGACGTCGGCCATGCGCAGCTCCAGCTCGGCCAGATAGCTGCGCGTGTGCTCGCGGAAGATGGTGATGAGCAGGTCTTCCTTCCCCTGGAAGTAGAGGTAGATCGTGCCGTCGGCGACGCCGGCCGCCTTGGCGATCTGCGCCACTTTGGCGTTGAAGTAACCGTGCTCGGCGAAGACGTCGACGGCGGCGCGGAGGATGCGCTGGCGCTTGTCCGTGCCGCGGAACGCGTCACTCTCCTGCGTGGGGGTGGGGGAGGTCTGCTGACGCGCCATGGACGGCCTGAATCGTCATTCACCGTCCGGCCAGAGTCAAGAAAATCTCCTGTCGCGTTGTGTCGCGCGTGAAGGGATGCAGGTGGATGTGCAGATGCGGCGTGGCCACGCCGAGCTTGAAGACGATCACGCGCTCGGCGTTCATGGTCTTCTCGACGCGATGCCAGACGCGCGCGACGTGCAGCCATTCCTCTTCGTCGAGATCGGAGACGTTCTCGACGTGCCGCCTGGCGACGATCATGGTCTGCCCCTCGGGATGGCGCACGACCCAGGTGTGGTCATCCTCACTCAGCAGCGTTCCGGCGTCGTGCACGTTGTTGCAGAAGACGCAACTCATGCGGTCACTATAATCCGCCGTCATGCGCACGCTCCGCTTCGGCCGCACCAACGCTCACGTCCCCGCGATCTCCCTCGGCACGTGGGGCCACGGCGGCCCGAACGTGAACAACGGCGCCTCGGTCGGCTGGACGGGTCACGACGACCGCCTGGCGAAAGAGGCACTCATCGCCGCGTACCGCGCCGGCATGACGCACTGGGACACCGCCGACGCGTACGGCAACGGCCACGCGGAGGAACTGATCGGCGAGGTCTTCTCCGAGGTGCCGCGTTCCTCGATTTTCCTCGCCACGAAGTTCGGCTGGGTCAAGGGTCCGTCCGGCGAGTTCTACGACCCCGCGTTCATGCGTGCACAGGCCGAGCGCTCACTGCGCCTGATGCGCACGGACGTCATCGATCTCTACTACTTTCACCACTGCAACTTCGGCTCACGCCTCGACGACGTGCTGGCTGTGATGCACCGCCTCCGCGAGGAAGGCAAGGTCCGCTTCATCGGCCTCTCCGACTGGGACGCGTCGCTGATCATGAAGTACATCGATCGCGTGAACCCG
>DASUSL010000483.1:0-2301 GCA_036375135.1 Thermoanaerobaculia bacterium | reverse complement strand
ACCGGACGCTCCGGGATGGTGGGCCGCATCGCGAACGCGTCTTTGGTGCGCTCGACGCGCGGCGCGCGGCAGAACTCGCGCAGCGGCGCGAGCGTCGCGCTCCACTGATGCTCGCTGACGAAGCGCGCAAAGTCTCCGTTGCGCGGCGCGTTCTCGATGGCCGCGGCGAATGCCTGCGGCGTGTCTTCCTGCACGACCACGCCCGCGTTGTAGCGCGCGAGGATCTCGTCCGTGCCCGGCGCGGAACTGGTCACGATCGGCAGGCCGCACCAGAGGTAGTCGTAGACACGCGTGCGCATGGAGAGGTCGGTCTCGAGCGAGCGGGGGAACGTGATGAGGGCCAGGTCGAACCGCGCGAAGAACGCGGCACGCTCTTCATACGGAGCCCACGGCTCGAACCGCACGTGCGTGTACGCGTTCTTCCGCACGTGCTCCATCGCCTCGGCCAGCTTGCCCTGAGGGGTGAGGTCGGGATTGGGATGACGGGTGAAGGTGAGGGTGGCGTTCTCGACGAGCTTGACCGCCTCGATGGCGAGGATGGGGTCGTACCAGTCGTAAATCCCCCCGAACAGGATGTCCCATGTGGGGCGGGCTTCAGCCCGCCGCTCGGCTTCAGCCCGTCGCTCGCGGGCTTCCCGCCCCACGCGGGCTGAAGCCCGCGCCACATCGTCGGACGTGGGACAGGCTTCAGCCTGTCCGGGGCAGGCTGAAGCCTGCCCTGCGTCTGGCACGCCGAAGGGTGCAACGGCGATCAGCGTGTGCAGCTCGGGATCGGTTTCGAACGCGGCGGGATTCAACCTTCCCGTCGCGAGCAATGCGCCGAGGTAGAACAGCCGCTGCGCCTCCGACGCGCACAGGAAGAAGTCGCCGCGCGACAGAGAGCTCATCAGCGTGAAGTGATCGTGCTGGAACACCTCCGCGCCGCGCTCGGCGTAGTAGTGCAGGTTCTCGATGATGTACGGGTCGTACAGATCGACCACCGTCGGGATCGGGGCGGCCTGCAGGAAGAACGCGTTGGCGACGTGTCCCTGCACCACCGCCACGTCGCTGGCCTCGCTCGTGGCGAGCAGCGTCTCGGGATTGATGTAGTTCGACGCGCAGCCCGCGACCTCGCCGGCGTCGGGCGAGAGGATGGTCACGGAGTGGCCGTCGTCGCGCAGCACGCGGGCGATCTCGACGAAGCGGATGCCGATGCCGGCGGGCTGGCCGTGCCCGAGCGGCTCGGGGCAGACGAGCATGACGCGGCTCATCCGCGTCCTCGGATGCGCTCGAGCGTCGTGTGCAGCTTCCACGTCTTCGAGCGATAGATCATCTCCAGCAGCCCGTTGAGGCGCGCGATCTCGACGCGCGCGCGCTCCAGCTCCTGATGCGCGATGCCGTTCGTGTCGCGGAGCTGCGCGTTCTCGCGCGTGAGGCGCTCCACCGCGATGGTCTTGTTGTGGTAGTCGCTGGCGATGGCCTGCAGCGAATGCGCGGTGGCCTCGAGCTCGCGCACGCGCATCGCGTAGCCGTTGAGCGTGTCCTGCGCCTGAGCGTTCTGCGCGAGCACTTCCTCTTTCTCGCGCGTGAGGCGATCGACGTCGTGCCGCAGCGCATCCGTCTCGCCGCGCGCGGTGGCGGCGTGCGAGTGCGCGTCGGTGAGACGGCGCTTCTGCTTCTCGATGGCGCGCGCGAACGTCGCGTGATCGACGCCGTGCTTCTCCCACACGCGCATCTTCGCGGCGCGGAACTCCTCGGAGCCTTCCGGAGCCGAAAGCACGACCGACGTGCCGCCCTCGAAGTGGCGCACCTCGCACGTCACGCGCGGCACGCGCAGCAGGTCGCCGCGCTTGGCCAGGCGGAGGATGAGGTCCCAGTCCTCGAAGAGATCGAACTGCGGGTCGAAGCCGCCCGCGTCGAGAAAATCATCGCGGCGCATGAGCAGCGACGGCAGCGGGATGTAGTTGTCGATGGCCAGCAGGTCGCGGTCGAAGTCCTGCGCGTAGATGCGCAGGCGGGTGTGGGTCCGGCCGTCGCGCACGAACGCGGAGATCGCGTCGCTGTACCACGCCGTGTGCCGCGAGGTCGCGGCGCGCGTGAGCGTTTCGAGATGTTCGGGGTAGTACAGATCATCGTCGTCGAGGAAGGCGATGAAGGCGTTCGACGCGGCGCGAACGCCGGCGTTGCCCGCTTCGGCGCGGCCGCGCGACGTTTCGTGATGGATGAGCTTCAGGGGAGGACAGGCAATCCCGCCTGTCCCGACAGGCAGGACTGCCTGTCCTCCACCGTCGTTCACCACGACGATCTCGCAGGGATAGTTGG
>DASUSL010000482.1:0-9042 GCA_036375135.1 Thermoanaerobaculia bacterium | reverse complement strand
CGGCCCGCCGGAGGCCTCCCGTCGTTCCCTCGTGCAAACCCGCCTAGCGCTTCTTCCCGCCGCCGAACTTGCGGATCGAGGCAAAGTGCACGTTGAAGTAGTTCGCGGCCGCGCGGAGTGCGTTGCCCACGGCGCCGCCGTCCTTCGTCGAGATGTTCTCGATGTTCAGGCGCATGTGCGGCGGCAGTTTGCTGCGGCAGGTGCGGCAGAGCGCGTTGCCGAGGGTCTTGTCGAAATCGCAGCGCGGGCAGCGCGGCTTCTTCGACAGCTCGGCCAGTTGTTCTTTCGTCAGGTGCATGCAATAAGATGAACACCATGGGCGAACGCGTTGAATTCCCGTCGAACGGACACACCTGCAGCGGCTACTTTGCCGGCAATGGACCGGGCGTGGTCGTCATTCAGGAATGGTGGGGCCTCGTGCCGCACATCGAGGAGCTCGTCGACCGCTTCGCCGGCGCCGGCTTCGCGGCCATCGCGCCGGATCTGTATCACGGCAAGACCACGAAGTCGCCGGACGAAGCGGGAAAGATGCTGATGGAGCTCGACGTCGAGCGCGCCGGCAAGGAGATCTCCGGCGCCGGCGCGTACCTGCTCGGCCGCCCCGAGTGCACGTCGAGCAAGTACGGCGTGGTCGGCTTCTGCATGGGCGGCGCGCTCGCGCAGTACGCGGCCACGATCGACCCGGAGCACGTCGGCGCCGCGGTCAGCTTCTACGGCGGCTTCAAGAAAGTGCCGACGCGGTGGGAGAAGTTGTCCGCGCCGCTGCTGCTCATCTACGGCGAGAACGACAAGGGCGTGCCGGCGGAACAGGGACGCGAGCTCGCAACGAAGCTGAAAGAGATGGGCAAGGACGTCGACCTGGTCATCGAGCCGAACGCCGACCACGCCTTCTTCAACGACACGCGCCCCGAGGTGTACAACGTCGATGCGGCGGCGGACGCGTGGAAGCGGACGCTCGACCTCTTCCGGCGCAATCTGTGATGCAGAAGGCGACGTTCGTCGCGCTGCTGCTGTTCTGTCTCACGCCGTGGTGCTCGCCGCCGATCGCGCTCGCGCTGGGTCTCGCGCTGGCGCTGACCATCGGCCATCCCTACAAGACCTCGAAGGCCACCAAGCTGCTCCTGCAGGTCTCCGTGGTCGGCCTCGGCTTCGGCATGAACCTGCAGAAAGTCGTCGAGGCGGGACGCGCGGGAATCCTCTTCACCATTGCCACCATCGCCGGCACGCTGCTCCTCGGATGGCTGATCGGCCGCGCCATGCACATCAGCCGCGGCACCGCGCACCTCATCTCCTCCGGGACGGCCATCTGCGGCGGCAGCGCCATCGCGGCAGTCGGTCCGGTGATCGGGGCGAGCGATGAAGAAATGTCGGTGTCGCTGGGCACCGTGTTCATCCTGAACTCCGTCGCACTCTTCGCCTTTCCGGCCATCGGCGCGGCGTTGCATCTGACGCAGACGCAGTTCGGCGTCTGGGCGGCGATCGCCATTCACGACACGAGCTCCGTCGTCGGCGCGGCGGCGAGTTACGGCGCCGAGGCGCTGCAGATCGCGACCACGGTCAAGCTGGCGCGCGCGCTCTGGATCGTGCCGCTCACGCTGGCCACCGCGTTCGCGTTCCGCAAGCGGACGGCGAAGCTCGCGTGGCCGTGGTTCATCCTCTTCTTCCTCGTGGCGGCGGTGATCGCGACGTACGTGGACGGGCCGTGGGAGTGGATCGTGCGCGCCGCGCGCATCGGGCTGACGGTCACGCTCTTCCTCATCGGCGCGTCGCTGTCGCGAAAGAGCCTCGCCGCCGTCGGCGTGCGTCCGCTGATCCTCGGCGTCGTGCTCTGGATCCTCATCTCCGCGGCCGGTCTGTGGGCCGTGATGACGACGCTCGCGTAGAATCGCGGCACATGGCCGACGCAGTTCTCCGCGGCGAGATCGCGGCATTCCGCCTGCCGGACGTGCTCACGCTGTTGAGCAACGCGCGCAAGAGCGGGACGCTCGTGCTGCAGCACGGCGAACGGCAGGCGTCGCTCTTCTTCGAGGAAGGGGCACTCGTCTTCGCCACCTCGACGCAGGAGCAGCTCCGCCTCGGATCCATCCTCCTGCGGAAGAAAAAGATCACGCCCGAGGAGCGCGGCCGCATCGACGAGCTGATGCTGCGCGACGGCGGCCGCTTCGGCACGCTGGCCGTGCAGGAGCAGGTGCTCACCGGCGAACAGCTCCGCGACTTCCTGAAGATCCAGGTCTCGGAGATCGTCTTCGACGCCTTCGTCTGGAACGGCGGCACGTTCGCGTTCCTGCACGATGCGTCGCTGCCGCCGTACGCCGTGACGATCTCCATCGACCTGCCGAACCTGATCATGGAAGGGGCGCGGCGCATCGAAGAGTGGGAGCAGTGCCTGGCGCTGCTGCCCGACAAGTCGGTCGTCTTCCGCGTCGTGGCCACGCCGCGCGACGAGAACATCACGCTGACCGCCGCGGAGTGGAAGCTGCTGTTCCTGATCAACGGACAGCGCACGCTCGAGGAACTGTGCGAGGCGAGCGACGAGCCGCTGCCGGTGTACCGCGTCGTGTACGGCCTCTACGCGAACAAGCTGATCGAGGAAGTGCGCGGCGCGCGGGCCAGTGAAGAAGGCGACGCCACGGTGCGGCAGGACGAGCCGCGCTTCGGTTCCGAGTCGACGGTCGAGGATGAGGAGTCGAACGACGACACGAGCCTGCTCCTGTCGAACGATGACCGCATGTCGTACTCCGACGTCGTGCGTCCCACGCTGGCGCAGTTGCGCGTCGAGTCGGGCGAGCTCGCGGGGCGCGTGATTCCGCTGGCCGAGCCGGAGTACCTGATCGGCCGCCATCGCGACAACGGCATCCAGATCCCCGACATCGGCGTGTCGGGCTTCCACGCGCGCATCTACCGCGGCCCGGACGGCTTCACGCTCGAAGACCTCAAGAGCCGCAACGGGACGTGGATCAACGGCACGCGCATCTACCACGCGACGCTGTCGAACGGCGACCGCGTGCACCTCGGCCAGACGGACCTCGTCTACGAGGTCCTCTTCAACGATGTGGTGACGGGCTTCAGCCCGTCGGGGGCGGGCTGAAGGCCGTCGCGGGCGGGCTGAAGCCCGGCCGGGCGGGCTGAAGCCCACCCCACATCATCCGACGTAGGGCAGGCTTCAGCCTGCCTACGAGGTGCTCTTCAACGATGTGGTGACGGGCTTCAGCCCGTCGCGGGCGGGCTGAAGCCCGGCCGGGCGGGCTGAAGCCCACCCCACATCATGCGGACGTAGGACAGGCTGAAGCCTGTCCTGCGTCAGCGCCCGGTGATGCGCTCGAGGCCGCGCATGTACGGGCGCAGCGCCTCGGGGACGATCACGGAGCCATCCGCCTGCTGGTAGTTCTCCAGCACCGCCACCAGCGTGCGGCCGAGGGGCAGTCCCGAGCCGTTGAGCGTGTGCACGAACGACGTCTTCTTCTCGCCGCCGCGGTAACGGATGTTCGCGCGCCGCGCCTGAAAGTCGGTGAAGTTCGAGCAGGAGGAGATCTCGCGGTACGTCTCCTGCCCCGGCAGCCACACCTCGATGTCGTACGTCTTCGCGGAGGCGAAGCTCATGTCGCCCGTCGACAGCGTGACCACGCGGTAATGCAGATTCAGGAGCTGCAGGATCTCCTCCGCGTCGGCGACGAGCTTCTCCAGCTCGTCCCACGACTGCTCCGGCGCGGTGAACTTCACCAGCTCCACTTTCTCGAACTGATGCTGGCGAATGAGGCCGCGCGTGTCCTTGCCGTACGAGCCGGCCTCGCTGCGGAAGCACGGGGTGTACGCGGTGTACCAGATCGGCAGTTGCGCCGCGTCGAGGATCTCGTCGCGATGGATGTTCGTGACCGGCACTTCCGCCGTCGGCACGAGGTAGAGCGGCTTCTCGTGCGTCAGCTTGAAGAGGTCTTCTTCGAACTTCGGCAACTGCCCCGTCCCGCGCAGCGACTCCGCGTTCACGATGAACGGCGGCAGCACCTCGGTGTACCCCTGCCGCTCGTGCACGTCGAGCATGAGGTTCATCAGCGCGCGGCTGAGCTTCGCCGCGGCGCCGTAGAGGATCGAGAAGCGCGCGCCGGTGATCTTCGCCGCGCGGTCGAAGTCGAGGATGTTCAGCGCCTCGCCGAGGTCCCAGTGCGACTTCGGCGTGAAGTCGAAGGAAGGCTTCGTTCCCCAGTGCCGCTCGACGCGGTTGTCCGACTCGTCGCGGCCGACTGGGGCGGATTCGTGCGGAGCGTTCGGGAAGCCGAGCTCGAGGCGCTCGAGCTCCTCCTCGATCTGCGCGAGGCGGTCGTCGAGCGTCTTGATCTCGTCGCCGGAGCGCTTGACGGCCTCGATCTGCGCGGAGGCATCCTGCCTGTTCTTCTTCAGCGTCGCGATCTCCTGCGACGCGGCGTTCTTCTGCGCCTTGAGCTGCTCGACGGCGACGATGGAGCGGCGGCGCTCGGCGTCGAGCTCGAAGAAGCGTTCGATGTCGACCGCGGCGCCGCGGTTCTTCAGCGCCTGGCGGTATGCGTCTGCGTTTTCACGAAGGTACTCACGGGAAAGCATGGCGGCGCATTATAGGAGTGCGGCGACGGCGAGTCGCCGCTTTGGTATGGGGTATCGCGAGACCGTACCAAAGCGGCGGCTTTGCCGCCGCACTCCTGGACTAATGCCGCGTGGCGCGGCGACGGCCGGCGGGCGGGGCTTCCGCGAGATCGCCCGTGATCACCAGCGCGTAGCCCTGCCGCGTGCCGAAGCCGAGGGCGTGCGCCGTGACGGTGATGTCGACGAAGCCGGAGGGATTGTCGACCGTCATCACCTCGACGTTGTTCAGGCGGTCGGACGAGCGGCTCGTGCCGATCGACAGATCGAGATCGTTCACCAGCACGGGCGTGTTGTCGCCGACCGCGCGCGTGTTCGCGGGAGGATCGGTCCAGACCAGCACCGCCTTCAGCGGCGTGCCGGGACGCGCCTCGACGCGCAGCGTGCGCGACTCCCCCTGCGCGAGACCGTTCGCGCTCGAGAAGTCGGCGATGCGCGTGCGGCGCGCGTCGCCGTCGAAGTAGAGCGCGTTGTCGAGGACGGGAAAGCCCCATCCCTGCTCCGGCGACGGCACGGGCAGCGCCGTCACCGTGCTGTTCGTCACCAGGTCGCGGCGCTTGAGGACCGGACGCGCGGCGGCGATGAGTGTGGCCTTCATCAGCGCGGCGCTCGGCGTGATGGCGTTCGACGCCGTGCGCTTGCCGCTCGGGTAGAAGCCTTCGGTGTAGTACTGGCGCACGAGCGCGGCCGCGCCGGCGACGGTCGGAGAAGACCAGGAGGTGCCGAGGTCGAGGCCGACGTCGCAGGTGTTCGGGTTGTTGTCGAAGTCGGCGTTCGCGGCGGTGACGCGCGCGGCGGCGACGAGGTCGGGCTTGATGCGGCCGTCGCGCGTCGGGCCGAAGAGCGTGAACTCCGCCAGCACGTCGTCGTTCATCGACGTCGACTGCGCGCGCGTGCCGCCGATCTGCAGCGTGTTCTTCGCGCTGCCGGGGGCGGAGATCGAGCTGGCGGGCGTCTGCACGTTCGAGCCGAGGTTGCCGGTGTTGAAGATCACCAGCATGTCGGGATGCTCGTAGACGAAGGCGTCGACGTCGCGCGCGGTCTGCGGATAGTTGCCGGTCGGCGGCGAGCCGAGGCGGCCCTGGCGGTCGCCCCACGAATTCGAATGGATGCGCGCGCCCTGCTTGTACGCCTGCTCGAAGATCGGCGTGAGCTTCGCGGGGCAGCCGACGCCGGGGAACTGCGTGCAGAGATCGCCGCCGATGTAGCCGCCGTCCTGCACGATCAGCTTCGCGCCGGGCGCGACGGAGTCGCCGTAGTCGTGCGCGAGGAGCGGCGCGCGGTCGCCGGCCGCGGAGCCGGCCGAGTGCGTGCCGTGTCCCTGGTTGTCGAGCGAGGCGAGGTTGCCCGGCGTGTCGCATCCGGGACGTCCCGGATACTGCTCGCAGGAGTAGAGGAAGTTGTACGCGACGACTTTGCGGCGCGAGAGGTCGACGTTGTCCCACTCCAGGCCGCCCGCCGGCGTGCCGGTGTTGAAGGGCGGCGGCGAGTTGTCGAGCTCCGCGAAGTAGCAGTTGTTGTAGTCGACGCCGGTGTCGAGGATGGCGATGAGCTGCCCCTGCCCGTACAGGCCGTGGTCGTGCAGCACCGTGCGTCCGATCGGAGAGCCCGACTGGAGCGTGCGATGGGAGATCTCGTTTGCCGAGGCGGTGAAGGCCAGGAGTACGACCGCAAATAATTTGCGCATCGCTGCGGCAGAACGGCCGAGGCGCGTGGGATCATTCCGGGCGATGCTTTTCCTCCTCCTCCTGCTGGCGCCGCTGGCGAGCCCGGAACGGGAGGCGGTGTCGCTCGTTTCGTCGTATCTCGCTTCCGGTCCTCCCGCCGTGTACGAGCGCCTGGCGCCCGACGCGCCGTTGCGCTCGCTGCCGCGCGAGGAGGCGCTGCAGGAGATCGCGGTGCGCTTCGGTCCCCGCGATGGGGCGACGTGGACGTTGCGCAAGGCGTCGGAAGGCGTGGCCTTCCACGTGCGCTGGCCGAGCGGGTTCGAGGACGGGGTGCTGCTGCGCATGCGCGGGAACGCGTTGCATTCGATCGCGACGATGGCGGAGCCGAATGTAGGACGGGCTTCAGCCCGTCCCTCGGGCGGGGCGGGACGGGCTGAAGCCCGTCCGGGACGGGCTGAAGCCCGTCCCACATTGATCGCACTCTCCGTGATCTGCATCCTCGGGGCGATTTTCATCCGCAAGTTGCGGTTGGTGTTGGTTGCGGCGGGGGCGGCGCTCGCGGTGGTGGCGGTGTTGCCGTTGCTTCGACGCACCGCCGAACACACGGAGCCGCAGGTGGTCGAGCTGCGGCACCTGCTGCGTACGCGCAACGCGCTCGCGCGCGGCGACGCGTTCGAAGTCCCGGCGCATCCCGTCGCGAAGTTGTGGGCGGGGATGCCGGCGGACAATGGCTCGCCGCTCGCGCATCTCGTGAACGCGCGCCTCGCGCTGTCCGAGGGAAAGGATGCGCGCGCGCACTTTGAGCGCGTGCTGCCGGTGCGCGACGACGTCCTGCTCGAGGCGCGTCTCTACGACCGCATGCGCGCCCTCGGCACGCGCGACGCGGAGGCCTACTACCGCGACGCGACCTTCGAGTCGTTCCGCACGGCGTGGCAGCTCGAGCCGAAGCCGCGCGAGGAGCTCGTGCGCGAGCACGCGGCCATGCTCGACGACCTGCGCGTGAAGACGCTGGTCTCGTTTCACTCCGCGGCCGAGCCGGTGCTGCGCAGCCGCGTCCTGGCCACGCAGCCGCTGGCGTGGCCGGCGAACGCGAAGGCGTTCGTCTGCGGCGAACGGTTGCGCGTGGAGCTCGGCAATGCCGCGATCGTGATCCCGAACGGCGCCGCGCTCGCGCCGAAGGACGCGCAGGTGGTCGCCGCGACGTACGACGAGCGCCGCCGCGACGCGCTCGCGCTGGCCGAGGCGCAGGAGCTGCTGGAGAAGAAGACCACGCCCTCGCGCCGCGTGCTGACGCGCGCCGTGGCGGCGCTGGTGCGGCACAACCGCTGGAACGACGTGCTCACACTCACCGACGAGGACGTGCCGCCCGAGCTGCTGCACGTGCGCATCCGCGCGCTGCTCCGCGCGCAACGCGTCGACGACGCGCGCAAGCTCGCCGAGACGAAGCAGACCGACGATCCGCGGACGCGCATCGCCATCGCCGAGGCGATGAGCAACGCCGGCCAGTGGTCGACGGCGGAGACGCTCTTCCGCTCCGTGAGCACGGAGCCAAAGCTCGTCGAGATCCGGCTCAAGCAGCTCCAGCTCCGCCGCGCGCTGGCCACGAACGCGCAGACCATCGCCACGCCGCATTTCGACATCCGCCACGACGCGACCATCAATCCCGCCATCGCCTCGCGCATCGGCGACCTGCTGGAGGCGGAGCTGGCGCGCCTGCAGCAGAAGCTCCCGCGCACGGAGCTGCGCCGCGTCACGGTGAACGTGCTGCGCTGGGAGGAGTTCTCCGGCGACATCACCCTCTCCGATCACATCCTCGGCCTGTACGACGGCGAGATCCTCTTCCCCTTCGCCGCGGTCGAGCAGTTCAAGCCGGCCGTCGTGTCGATCATCACGCACGAGCTGGCGCACGCCATCCTCGCCCAGGCCACCGGCGACAACGCGCCGCGCTGGTTTCAGGAGGGAGTGGCCACGCGCATGGAGCTGCTGCCGCGTCAGGAGAACGCGTTCAGCAACACGCCGTCCGAGCTCGTGCTCCCGGTGACGCTGCTCGACGCGGTGATGGAGAAGAACTCCGACCCGCACGCGTACGTCGTGGCGCAGACGTTCATCCGCTTCCTCGAAGACCGCTTCGGCGTGGAGTCGATCGCGAAGCTCGCGGCGGAGTTCGCGAAAGGAACGAACAGCGACGACGCGCTGCTGAAGCTCACCGGGAAATCGCTGGAGGCCCTGAACGCCGACTTTCGCCAGTGGGGCTTTCACCACAACGGCGAGTTCGTGAACGACGAGCCGTGGCCGTACGGGGATTTGTACTCGCCGGGGATCGATCCCCGGATTCGCGAGGGCTTCAAATTCGGCAAAAGAAGCCCATGATTCGTCCTCTTTATGTGTCACTTTGTCCTGAAGAAAGATCACAAGCAATGCTCCGAAACTCTCCTCCGAGTCACCGAAACCTCGGAGGAGAGGTCAATTGACTCCAAATGGAGTCAACGGAGCATCAGCAGGAAGGCAACGGAGCTTCCTGACGAGCCGCCGTCGACTCGGGACGATTCGACGGAGCATCGGAAGGAAGCCTCGAAAGCATTGCAACGAGGCACTTTAGCTCTGCAGCAGAGTCGCCCGAGGCTTTGGCCCGAACCGACGGAGCCTCGGACGTGAGTCTCCCGAGCCTCGAAATTTGGCTCCTTTGGATGACACTCGAGCCTCCGTCGACTCCCAACTGTCCTTTTTAAATATCAGTAGGAGTATTTCTTAGCTTCGTGCGAAG
>DASUSL010000481.1:0-9033 GCA_036375135.1 Thermoanaerobaculia bacterium | reverse complement strand
GGACGGCGGCGGGAGCGGCCGCGTCGTGCGTGGCGGTGGCGGCGGCTGGATGACCGTGCGGCCGCCCGTCGCGTCGAAGGCGTCGCGCGCACCGCGGACCAGCGACGGCAGCTCCCCCATCGCGGCGAACGTCGTCGCCGGTGTCAGCAGCGCGACGACCGGTTGCGGAAGCTGGCCGCGGCCACCGACGAGCAGAGCGCGGGAGAGCAGCAGCGCCACGGCCGCGGCGACACCGAGGGCGAGGACTCTCCGCTCGCGCGTGCGGAGCGCGGTGGCGAGCAGAAACGGCACCGCCGCGATCAGCAGTGCAAACGCGACGTACCAGCGGACGCCACTCAGCGCCGCCAGCACGAGCACGAGCGACGCGCCGTACCGCCAGCGCGGCTGCTTCGCCCACGCCGCGCACGTGCAGACGAAGGCGACGACGAGCAGTTGAAAGAACGTGTCTTTCAGCGGCTGCAGTGACCAGAGCACGAACGAGGGAGCCAGACTGATGGCGGTAATGGCCAGAGCGGCATTCGTCCAGCGGCGCAGCAGCGCGATGCAGCCGAGGTAGCAGAAGAGATTGAGCAGCAGTCCCGTCGACGTCACCGCGCCGAAGAGCCACATCGCCGCCGCCAGAAGCTGCACGTACAACACCGCCGGCTGCGACGGCGGCATGCGTACGATCGCCTCCAGACCCTGCGACGACGCGGCGGAGGCGCTTGCGAAGTAGCCGGCGGCGTCGGCGCCGAAGAACCAGAGGCCGTTGCCCGCCTGCAGTTGCGGGAGGAACGGCAGACGCGCCCACGAGATCCAGAAGAGCAACTGTCCCGCGACCGCGCGCACGAGAAATCCGGCGGCCACGACACGCTGCAGCCAGAGCTGCGGCGGCAGCGCGATGCGCCAGAGGCGAAACAACGCCACACCCGCGGCGATCGTGGCGAGCGTCTGCAGCGCGGCGGCAAGCATCACGACGGCGACAGCCCGGCGACGGCCGCGCGCGGCGACGCGCTCACGGCCGCGGCAATCGCCTCCACCTGCGCGGCGAACACATGCGAGGGATCCGGCGGCACGATGGTGCGGATGTGCGCCGCGGCGCGCGCGCCGAGGTCGCGCCACTCGCCGCGGCGCTGCCAGGCGCGTTCCATCGCCTCGTCGAGCGCGTCCTCCGACGGTGCCGCGGCGACGAAGCCGGTCACGCCGTCGTCGATCACTTCGGCGTTGCCGCCGGCGTCCGTCACGATCGGCACGCGCCCGCTGAGCATCGCCTCGACGAGCACGATCGGCAGCCCCTCGCAACGCGACGGGAGGACGAGCGCATGGTGATCGCGCCAGATGGCCGCGACGTCGTCGACGTGCCCGGCGAAGGCGACGCTGGTCAGGCCGAGGCGCGAGGCCAGCGCGATGAGGGCATCGCGATCCGGGCCGCTGCCGAAGAACGTCACCGACCACGCGCGCGACCGCCAACGCTCCCGCGCCAGCACGCGCAGGAGCAGGTCCTGCCCCTTCTCGGACGACAGCAGCCGCCCGACGCACGCGAGCCGCAACGACTCACCGCCAGGCCAGTCGCCGCGCTGCGCGTACGGCACGTTGAACGGATTGCGCACGATGGCAGTCTGCTCCAGCGTCACGCCGATCTGCTCCTCGGTCAGCCGCCGGTTGTGCTCCGACACAAAGTACGCGGCCACGGCATTCGTGTACGCCGCGCGCATCGCCGGACGAGCCTCCTCGGACGGCCAGCGCTCCTCGTCAGCCTTGTGCGCGACGATGACGTACGGGAGGCGCAGGCGGCGCAGCACGCCGGCGAGCGCGGTGCCGTCGACGTTCGTGCCGAGGGAGAGGATGGCCAGGTCGGGGCGCGCGCGTGCGACCGTGAGGCGCAGCCGCAGCGTCTGCAGCAGGCGCGCGAGCGGCGCGGCGTAGCGCACGAGCGCGGAGAAGGCGCGGCGCGGGACGAGCGGCATGCGCGCCACCTCGACCACGCGCCCGCCCCGCTCGCGCAGCGCGCGCAGGGCCGGCTCGCCCGTGCCGCGGAGCAGCTTGAACGCGGTCACGTGGTGTCCCTGTCCGGCCAGCGCGATGGCGGTGCCGCTCCAGAGATGTTCGCTGCCGCCCCAGGTGAGATTCGAAGAGACGAAGAGAAAACGGCGGGAAACGTCGGGCGGCATCGGAGCGAGGCGCAGTATAAAGCGCGCGTGATCCGAGCGGGCGAATGGTGGGAGTACAAGATCGCGCCGGCGCTGGCGGCGTTCTATGGCACGTCGTTTCTCGCGCGGACGCCCGTGTTCGCGTCGTGGCGCGAGGCGGTCGTGCTGATCGTCGCGCTGGCGGCGGAGGCCGCGTACGTCAGCGTGCTGAACGACCTCACCGACCGCGCCGACGATCGCGCCGCCGGCAAGACGCTGCGTCCCGCGTCGCCGCTCGCACTCGTCATTGCGCTGGCTGCGGGTGCCTGCGTGGCGTTCCTCTGGCGGCACGATCCGCTGCTCGTGGGCGCGTATGCCGGAGGGTGGATCGCGTTCTCGCTGTACTCGCTGCCGCCGTTCCGTCTCAAGAAGCGCGGATTCGCGGGCGTGGTCTGCGATGCCGCGGGCGCACATCTCTTCCCGGCGTTGACCGCGGTGCTGCTCGTACCGGCCGGGCGCGAGCTCGTCTGGGTCATCGCGATCGGGGTGTGGGCCTTCGCGAGCGGCGTCCGCAACATCCTCTGGCATCAACTGCGCGACCGCGATGCCGACCTGCGCGCGGGCGTCAGCACGTTCGTCGTGCGGCGCGGCGTGTCCGCGGCGACGCGCGTCGCGGTGTGGATCGCCTTTCCGCTGCAGTTGCTCGCGCTGGCGGTCATGCTGTGGCGGCTGCACAGCCTCTGGCCCGTCGCGGCGCTCGCACTCTACGCGCTGCTGATGGCGCTGCGGCCGTACCGCTGGGGCGTGCGCGCGCGCATCGTGGCCGCGGAGCCGCGGGGGTTCGTGGTGATGAACGAATACGACGAGGGCTATCTCCCCGCCGCGATCCTCTTCGCATCGGCCCTCATGCACCGCGCCGACTTTCTCGCGCTGGCCGTGCACCTCGCGCTGTTTCCGCGGCACACGCTGCAGAACGTGCGGGAGCTCGGCGGACTGCTATTTCTGCGGCGGCATGCGCGCGATCCAGCGTGACAGCGCCTCGAGGCAGAAGGCGGTGGTCAGCGACTCCGAGCCGCGGGCATCCCATTCGTCGCCGTAGACCATCGCGCGCGGCCACGCGCCGCTGTCGAGTTGCGTCTCGACGATCGCGGCGATGTGCGCGTCGGCGGGCGCGTCGCAGTCGAGCAGCACGCAGGCGGCGAAGGCATGGTCGAGCGGCGTCGCGGCATTGACGGACTGCAGGCGCTCGAGCAGCAGCGCACGCGCGTCGACACGGACGCGCTGAAGCGCGCGCGACACGAAGTACCAGATCGCCAGCGGATGGTCGTACCACTTGTCGCATCCCTGCTCCGCGCGCTCGCGGAGGACGCGCTGGAGAAAGTCGATGACCGGCTCCGTGGCGGCGGTGCGTCCGAGGAAGGTGAGGACGTTCGCGTTCACGACCGCGTCGAGGTCGTGCTCGCGCGCGCCGGCCACGCGAAACGCGCGGTAGTGGACGAACGGATGCCGCCAGCGCGCCGCGGCGATGAGCCACATGCGCGGATCGCGCAGCCAGCGCAGGCGCGGCGAGAGCCAGGTGAAGAAGAGACCGTCGCGGTTGCGGTTGGCGAGGAAGGCGTGCGTGTTGTCCGGCACCTCGCGCCCGGCCAGGCGCAGGGCCAGCGAGGCCATGGCCGTGTCGTCGAGATCGGGAGGGAAACCGCCGCCGTAGTCGGGGCTGTATTTCCAGATTCCGAAGCGCAGCGTCTGCGACTCGATCGAGTCGGCGGCGCGCGCCAGGACCGTCTCCGCGCCCCGCACGCCGGCAATCGACACGGCCACGAGCGCGGTGCCGAAGACGGTACGGTCGCGCCACGGGTCGTCCGGATCGTTGCGACGCCAGCGCATCGTCGGCAGCTCGCCGTCCGGCAACTGCGTGCGCGCGAGGAACGCCACGCCGGCGTCGATGGCCGTGCCCGCGCGCGCGTGCAGCTCACCCATCGACCGGTTCCCGCACGGTCGTATTGGCGAAGATCGCCACGAGGGCGATGAGCGGCAGGAGCTGGCGCACGATGCGCTCCCACGACCACTGCACGTGCCAGTCGAGATCGCGCGGCGACACGAAGTAGGCGCCGAGGAAAAACAGCAGTTGGAGCACGATCGTCAGCGACAGGAAGCGCTCGCGGGTGACGACGGTGCGCCAGCCGAGGAGGCAGGCGATGGCGACGCCGCTCCAGAGCCAGACGTTGCCGACGGGGTAGCGGCTGATGGCGGCGAAGACGGGCCAGGGATCGGCGACGCGGGCGAAGAGACGCTCGAAGACGCCGGGGACGAGCAGGTCGGTCTGCAGGTCGTGCATGGTGCGCAGCACGAGCCACGGCAGCGGGATGGCGACCGCGGGCCAGAGTCGCGGGAGCTCGCGCCAGCGTTTCGCGGCGACGAGTGCGAGCGCAGCGGCGACGATGAGGGTGAGTCCCTCGTTTTTCGTGAAGGCGGCGAAGCCGAGGAAGACGGCGCCGCGCAGCGTGTCGCCGCGGCGGATGCGCAGCAGTCCCGCCAGCGAAAACGCGATCAGCGGCGCCTCGGCCATCCCCGCGTACGGCGAGAAGACGAGCGGCATGAGCGCGGCGGTGGCGAGGACAGGCCACGGCTTCGGCAGCTCGACGGCGAGCATGCCGCGCACGACCAGCAGCGCGGCCACGCCGTACGCCACGGTGATGATGCCGATCCAGCGATCGTTCCAGCCTCCGATGACGAGCGCGTACGCGTCGTAGACCAGCGGCAGGAGGATCGGGTAGTCGGGATGCGCGGTGTAGTTGGTCAGCAGTTCGAGCCACGGCCAGTCGATGCCGCGCGCGTGGAAGAACTCCTTCGCCTTCACGCCCCAGATGAGGAGGTAGTCGTTCTCGATCGGCGTGGCGGCGAGGGAGAGCTTCGTGTAGCCGGCGATGAGCAGGAGCGTGAAGAGGTCGACGAGGTTCCACCATGTAGGGCGGGCTTCAGCCTGCCCGCGGTGACAGGCTGAAGCCTGTCCTACGTAGAGCACCGGTAGCGCGAGGAGGAGGGTCCATGGCGAGAATGGCAGGAACAACAGCAACAGCGCGGCGGTGCCGGTGAGGAGGAGCCAGGCTTCACCGATGCGCGTGGTCATCGCTTCAGCAGCGCGCCTTTCTCGCTGCTCCAGATGGTCGTGAAGCCGCGCGCCCTGCAGGCGGGGAGGCAGGCGATGTAGTCGGCCTCGCCGCCGGCCACGACGTCCTTCCCCGCCAGCAGGTACTGCGCGCGGCGGAACGCGTACTCGTAGCCCGGCACCGGCGCCACGAAGAGGATGCGCGCGCCGACCGGCGTGCGGCGGTCTGCCTCCACGCAGAGTTGCCGCAACCCGGGCACTTTGCGGTACGGCAGCTCGGTCAGGTACGCACCGAGCTGCCGCCAGTCGTGCCCCAGCACCCGCAGATAGAACGGCTGGAACGCTCCCACGGCGATGGCGGCAAAGGCTAAGAGCGCGAGAACGCGGCGGATCATGGCGTCAGGGGACCGCCGGCGTCCTCGCCGGCTGCCGCGCAGACGTCCCGCCTGCGCCGGGGGCGGCGGCGAGACGCCGCCGCGGCAGCCGCCGGGACGGCGGCGGTCCGCTTTCTAATGCGTATGCGCGTGATCGTGATCGTGGTGATGGTCGTGATCGTGGTCGTGGTCGTGCGTGTGGCCGGCCATCCCCGACTCCACCTGCTCCGCCACCTGTCTTGCCAGCTCGCGGAACGCGGCCGAGGCGGGGGCCTGCGGCTCGCTGACCACGATCGGCTCGCCCGTGTCGCCGCCGACGACGACCTTCGGATCGATCGGCACCTCGCCGAGGAACGGGACGCCGAGCATCTCCGCGGTCTTCTGTCCGCCGCCGTGGCCGAAGATCTCTTCGCGCTCGCCGCAGTGGCGGCAGATGAAGTAGCTCATGTTCTCGATGATGCCGAGGACCGGGACGTTGACCTTGCGGAACATCGCCAGACCTTTGCGCGCGTCGATGAGTGCGACGTCCTGCGGCGTCGTGACCACCACCGCGCCGGTGAGGCCGGCCTTCTGCGTCAGCGTGAGCTGCGCGTCGCCGGTGCCGGGCGGGAGGTCGATGATCAGGAAGTCGAGCGTCCCCCACTTCACGTCGGTGAGGAACTGGTCGATGGCCTTCATGACCATCGGGCCGCGCCAGATGACCGGCGTGTCGGCGTCGGTGATCAGGCCGAGGGACATCGTCTTGATGCCGTGGCGCTCCATCGGGATGATCTTCTCGTCCCCTTCGTCGATCTGCGGGCGCCCTTCGATGCCGAGCATCATCTGCTGCGAGGGGCCGTAGATGTCGGCGTCGAGCAGGCCGACCGTGTAGCCGAGGGCGCGCAGCGAGAGGGCGAGGTTCGTGGAGACGGTCGACTTGCCGACGCCTCCTTTGCCCGAGGCGACGGCGATGCGGTACTTCACGCCGGCCAGCGTGCCCGGTCCGCCGGCCATCGGCGCGGAGGCGCCGGCGCTCTGGCGCGCGCCGATCTCGAGGTTCACGTGCACTTCGGTGACGCCGTCCAGCGTGCGCACCGCCGCTTCGGCGTCGCGCGCGATCTGCTGCCCGACGGCGGGGTTCTCGGTCTGGAAGTGGATCGTGAACGAGACGGCGCCGCCGTCGACTCTCACGTCGCGAATGAAGCCGAACGAAACGATGTCGCGGGAGAGTCCGGGGAAGCGGACCTTCTTCAGCGCATCAAGTACCTGTTCCTGTGTTGGCATGAGCTCTCTCCTGTTGAAGCCATCTGTCGTACGACTCGCGGATGATCGGAATGGCTTCGTCGGAGGAGCCGACGACCTTGATCACGTCGAAGTCGGGCGGGCTGACGAGGCCGCGCTCGACCATCGTCGCGCGCATCCACTCGATCAGACCGGGCCACATTGTACCGACCAGGATGAGCGGATGCTCTTTCATGTGCTTGACCTGCAGGAGCTGCCAGACCATGAAGAGCTCGAGCGCCGTGCCGATCCCGCCGGGCATGACGATGAAGGCGGAGGAAAGCCGGATGAAGTGATGCAGCCGCGAGAAGAACGTGCGGTGGCGGAAAACCTTGTCGACGAACGGATTGGCCGCCTCTTCGCTCGGCAGGTGGATGGCCAGGCCGAACGAGCGCGACTTGCCGCCCGCCTGCCCTTCCCGCGCGCCGGCGTTGGCCGCCTCCATCAGGCCGGGGCCGCCGCCGGTGACGATGTCGACGCCGATGCGCGCCAGCTCGCTGGACAACTTCTTGACTTCTTCGTAGATCGGATCGCCGCGGCGGATGCGCGAGCTGCCGAAGACGGAGACGCGGTAGTGCTCGACGCGCTCGGGCTGGATCTGGTCGAGATCGTTGATGGTCTCCCACAGCTGGTAGATGGCGCGGTCGAGGACGTGCGTCGGATCGACGGACGCGGGCTGCTTCTTGGCAGCCTGCGCGCTGCGCAGCTCCTCGAGTTGAGGAGTGGTCGTTCTACGGTCTCGCTGGGGGTTTCTCCGGTCTCGCTCGTCAGACATGGCTGAAGACGCCAGCGAGGAGGATGCCACCTACTTCGTCGTAATCCAAACTTCTTTCGAAAACTCCCGCAGCTTCGGCTCCGCCGCCCGCGCCGCCTCCTCGGAGTCGAACTTGACGCGCACACGGAAGACGGGACCCCGATCGGTGGAGCCGCGCTCGACGTACGCCGCCGTGAACCCGCGATCGATCAGGTTCGCCGCGAAGCGCTCGGCCGACTTCTGGTCGGCAGTAGAAAACAACTGCGCGTACGTAGTCACTTTGTGGAGCGCCGGCGCCCCCGCCGGCTGCCCCGCCGCCGTCCCGGCGGCGGTCTCGGTCGCAACCGGAGCGGCTTCTTCAACGACCGTGGCCGTCGACATCGTCTCCGTCACCGGCTCGACGCTCTCGGTCGACTCGGCGGGCCTGGCTTCCTGAAAGTCGGAGCTCTCCACGCCCAGCTCCACGATCTGCCCGGCGCTCTTCTTCGGCGCGAGCGAAGCCTCGGTGACGACGGGCGTCTCCTTCTGCACGACCAGACGGTCGTCGGCCTGACCTTTTCCGATCATGAGGCCGAAGGCGAAGGCCGCGGCGAGGGACAGCATCAACAGGACGAAGGCCACGAAGGCCTGTCCCGCGGTCAGTGAGATCTCGTAATGAGACTGATCGTCAGCAGTGTGAAGTTCTTCCATCTCGCCCTTCCTCCCGGAACATCCACTACCTGGGCGGGGGTGCCGCCGCGTTCCAGTTTGTGTGATAGACGACGCCGTTGTCAAAGTAGACCGCCGAAGCGCCGCCGTCGGCCTTCGGATAGATCCACACCGAATACACCCGTTTGTTCTGCACGACCTGCTTGATCCAGTCCTCGCGCGGCACGCCGACGATGCGGCGGACCTCCTCTTCCTTCATCCCCTGCTTCACCGTGGCGAAGCTGGACATCGAGACGTACCGCCGCTGCTCGGCCAGGGTGATGCGCGACTGCGCGTCGGCATTGCCGGGGTCGAGCTCGAGCGCCTCGCGGTAGAGGGCGATCGCCTTGTCGTAACGGGCCAGGACGCCCATGTATTCGTCGCCGAGGATGATCTTCTCGCGCGCGAGGAGCTGGCCGGCGCGCGTGTCGCCGGTGCGCTCGAAGTATTCGCGGGTCTTGTCGATGAAGGCGACGTAGGGAGCCTCGAGCTTCTTGTGGTTCTCGAGGAGGATCTCGATCTGCTCCTTGCGCGAGGCGGACGCGAGCGGCTTCTTCTGCGCGTCGCGCAGGGTCTGGATCCACTGGTAGTCCCTGGTCACGAGAGACCACTCCGCGTCGTTCGGCTGCGTGGGCGGGCCGGTGGGGGCGACGGTACAGGCGAGGGTCAGGAGCAGGAGGATCGGGACGAGTTTCCGCATGGAGGCGGGCGTATTTTACGCGAGGACGCGGGGACCGCCGG
>DASUSL010000480.1:0-5112 GCA_036375135.1 Thermoanaerobaculia bacterium | reverse complement strand
GTGCACGCCGGCGCCCACGCGCATGCGCTTCGTCCCGACGACGAGAAACGTTTCCTCCGGCAACGTCGCATCGACCGGCGCGTTGATGGAGACCTTTGCCGAGGGAAGCGGCTTCACCTCGTCGCGGATGGTCACGACCTTCCCCGGCGTCAACCGGATCTCGCGAGGCTCCCAATGCGCCGCATCGGACTCGAAGGCAATCGTCGCCCGCGGCGCGTCGATGCCGTACCAGACGGCGATGATGCGATGTCCCCCGTTCACGAAGACGTCGGGCTCGCGAGCGTTCAGTGTGAGGCGGGCGGTGGGCAGCTCTTTCCGCAGCTGCAACGCGGCTGGCTTGCGCAGAATGACCAGCACGTCGCTCGCCGCCGGCTCGGTGGGCCAGACGTGCTGCGTTTCTCCCGTCTTGATCATGACCGGCCGCGCGAGCGCGATGGCGTCGTTGGTTTTGCGATCGAATCGCCCGATGACGGCCGGCACTCCGGCGGGCATCTGCACGACGCGCGACTTCAGACGTCGGTCGAAGATCGCGGACTTCGTGTACCACGTCCTCATTTGCGTCGAGAACGCGCGGATGCTCTCGCCCGGAGGCACCGCGCGATTCGCTGGAGTGCCGATTCTGCCCGCCGCCATCAGCGGCGCAAGTGCCGGCAGACCGCCGTCGCGGAATGGCGTACCGGCGTACACGAGCATGTTCTGGCGAGGCGAGATCCTGTCGGGCGACTCGATCCAGACCACATACCTGCCTGGCGGTGGCGCGAACCACTTGCCGCATGGATACCGCAGTTCCTGCTCCTGATCGGTCTCGGGTACGAGATGCGCCTCGCAGCCGTGCGCGATCGGCACCGGCTGCGCGGGCTGGCCTGGCTCGGCTGGCATTGTGCTCGGCCAATACAGGACGCCCACCTGACCGTTGACGTTTCCCGTTCGTGGGTCCGGAAGAACGACGCCGCTTCCCGCAAGGGCGCTTGCGAGCAGGAGTAGGAGCGGCAGTCGCATCTACAACGCCCCGATCGTTCTCGTGCAGCAGTACGCATTCGCCATGCTGGCGCAGTCGGGACCATAGAGCTGGATGCAGCCGGTGGTGAGCTCCTCTGCCGGATGGCAGTAGCCGGCGCCGAGCGATCCGTGCGTTGCGCAGAACCACCCGCAGTGCGTGTATTCACATCGCGATCCGGCGGCACTGGAGTCGTGCGAGCCTGCCACCAGAGAAAATCCGAGAACGACGATGAACGCACGGAGACGGCGCATACGATCCTCCTTACGTACGTATCTCCTTACGTTAGGTCCGCCCCCGCCGCCCGTCAAGCGACCGAAACGCGTCTTCAGATCCCGCTCGGGTAGGTCTCCGGCGGCTCGTCGCCGCTCCACGTCGGCTCGCGCTCCAGCGGCTCGACGGCGCGCGTGTGGTCGATGTGGATGATCGCGTCGAACTGGCGGGGGAGGCGGGCGTGGAAGTAGTGGCTGTGGCGTTCCGTCTCGGGGCGGTAGATCACGCCGATGGCGCGCTGGAGGCGCGGCCCCATCAGCTCCTGCGCGTCGTCGCGGAGCAGGAGGTAGTACGGCTCGGACGCGAGCTCGTGCAGCTTCTCCTCGTAACTCCCCGGCAGTCCGGGCCGCACGCGTTTGCGCAGCGCCGGGGAGTCCCAGTCATCCGCCGCGGTGACGGTGCCGCTGTAGGTGCTGAAGCCGATCAGCACCGCGTTCTCGCCGTAGCGCTCGCGCATGAGCTGCCCGACGTTCAGCTCTCCCTGCTCGCCCATCTCCGTGAAGCGCGCGTCGCCGAGGTGAGAGTTGTGCGCCCAGATCACGAGCTTCGCGGGCTGGCCCCGGCGGCCGAGGTGCGTGACGATGGCGTCGATGGTATCGGCCATGTGCCGGTCGCGCAGGTTCCACGACGAGACCCGCCCGCCGAACATCGACCGGTAGTACTCCTCGGCGTTGGCCACGAGGCGCGCGTTCTGTTCCGCGGAGAAGAGATGTTCGTCGTCCGAGCGGCGTCGCGTCAGTTCGGTCAACTGCTTGACTACCTCCTCCTGACACGACTCCGCCGCGCCGAACGCCGCCGCGTAGCCGTACGACTGTGCCTCCTCGCCGAAGTGGTCGAAGCACGAGTAGCGCTCCCGCGCCCGCCGCGCCGCCTCGGGGTCGACCTGCTCCAGATAGTCGATGACCGCCTCGATCGACGAGAACAATGAATAGAGGTCGATGCCGTAAAAGCCGGCGCGCCGCTCCTCGGGGCGCTGCTCGTTGAAGTCGCGCAGCCAGCCGACGAAGTCGAGCACGTCCGCGTTGCGCCACATCCACGTCGGGAAGCGGGAGCGGAAGCCCGCCAGCGCATCCGTGGCCTCCGCGTCGTCGCTGAGGCCGCGTACCCAGCGGTTCACGCGGTCGGCGTCCGGCCAGTCGGCTTCGACGGCCACCGCCTGAAAGCCCTTCTCCGTGAGCAGGCGCTGCGTGATCGTCGCCCGCTCGCGATAGAACTCGTGCGTGCCGTGCGAGGCCTCGCCGATGCAGACGATCGTCGCGTCGCCGATCCTCTGCAGGAGCGCGTCGTAATTGGTCGCGGGATGGATTTTCATGGCCGTTCGAGGCGCAGCCGCGTCGTGTGTCCGTCGGTGGAGGTGATGGCCACGGACTCGTCTGCACCGCCGCTCTGCTCGACGGACACGGTCGCGCCGTCGATGGTGATCACGCGGTGATGGCGGATGTCGCTGCCGAGGTGGATGACGATCCTGCCGTCGCGGGCGGTGATCCCTTCCAGCGGAAGCGTGTCGTTCTCGCCGTCGACGTGGACGCGCCAGTGGTCGTGCTGCACAGTGAAGGTCTCGAAGAAGTGGCCCCAGTCGTCGCGTTCGATCTCTTTCAACATCACGTCGTGGCGGGTGCAAACGGCGTGCGGATTGCTCTTCTTCAGCGCCGAGGGCTGCGGATGAAAGACGAACGGCAGGGACGGCAGTACGCGCACGGCAGCCGCGACGTGAAGCCGGGCATCGAGCGCCTCGACGGCACCGACGATGTGACGACTACGAAAAAGGGACGGTAGCGAACTCGGATTCATCACTCGACCTGCTAGACTGCGCCGGTTCCCAAATCTTGTGCAGTCAAGACGCTAAAGCGTCTTGCGGTCAATCGAGCGATGAATCCCGAGAAGACCTATCTGGAGCACCTTGCCACCATCGAGCGCATCGCGCGATTCGTGGCGCGCAAGGCTCATCTGAACGCGGACGAGACTGAGGAGTTCGTGCAGATCGTCCGCGTCCGTCTCTGGGAGAACGACTACGCCATCATCCGCAAGTTCGAGCGGCGCAGCTCGTTTACCACGTATCTCACCACCGTGATCAGCCGCCTCTTCCATCAATGGCGCGTGGAGCAGTGGGGCAAATGGCGTCCGTCGGCCGAAGCGCGCCGCCTCGGCGACCTGGCCATCACGCTGGAACGTCTCATGACGCGCGATGGCTTCACCTTCCCCGAAGCGGTCAAGACATTGACCATGCGCTCCGGACCAGCGGTCACCGTGGCGGAACTGGAGGCGATCTACGTCCGCCTGCCGAACCGCAATCCGCGGCCGGGGTTCGTGTCCGGAGACGAGTTGCCGGACGCGGTGGCGGTGGAGAGCGATGCGGACACGCGCGTCGAGTCGCGCGACCGCGAGCGCACAGCGCGCCTGATCATGCAGGTGATCGACGCCGTTCTCGAGACCTTCGATCCCGAGGACCGAGTGATCCTGGAGCTCCGTTTCTGGAAGGCCCGCAAGGTACCGGAGATCGCCCGCGAGGTAGGCATCGAGCAGAAAAAGATCTATAAACGGCTGGAGAAGCTGTTCGCCGCTCTTCGCCGTGCACTGGAATCGGCCGGCGTGAGCCGTTCGGACATCGAAGCAGTCCTCGTCAGCGGCGACCAGGACATCCGCCTGGGCCTGCTGTCCGACCCGAAAAAACCGCCCTCCGGTCCCTCTCATGAGGGAGGCGAAGGTGAGTAGAGGCGGCAAGGGGAGGCTGCCATGACCGCTGCCGTACCATCTGAAATGAACCACCCGACCGACGAAACACTCGCCGCCTTCGCCGATGCAACGCTGTCCGACGCCGAACGCCAGGAAGTGATGAAGCACCTGGCGGAATGCGCGGACTGCCTGGAGGCCGTGATGTGGACGACGGAGATGAAGGCTGTCGAGGAGCCGGTCGCGGGGAACGTGGTGAGTGCGCCGTTCGGGTGGAAGAAGATCGTGCCCCTCGCGGCGGCGGCTTCGCTTGTGATCGTTTTAGGGCTCCCTCAGACGCGGGAACGACTCGGGTTCGGTCCGATGCGCGCGGTAAAAACCGTTGTTACGGGCGCGCCTGAACGACCCAATGAAGCACGGATCAGCCTCGACGTGCCGTACAAAGAGGCAAAGCCGCGCTTGCGCGGCGGCAATGAGGAAAACAAGGCGCTTTCGGCAGCCCAAATCGAATTCGAAGCGGCTGAAGCCAAACAACGCGCTGAGAAGAATCCAAGTGTCAGGAATCTGCACGCCGCCGGCGTCCTGTTGATGTTCGACCAGAAGTACGATGAAGCGATCGCGAAACTGGAGCTCGCCGTCCGTACTGCCGATGAACCATCGGCCGCTCTGTTCAATGATCTGTCGGCCGCGTACTTTGGTGATGACAATTATCAAAAGGCGCTTGAGAAGGCCGACCAGGCGTGGAAGCTCGAGCCGACGCGTACGGCAGCGTGGAACCGCGCGATCGCATTAGAGTTCATGCATCGATACAGCGACGCCAGCACAGCGTGGCAGAAGTATCTGGACATGGATCCGCAGTCACCGTGGGCGGACGAAGCACGGGACCGAATGGAGCGCACCAAAGCCCTGCGCTGACGCCCTGTGCTACCCTCCGCCTCGCTTTGCGCCGCGTCCTTCCCTTCACCGGTCTCGTACTCTTCGTTCTCGCCTGGCAGGTCGCGGTAGCGACCTCCGAAGGGACGCTCGTCCCCTCGCCGGGGGCGGCGGGGAGAGGGATCATCGAGCTGGCGGAAAAGGGGCTGCTGGTGCGGTACGTCGTGGCCAGTCTCTTTCGCGTCACGTGGGGCTACCTGGCGGCGCTCGTCATCGCCGTGCCGCTGGGTGTGTGGCTC
>DASUSL010000479.1:0-14132 GCA_036375135.1 Thermoanaerobaculia bacterium | reverse complement strand
CCGCCACGGCAGCCGGCGGGGACGCCGGCGCTCCGCTCCTATGGTCTTGGCCCGATCACGGCGGTGCCGACTCCCACCTCGCTGCGGGGCGCTCCCGGCGAGCAGCCGTTGCCCATCCCCGCGGCGTCCATGTCCACCGAGTAACGCCCTTCCGCGCGCATCGACGTGACGATCCATGCCTGCGCGGCCCGCTCGTCGTTGCTCTCGTCGTCGAGGTTGACGAACATCCAGCCGCTGACGGCGCCGTTCGTGAGCTGCGGATACACGCTCGTATCGCTCACCGAGGTGCGCGAGCTCGCGGGCAGCCGGAACTCCGTATCCAGGCAGGTGATCCTGCATTGGATGATGCCGGCCACGCCGTTCTCCGCATCATCGAAGCGCACGATCTCGCTGATTTTCGCGACGTTCGTGAAGTGCTTGCGGCACTCGGCCGTCTGCACGGGCGCTCCCTCGCGCCAGATCTTGTACGACGTCCGAAGCTGCGACGCCCCGCCCTCGATCCAGCGCGCGGCGAAGGCCGACGGGAGCGGCTGACGCGCATCGCGGCGCGGGAACGCCGCGCTCTGCAGGCGCGCGTAGAACGTGCGCGGGAAATCGTGCCCCGGCATGGCGCGGACGTGCACCAGCGGCGAGCCCTGGGCAAAGTGCTCCCGCTGATTCACCTGCTGGGAATCGCCGGTCAGGACGTTGTCGTACGCGATGTCGTTCGTCCAGTACGCCGCCTCGGACGGATTGCGATCGGAGCAATTCCTCACCACGTCGACCGTGGCGTAGCCGACGGCGTTGTCGTGCTCGTAGCCGATCTCATCGCAGCCTTCGGTGGTCCCGCGCGTGAACGCCTCCTGCATCCGCTCGACGTGCGCGCGGGCAATCGATACGGGGAGCGACGCGCACGCGCTCGCGTCGAGCGACGGGTTGCGGTCCGCGTATCTGCCGCGCGGGCTGGCCGCCGCGCCGCTCGGCACGAGCCGTCCCTGCAGGACGTCGTACAGATTCAGGCTGTGCACGTCGTAGCCGGTGAGATAGACGTTGAACGAGATCACCGGGAAGGCGTAGTCGGTCCAGAGCGTGACGCGCGCGATCCGGTCGCGCGCGCCCGTGTTCGTGATGGTGAAGAGCGTCGTCTCGCCCAGCGCGGAGTCGAGATCGACTTCAAAGTACGGCAGGAGCAGCGTGGCCGCGGGGAGGAGCGCGACGTCGCAACTGTCGTCGGTCGTCGCAGGGGCGATCTCCTGGCCGCCGAGGAGCGTGACCTCGCTGGGCAGCGCGGCGGGGGCGCAGCCGTTGCCGAATGCGGAGGCGTCGACGTCGGTGGAGAAGCGGCCCAGGGCGCGCATCGACGTGACCACCCAGTTCTGCGTGGCCGTGCGGCCGTGCAGGCCGGCGTCGAGGTTCATGTACATCCATCCCGCCACCGCGCCGTTCGGGAGCTGCGGATAGCCGTCGGTGAGCGACGTGCGCGAGGACGCGGGGAGCGTGAACGGCGAGGAGAGACCGGCCGCGTTCTCGTCTTCGTCGAAGGCGACGACGTCCGTCGCGTCGAGCAGCTCCGCGCGCTCGAAGTCCGCGCAGGCGGTGGCCGCCTGCGACTCGCGCCACACGTGGAACGACGTCGCGAAGGCGGCGGGGCCTCCGTCGATCCAGCGCGCCGCGAACTGCGCCGGGAGCGGCTGGCGTCCGTCGAGACGCGGCGTGCCGGCCGGCTGATAGCGGCCGTAGAACGTGCGCGCGAAGCCGGCGTCGACGCCCGCGCGGCCGCGCTGTTCCGGCGTGCCTCCCTCGGGAATGGCGCGGATGTGCACCATCGGCGCGCCCCGCGCCAGGTTCTGCACGGCCTCCACGTATTGATAGTCGCCGACCAGCACGTTGTCGTAGCGGAGGTCGCGCGTCCAGTAGGCCGGGTCGGCCGGTCCCGCCGCGGTGCACGAGCCGACCACGTCGATCGTCGCGTAGCCGGCCGCGCGCGCATGCGTGCCGCCGACGCGCTCGCATTCGCCCGCCACACCCTCGGTGAACGCGCGGCGCATCCGCTCCATCGCCGGCTCGTCGAGCACGCCGGGAAGCTGCGCGCACGTGCTGAGGTCGAGCGCCGGATTCGGATCGGCGTACCGTCCGCGCCGCGGCGTCACGGCCGTGCCGGTGCCGCTGTCGGGCGCGATGACGCCGCGACGGAGGACGTCCCAGAGGTTGATGCTCTGCACGTCGTAGCCGGTCAGGTAGACGTTGAAGTCGACCACCGGGAACGCGCGATCGGTCCAGAGCGTCACGTGCGCGACGCGGTCGAGGTTCGTGACGTTGGTGATCGTGAAGAGCGTCGTGCCGCCGTTGATGCTGTCGAGATCGACTTCAAAGTACGGCAGCAGCAGCGTGGCCGCGGGGAGCACGGAGATGTCGCAACTGTCGTCGTTCGCGTTGGTGGCGGCGGCCAGCGGCGTCGCGAGCAGCAGAAGCAGCAGCAGTCGTTTCATCACGGATTCCTGTTCGGCGCGGGACCGATGATCGCGGTGCCATTCGCCTGGACGCTCTTCCCGACCGGCGGCGAGCAGCCGTTGCCGAGTGCGGTGGCGTCGCGGCGGAGCGAGGTCTTGCCGCGTGTCCACTGGCTGGCCACGACCCATGCCTGCGCGGCCTCCTCGTCGCCGGGGCGGTCGAGGTTGAAGTAGAGCCAGCCGTCCCGCGCGCCGTTGGTGAGGATCGGATAGATGGTGGTGTCGAGGATGTTGGTGCGCGACGTGGCCGGGAGCGTGAAGGTGAGCTCCTCGCAGATCGGGTGGCGGCAGATGCCGTCGTCGGCGATGAAGTTTTCCCGGTCGTCGAACTTGACGATGCTCACGGAGGGCATGAGATTCCGCGGCAGCTCGGCGCAGCCGGCGTCGCCGCGCGTCGCTCCCTCGCGCCAGATGTCCATGATCATGTGGGTGTCCGCGAAGTCCGTGCTCCAGCGCACCGCAAACGTCGAGGGCAGCGGCTGGCGCGCGTCGCGCCGCGGCGCGGACTTGCTCTGGAAACGGCCGTAGAACGTGCGCGGGAGCTCGACTCCGGGCACCGCGCGGATGTGCACCATCGGCGCGCCGTCGGCGCTCGACTGCGCGGGCCGGACGAACTGGTAGTCGCCGATCAGCACGTTGTCGAAATCGAGATCGCGCGACCAGTAGCTCGTCTCGGTCGGCGGCGTCGACGCGCAGTTGCGCACCAGGTCGATGGTGGCGTAGCCGGCCGCCAGCGTATGTTCGAGACCGACTTCGCCGCACCCTTCGCGCAGGCCGAAGTCGGGCACCGAGCCTTCCGTGAAGGCGCTGCGCATCCAGGCGATCCACTCCTCGCCGAGCGGGCCGGTGAGATCGCAGCTGCCGCCGGCGATGACGCCGCGCGCGATCACGTCGTACAGGTCGATGCTCTGCACGTCGTAGCCGGTGAGGCGCACGTTGAAGGTGAGCACGGGAAAGGCGTAGTCGGTCCAGAGCGTGACCCGCGCGATGCGCTCCTCGCCGCTGGTGTTGGTGACCGAGAAAAGCGTCGTCTCGCTGCGCGCCGGCTCGAGGTCGACGCGAAAGTGCGGCACGAGCAGCGTCGCGGCGGGCAGCAGCGCGAGGTCGCAACTGTCGTCGCCTCCCTCGGGCTCGATGCGCGCGCCGCCCGCGGCGGTGATGACGCTGACGCGCGCCTCGGGCGCGCAGCCGTTGTCGAGCGCGGGCGCTTCCGTGTCGGTCGAGAAGCCGTCTCCCGCGGCCATCGTGGAGATCACCCAGCTCTGCGACAGCTCGCCGTCGTCGCGGGCCCCGTCGAGGTTGAGCAGGAACCAGCCGCCCGTCGCGCCGTTGGTGAGCTGCGGGTAGACGCTGTCATCCGACACGCTCGTCATCGACGTCGCATCGAGCGCCGAGCGCGGCGGATCGGTGATGATGGGACGCGAGATCGGCACCGCCCCCGCGGCGTTCTCGTTTTCGTCGAAGCGCACGATCTCGGTCGCCGCGAGATCGTCGTTCCGCGCAAACGCCTGGCATGGCGCATCGGCGCGCACGGCACTCTCGCGCCAGATCTTCAACGAGGTGCGGAACTGATTCGGACCGCCCTGGATCCAGCGCGGCGCGAAGCGCGCCGGCAGCGGCTGGCGTCCGTCGAGCCGCGGCGCATCCGCGGGCTGATGGCGGCTGTAGAACGTGCGCGCGAAGCCGGCATCGAACGTCACCGGCGCGGCGCGGCGCTGCTCCGGCGTCCCTCCCTCGGGGATGGCGCGGATGTGCACCAGCGGCCCGCCCTGCGCGACCTCGCGGTCCGGCGTGACGATCTCGTAGTCGCCGGCGAGCACGTTGTCGTAGCGCAGGTGGCGCGTCCAGTACTCGCTCTCCGCCACGCTCGTCGGCGCGCACGTGCCGATGACGTCGATGGTGGCGTAGCCGATGGCATTGTCGTGCTGCGATCCGACCTGGCCGCACTCTTCGAGCTCGCGAAACTGCCGGACGAAGCCCGACGTGAAGGCTTCGTACATCCGCCCCACATACTCGGCCGGCAACGCGCCCGGGAGCGACGCGCACGCGGCGCCTTCGAGCTGCCCGTTCGGATCCGAGTACGACCCGCGCGGCCGCGGTGCCGTGCCGGTGCCGTTCGGCGGCGCGACCACGCCGCGCCGGATGACGTCGAACAGGTCGATGACCTGCAGGTCGTAGCCGGAGAGGTAGATGTTGAACCCGATCACCGGATACGCGCGGTCGGTCCAGAGCGTCACGTGCGCGACGCGCGGGACGTTCGTGACGTTGGTGATCGAGAAGCGCGTGGTCGTCCCGCCGTCGCCGTGGGGGTCGACCTCGAAGTACGGCAGCAGCAGCGTGGCCGCGGGGAGCGCCGCGATGTCGCAACTGTCGTCGTTGTGCCGCGTGGCCGCGTCGACCGGTACGGCGAGGAGCACGAGCAGCAGGAGTGTTCTCATGGGTTCACATCTCCCTGGGGTCCGATGATGCGGTTGCCGAACGTGTCCCGGGCCTGCGTCGCGAAATCGAGGAACCTCCAGCCGGAGGAGGCGGCAACGTGCATCGCCCTGCTCCTGCGGATGGAATCGAGGTCACTTCGAATGACGGGAACGGAAGCGTGGCCGCGGGGAGGAAGGCGAGGTCGCGACTGTCGTCGTTGTCGCGGGTCGCGGCGGCGGCGCCGAGGGATCGGAGAAGCAGCGCGTGGAACGGCAGCCGTCTCGCCATGCGAGCGACTTTATGGCGTTATCGCATATCCAGGCAAGAATTATTTTGTGAGATGCCGCAGGGCGCGCTTGAGCACGGCCGAGAACTCCGCCTCCACTCCCACTTCCTGGCGCGCCTTGTCCAGCGCGAGCTCGGCGTCCTTCGGGCGGTAGCCGAGGTTGACCAGGGCGGACTGCACGTCGTCGTCGATGCTCGAGCGCGTCGGCGCGGCGGGCGTGGCGGTGGGGAGCGCGCCGAGGACGAGCTTGTCGCGCAGCTCGAGACAGATGCGCTCCGCGGTCTTCTTGCCGACGCCGGGGATGGAGGAGAGCTTGCGCGCGTCGGCGCGGGCGATGGCGTCGGCGAGATCGTGCGGGTCGATGCCGGAGAGGATCTTCTGCGCCAGCGTCGGGCCGATGCCGGAGATGGAGATCAGCTTCTCGAAAGCCATCTTCTCCTCGGCGCCGGCGAAGCCGTACAGCGAGAGTGCGTCCTCCCGCACGTGCGTATAGACCTCCAGCGCGACCTCCCGCTGTCCCTCCAGCCGGTAGTAGGTGGAGAGGGAGATGTGCACTTCGTACCCCACGCCGGCGCAGACGACGAGCGCGCGCGTGGCGTCGAGCTGTTTGAGGGTGCCTTCGAGGTAGCCGATCATGACGAGTGCTGAGTGCTGAGTGCTGAGTGCTGAGTGCTCCGGGTGGCTGTGACTCAGCACCCGGCACTCAGCACCCAGCACTTCACTTCCTCCTCCATCTCACCCCGCCCGGCGTGTCCTCGAGCAGAATCCCCTTCTCCACCAGCAGATCGCGGATGCGGTCCGACTCCGCGAAGTTGCGCGCCTTGCGCGCCGCCTGCCGCTGCGCGATGAGCGCCTCGACCTCGGCGTCGATCGACTGTTCGAGGTCGGGGAAGATGTCCAGCACGGGATCGATCTTCCGCAGCGCGGCGCGCATCCCCTCGGCGTCTCCCGACGAAATACGTCCGGCGTCGATGGCCGTGTTCCCGTCGCGGATGAACGTGAACAGCGCGGCCAGGGCGCCGGCGGTATTGAGGTCGTCGTCCATCGCCTCCTGGAACTCTCCGAGGAGCCTGCCGATCAGCGCGTCGCCGCCGTCGTCGGCGTGCGCCGCGTCGCGCGGGCCGGAGCGGGCCACCTCGTCGAGGCGCAGCAGGAACGACTCGATGCGCTGGAGAGCGCTCTTCGCGTCGTCGAGCGACTGCGTGGTGAAGTTCAGCTTCGTGCGGTGCGGCACCGAGAGCAGCGCGTAGCGCAGCGCGAGCGGGGAGTAGCCCATCTCCTCGATCTCGGCCAGCGTGTAGATGTTCCCGAGCGACTTGGACATCTTCTGCTGGTCGATGTTGAGGTGCTCGCCGTGCACCCAGTAGCGGACGAACGGCTGGCCCGTGGCCCCTTCGCTCTGCGCGATCTCGTTCTCGTGGTGCGGGAAGATGAGGTCCACGGCGCCGGTGTGGATGTCGAACGTCTCGCCGAGGAGGTCCATCGACATGGCCGAGCACTCGAGGTGCCATCCGGGGCGTCCTTCGCCGAGGGGCGTCTGCCACGACGGCTCGCCTTCCTTCTTCGCCTTCCAGAGGACGAAGTCGCGCGCGGACTCCTTCTCGTACTCGTCGGACTCGATGCGGCTGTACTCGCTGGTCGTATCGAGCTCGATCCGCGCGAGCTTGCCGTAGCCGGGGAGCGTGGAGACGCGAAAGTACGTCGAGCCGTCGGCCTCGTACGTGTGCCCGCGCTCGGTGAGGCGGTGCACCAGCGCGACCATGCCGTCGATGTACTCGGTCGCGCGCGGATAGGCGGCGGCGGGGCGGATGCGCAGCTTCTTCAGCGACTCGTGGAAGGCCACGATGTACGGCGCGACGTAGGTGCGGATGTCCTGGCCGGCCGCCGTGGCGTTGCGGATGATCTTGTCCTCGACGTCGGTGATGTTCATGACCTGCCGCACGCGCAGGCCGCGGTACTCGAGGTAACGGCAGAGCAGGTCGCTCCAGAGGAACGTGCGCAGGTTGCCGATGTGCGGGTTGTTGTACACGGTGGGACCGCACGAGTAGACGCGTGCCTCCCCCGGCACGAGCGGGATGAACGCCTCTTTCTCGCGGGACAGCGTGTTGAACAGCATCAGGTCCGACATGGCCGTGGGAGTATAAAGTGATAGTGCTGAGTGCTGAGTCCTGAGTGCTGAGTCACTCCCGCCCCGGCTCAGCACTCAGCACTCAGCACTCAGCACTTCGATCATGCTTTCTCGCTCCGCCTTCGCCTCCCGCTTCTCCGCGCGCGCTCTCTTCGGGATGGTCCACCTCGGGCCGTTGCCCGGCGCGCCGCTCTTCCGCTCCCTCGATGAGGTGCTGGAGCACGCGATCCACGATGCGCGCGCGATCGCCGGCGGCGGCTGCGACGGCCTGGTCATCGAGAACTTCGGCGACCGCCCGTTCACGCGCGGACGGGTCGAGGCGGAGACCGTCGCCGCCATGACGCGCGTCATCACGGAGATCGCCCGCGAGGTGCGCATCCCGTTCGGCGTGAACGTGCTGCGCAACGACGCGCTCTCCGCGCTGGCCGTCGCCGCGGCCACCGGCGCGGCCTTCATCCGCGTGAACATCCACACCGGCGCGGCGGTGACCGATCAGGGGATCATCGAAGGGGACGCGTACGCGACGCTGCGCCGGCGCGCCGCGCTCGCGCCGGACGTGCTGATCTTCGCCGACTACCTCGTCAAGCATGCCACGCCGATGGGGGAGGCCTCGGCGAAAGACCTGCGCCTGCGCGGCCTCGCCGACGCGATCATCGTCACCGGCAGCGAGACCGGCGCGGCCGCCGATCCGTCGCGCATCGCGGAGCTGCGCGAGCAGCTCGACGCGCCGCTGCTCGTCGGCAGCGGCCTCTCCGTGGAGAACGCCGCACGCTTCGGCGACGCCGACGGCGCGATCGTCGGCACGTCGCTCAAGACGCTTGATCGGGTGGATGCAGCAAAGGTTGAGGCGCTGGCGCGGGCGTGGAAGCGTTAGCGCGTTCAGGCCGCTTGGCAGGTGGCGGCCGGTCCTGTACTTTCTTTAGTACGTATTGACGTCTTTATCGCGGGCTGCCGTGCTGTGCTCGTCGATGCGAGAGAAGGACTGATGACCATCCGCACGGCAGTCGCGTTCGCGATCCTCCTCTGTATCGCCATCCAGATGGGTGCGGGCGACCGCTCCGTGGCGCCGTGGGAGTGGACGCGCGCCGATCGTCTCGAACGCCGGTACGATCCCGCTCTGGCGGCAGAGCGACGGCGGACTTCCACGCACTGCCGCTCCGGCTGCGGCGACTCGGTCGTGGTGGACGGCAGCGTTCATCCCGAGTTGCTCCTGCCCGCGGAGCTGATGGATACGCTCGCCGGGATGTATGCCATGCAGGACACGGCCCGACGTGACGCCGTGCGTACGCTGTGGCTGCGCCGTGCTCCGGGGTTGGAGCGAAGCCGTTTCTGGGACGATCTCCATGCAGCCGGACGACCATTCTTCGAGGCCTCGGCGGAGCTTCACCAGTTGAATCGCCGGCTCGACGAGGTCTCCGGCAGTGAGCGCGAGCAACTCGAAGCGCGGCGCGATCAGGTGTTCGATACGCTTTGCTCGCGGCGTGAGGCCGCTCTCGCGGCAGCACGCGCCCTCTTCGGACAGAAGACCTTCGATCGGTTTCTGTATCAGGCCATCGCGCCCGGAGTATTCATCTCCGAAAGCGGAACAGGCGTTTCCGCCGCGACTGCACCTGAGGAAGTCTGCCCTTGATCTCGCGATGGATGGTGGTCGTCCTCGCACTGTTCATGACGGCGACATCCTCCGTCTTCGGAGAAATCCGGTGCACGGTCACGGTTGCCGTGTCTCCCGAAGTCCAGTTCGTGTCGTCCATCGCCAAAGCACAAGCGCTACTCCTCGGCAACCAGGACAACAGCGTCACGATGATCATCCGGCCGCATACGCTGAATCCCGGAGGCAAATCGGCGGTACGCAGTGGTGCGGGATATGCCTCGACTGCGCTTTCGATTTCACCGTACGTCGGATCGACGACCTACAACGCTGCTTCGACCTGCATTGCCGAGCAGATGGGATTCGAGCTCTCTCGTCAGACCGCGACGGACTCGAAGACCACGCCCGCGGCATTACCCGATTACAAGGACGTGGAGCCGAAAGACTGCGTTCCGATCTGGGATGCAGAAGGGATGACCTGGATCGATTCCGAGTGTGACACGCCGATCGTCCTCGATCTCGCCGGACGCGGATACCACCTCACCTCCGTGGCAGACGGGGTCATGTTCGATCTGCGGGACGATGGCTCTCCCCGGCGCACCGGCTGGACCAGTCAGGAATCGGAGGTTGCCTTTCTTGCGTGGGACAGGAACGGCAACGGTGCGATCGATAGCGGCGCTGAGCTTTTCGGGAATGCCACTCCACTGCGATCGGGCGCTCGCGCGGCGAACGGGTTCGCTGCGCTCGCGGAGCTCGATGCGAACCATGACGGGATCCTCGACGCGACCCGATGCCGCGTGGCCGTTGCTGAGCTTGTGGATCGACAGCAACCATGACGGGATCTCGTCGCCGCACGAGCTGCAGTCTCTGGAGGCGGGCAATGTCGGCTGGATGGCCGTGGCGTTCGAGACGGTGAACCGGCGCGATCGCTGGGGGAACCTCTTCCGCCTGATGTCTCGTTTCGGCGTGGAGGGCGACCGCCCGCGACTCTTCTACGACGTCTCGTTCGCCAGCGTTCCGTGAAGCGGAGTCCACGTCGCTCAAGACGCTTGATCGGGTGGATGCAGCAAAGGTTGAGGCGCTGGCGCGGGCGTGGAAGTCCCCTCGCCTGCATCGATGATCGCGTTGCGGAACAGCACCGGCGCGATGAGCTGATTGACGATGATCGTGCCCAGCACGATCGTCCCCACCACAGCGCCCCACGGCTGGAAGTCCGCCAGCAGCAGCGCCGCCAGCGCGATGGCCACGCCGGCTTGCGGCAACAACCCGAGGGTCAGGCGCCGCGCGAACACGGCGTCGAGCTTCACGATGCGCGCGGCGACGAGTGCACCGAGCCAGATCCCGAGCGCGCGCACCAGCGCGGCCCCGATCGCGAACGGGGCTGTGTGGAGGAACGCCTGCATCTGCACCTCCGCGCCGACCACCGCGAAGAAGATCGCGAAGGTCGGCATGGCCACCGCCTCCGCTGCATGCGACAGCCGCTCCCCGCCGATCGCCGTCACGTTCTCCAGCAGCAGTCCCGCCGTCAGTCCGATCAGCAGCGGGTTGAGATGCAGCGCCGCTCCCGCCTCCGCGGCCACGAACAGCACCGCGAACGTGAACACGCCGCTGCGCGTGCTGACGCGGCTCGCGTACAGCGCCATCGCGCCGCCCGCCACGAGACCCGCCGCGATGGAGCCGAAGATGTGCGGCATCAGCAGTCCGAGTGCGCTCTCCTGCGACTCCGACGGAAAGACGCCGTGGCCGAACGTGCTCGAGAGCGCGTACGTGACCACGATGACCAGGTCCGCCAGCACGACGATCGACAGCGCGCTCTCGCTCAGCGGTCCGCGCGCCTTCGTCTCCGACAGAATCGCCACCACCACCGCGGGTGAGTACGCGGCCAGCACGTTCGCCGCGATCAGCGCCACCACGACGCGCTGCAGCGTCGTGAATTCCGCCGACACCGGCAGCAGGAAGGTGATGCCGTAGAAGAGCGCGAACAGCAGCACCGCCGCGCCGAACATCGTCAGCACCGCCGTCGTGCCGATGGCCCGCAGCCGCGGCGCGAGCTTGCGCAGGTTCAGCTCGCAGCCGGCCAGGAACGCGATCAGTCCGACTGCCGTCCCTTTGACCAGCGCGAGGTCGGCCAGCATGCGCCGCGAGATCAGTCCCGCCAGCTCCGGTCCGAAGGCGATGCCGACGAGGATGTAGCCGGTCAGCCGCGGCATCTTCAGCCGGTCGCAGATGTGCGCCGCCTGCACCGCCACGATGAGCAGGAAGCCGAACGCCAGCGCCGCGCCGGAGCCGGTGATGGTGGCGCCGCGCGGCACGAACGAGCGCGTGGCGTACGTCAGCGCCATGACCGCGGCAATGGTGAGCAGCGCGCGCGTGATCACGGCGTCGTCTCCTCTCCCCGCAGATGTTGTTCCCTGCGCTGAAACGCCTGCACCACGACCTCGGTCAGCACGCTCCCGACGATCACGGCGTTGATGGCCCAGCGGATCGGCTCCGACTCACCGCCGCCGCCGATCGTCGTCGCGCTGAACAGCACCACGATCGCCACCGTGCTCTCCGGCAGCAGCGACACCGCCAGCGGGCGCCACTCCGGCAGGCTCTTCTCCATCCACGAGACGATGCGCGCCGCCATCACCTTGCCGTAGCCGCGCGACAGCGCGAACACGCCGCCGAGGAGCCACCCCTGCCACTCGTCCGGCCGCCAGGCCGTGCCGACGATGAAGAGGAAGAGGAAGTACAGCGGCCGCTCGACGTCGCGCAGCGTCTGCACGAGGCGCTCGCTGTTGCGCAGCGGGAAGTTGATCATCACCGCGCCCGCCAGCGCGCCGACGACCGACACGGAGAGCGCCAGATGTCCCGCCATCCCCGACGCCAGCGCCACGCCTCCCGCCAGCAGCGCCAGCTCCTCGGTGCGCTCGCCGATGTTGCGCACGAGCAGGTACAGCACGATGCCGAGCAGCGCGCCGAGGCCGAGCGTCATCAGGAACCAGCCGCTCCGCGGCAGATGCCACAGCGTGGCCGTGCGGTCGGGACGGAACATGATGGCGATGAAGCCGAGGATGGCCAGCGCCGCGAGCTGGTCGACGCGCGTGACTTCGAGCACGAGCGGCATCGACGACCGCCAGCGCCGCAGCAGCAGCTCGAGGTTCGCGGGCGCACTCACCGCCGCACAGGCCATGAGGATCAGCGCGTCGCGCACCAGGCCCTGTCCCGGCGTGACGCCGAGCCAGACCAGCATGAGCGAGCAGGCCACGGCCGCGCAGAGGATCGGCAGCAGGGAGGCGAGGGCGATGACGGGCGCGAAGGCGGCGGGCAACCGGTCGAAGCGCCGCAGCTCGAGGTTGGTGCCGATGGTCAGTCCGACCCAGCCGAGCCCGAATTCGAAGAGGGGACGCAGGTCGGTGAGGACGCGCGGGGTGAGGACGTCCAGCTCGCGAAAGAAGAGGCCGAGCAGAAGAAAGGGAAATCCCGAGCTGGCCAGGACGGTCAGTCCGAAGCGGCGCTCCCAGCGCAAGACCCGCGGATGCGCTCCGAGGACCGCGAGCGCCACCGCCACCGCCAACGCGACGACGACGCGCGCGACCTCGGAGGCATCCATCCGAGGGACGCTATACCACCCGGCGTCCGGTCGCCAACCGGTAGATCAGCAGGATCACTGCGATCACCAGAAGGATGTGGATCAGGTTCCCACCGATGTTCACGGCGAAGAATCCGAGCAGCCACAAGATGATGAGAACGACGATGATCACCCAAAGTAAGTTGCCCATGCGGCCACGGCGGTGCAAAGGCAGCGCCCGGTTCCAAATCAGACCGGTTCCGCGTGCACCGTCACCACGCTCCGCGCGAACTTTGCCCGGATCGCCGCCTTGACGTTTTCAGTGACGTCGTGCGCGTGCTCGAACGAGACGCCGCGGTCGATGAGCAGCTCGAAGTCGATGAAGCGCACACCCGCGGAGCGGCGCGTGCGCAGCTCGCGATAGCCGGTCACCGCCGGATCGGCGCGCTCGATGGCCTCGATCACGGCGCGCACTTCCTCCTCCGGCAGCGCGACGTCCATGAGGTCGTTCGCGGAGTTCCAGATCAGGTACGCGGAGCTCCACGCGATCCATCCCGCCACCATCACCCCGAAGATGGAGTCGAAGAGGGGATTGCCGGTCAGCCGCACGAGCACGAGCGCGGCGATGGTGGCCAGGTTGGCGACGATGTCGGAGGTGTAATGCAGCGCGTCGCCGGACAGCGCGGCGCTCTCGGTGCGCACGGCGCTTTTCTGCAGGTACATGGTGATGCCGATGGTGACGGCGATGGAGGCGAGCATGGTCACGACCGCGGCGGTGCCCGACTCGATCGGCTGGGGATGGCGGATGCGGTCCGCCGCGCGGATGCCGAGGTAGATCGCGCCGGCGAGCAGGATCGCCCCCTGCAGCAGCGCCGCGAGATGCTCCGCCTTGCCGTGGCCGAACGGATGGTCTTCATCCGGCGGCTTGCTGGCCACGGTGAGGAAGAGGTAGTTGGCAAAGGAGGCGATGGCGTCCGCCGCCGAGTCGAGCGCGGAGGAGAGCACGGCCACGGAGCCGGAGAAGATCCCGGCCGCCGCCTTCGCCCCCGCCAGCAGCAGCGCGGCGGCCGAGACATGCAGCGCCGCGCGTCGCGGATCGCTCATCGCGGGTGACCATAGCACGGGGTGTTGCTGGTGGCTGTGTTGCTGCGTTGCTGGTGGGGGATGTTGTCAGTATCGATTGTCGGTTGTCTGCGAGTCTTCGCTTCGACCAGACATCTCAGACAACCTCCGTGCGGTACTCCCTCGGTGAAGCCTGACCGAGGTCCGGCAGTGGCGTTTCGCTGACGTTCGGGGAAGAATGGAAGATCATTTGCTAATGCCCGCAGCTCGCATGAAAGCGATTCTCGCCGTCCCGGCCAAAGGCCGCGAAAGCGACGCGAACATCCTCAGCTGCGTGCTGAAGATCTTCGGCGCCTCGTCGCTCGAGGAGTGCGCCGCGATTTACGACTCCGTCGGCAAGGCGGAGCGCGCCTCGCTAGACGAAGCGGTGGCGCGGGTGACGAAGGACGCCAACGCGGCGTTTCTTCTCGGGGTCGACCTCAAATCGTCGTGAAAGACCGACTCACTTCTTCTTTCCAGGGTCCTTGAGCAGGTTCGCGATTGCGTTGATAGTCTCGGGCGGAGCGTTTACAAGCTTGGCCAGGCCGGTGTCCTTGAGCGCTTCTGTT
>DASUSL010000478.1:0-8113 GCA_036375135.1 Thermoanaerobaculia bacterium | reverse complement strand
GAGCTGCAGCGGCTCGCCGATAGCGATGTGACCTGGATTTCGACGTCTTACAACGCGCGCGTGAATCGACACGACCAGTGGGGAAACCTGTTCCGGTACCAATCGCGAGCAGGGCTTCGGACGGGCGCGAAAGAAACGGTTCGTCAGGTTGCGTTCTACGATGTCTTTCTAACGGGCGAGTGAACTTGAAAAACGGCACACGCTGACCGGCTCAATCCAGCCCCGCGAAACGCGCGCGTGGCTGGTGGGGGAGATCCTCGAAGAACCGCCGCACCGTGGCGGCGTCTTCGCGTGTGATGGTCCCGGCGGTGGCGCGGGCGTGCAGCCAGGTGAACGCCTCCAGCGCGTTCTGGGTGAGCCTGGTGTGGAAGGTGGTGAGGAGGGACTCGGTCAGGGCGGGGACTTCGGCGTCGCGGCCGGCGACGAGCAGCAGCTCCACGATCTCGGCCGAGACGATCGCGGCATCGTTGCTCGCCCCCTCGGCGAGGAGGGTCGCGCGCACCTTGTAGTACTCCGAGATCGCCTCGTGCAGGCGGCCGCGCGTGGTCGCGGCTTCCGCGAGGTTCCAGCGCGCGCGGATGGCCTCACGGCTCAGCCCTTCCTCTTCGAAGATCTGCACCGCTTCCGCCAGCATGCGCGTCGCGGCTTCGGCGTCGCCGCGGCGCAGCCGGAACAGCGCGATCTTGCTGGTCAGGCGTGCATGCAGCGTGCGATGGCCGCGCTGGCGGGCGATCTCCGCGGTCGCCGTCCAGACTTCCGCGGCCGCCGCGTCGTCGCCCGCGGCCGAGAGCATCCAGGTCTCCAGCATGCGCGCCTCGACGAGGTGCTGGTAGTCGTGATGGATGGCGAATTCCGCGGCGGCATGCCGCACCAGCTCCAGCGCCTCGGCATGCCTGCCGTCATCGTGGAGCAGCGGCGCCTCGACCAGGTCCACCGTGGCGATGTACCAGTCGTTCGCCGGCGTCTGGCTGAAGAGCCGGCGCGCGGTGGCCAGCGCCTCACGCGCTTCGTCGGTCCGCTGCAGCGCGCAGGACGCCCTGGCGTGCTCCTGCCATCCCTGACCCTCGATGCGCCGCACCACCGAGGCCCGCTCCGGCGCAGCGTCCATCGCCGAGGCGTACGCGACGACGATCGACGTCAGCTCGTGCGCGCGGCGCGGGTAACGCTCGAGCGCCTCGTGTGCGACCGCGATGAGGCGCTGCATCATGCCGGGCGTCCGCAGCTCCGGCCGTGCGTCCAGCTCCCGGCGCAGCATGGCCGCCGGCAGATCGAGCAGCGCCGGAAGCTGCTCCTCTGCCTCCGCGACGCTCGACCGCAGCCACGACTCCAGCTCGCGCAGACCGCCGGATGCCGGAGGGTTCATCCGTCTTTCCGCGCGCGCTTCCGCGCCGGGGCCTTGGCGGGCTCGGGACGCTCGGCACGATGCACGCGGTCGCCGCTGGCGAGATCGCGGAGCGTGCGGCCGGCCTGACCGCGCTCGTCGCCGCGGAGCTGCTTCAGTTGCCGCGCGGATTCGGCGATGGCTGCTTCCGAGCCCCCGGCAGGCATCGGCCTGCTGATCAGGTCATCGAGAGACGCGCTCACCGCGTCGAGCTCCCCGGCCGTGCCGGAGAAGCGGCCGATGAGGTCGCGCGCCAGCGCCACGGCCTCCCTCGCGCGCACCAGCGCCTTGAGGTCCGGCGACGCCGCACGGATGTGGAGCCCATCGACCCAGACCGAGGTCAGCTCCAGCACCCGCGTGATCTTCAACAGGAACTCGAGCGTGGGGTTGGCTTTGCCGGCTTCCAGCAGCGCGAGCTGCGCGCGGCTGACTCCAGCCTGATCGGCGAGCTGCGCCTGGGTGAGTTTTCGTTGCTCGCGCCGTTCGCGAATGAGCTCGGGAAGAGGTTCGAACATCAGGACTCCATCTTTCTAGTTGCGTCCGTAATACCGGCTGGCGGTGCTACTATATCACGCATGAACTCGTCGGAATCGCCGCGGAAACGGTCCGCCGCGGCGGTGGACATCGCGGACATCTACGACACGTACGGTGCCGTGCTCACGCAGACGCTGATCGACATCTTCGGCGTGCCGCCCGTCGAAGCAGGGGAGATGGTGCGCGAGTCCATCGAGGCGCTCATCACCGCGGTGTCCGACGACCCCGAGGGATGGGTCATCGCGGCGACCTGCAGGAGCGGAGAGGCTTACCAGCTGGCTTCCATGGGAACGGCGCTCGCCGGAGGCACGGCCACCCAGATCGAGGCCGCCAGGGATGTGGTCTTCCTGCGCAGGGCGTTCGCGGCGCTGCCGGAGCCCGCGCGACGGGCGGTGCAACGCCACTTCCGGGAACAGAGGACGTACGAGCAGATCGCCGAAGAGCTTGGGGTGACGACCTCGTACGTGAAACGGCTCATCCTCGGGGCGCTGAGCGCGGTCCGAAACGAGCAGCGCCGGCGGCAGATGCTGGAAAGCGGCAAATGACGCACTACGACACGGAGACGCTGTTCGCATTCCTGGAAGGAATGACGCCGATCGACGCGGGGATCGAGTTGCACGTGGCGTCGTGCGAGGCGTGCGCGGAGGAGCTGCGCGGACAGCGCGCAATGCTGGCCAGGCTCCGCGAGCCGCGCATGTGGGCGGCGGCACCGGTCCGCGTGTCGGAGGCAGCCCGCGATGCCGCCGCATTCGCTGAGCGTGCGGCGGCCGAGGAGGAGGAGGCGTCGAGGCTGTGCGCGGAGGTGCTCACCGGGCCCGCGGCGTGGTGGCCGCAGAGGCTGCGGAACACGGATGGTGCGGCGACGGCGGGGATGGTGCGCCAGCTCCTGCTGAGGATGCGTTCGCTCGTCGAACGCTCACCCAAGGATGCGCTGCAGGTGACGGGAATGGCCCACGCGCTGGCGGAGGAGCTGGAGCCGGACGCGTATCCGCCGCACTCCGTCGAGAGTCTGCGAGCGCAGGCGCTGCGCGATCACGCGTACGTGCTGGCGTTCCTGAGCCGGTATGCCGAGGCGCAGGAGTACGCCGACCACGCGGAGCGGCTCTTTGCCCTGGTACCGGCTTCCGATTGCGAGCGTGCGCGGCTGGCGCTGGTGCGGGCGGCCATCCTGCGCGGCACGCGGCGGCCTCTCGAGGCAGTGCGTTACGCGCGCGACGCCGCGGAGACGTTCCTCGCGTTCGGCGAACGCTCACGATATGCGATCGCGCGGATGGTCGAGGGCGACGCCCTGTACAACTCCGGCGCCGTGGACCGGGCGCTGGAGACCTGGTCCGCTCTCGTCGATGATCCGTGGGTCGATCGTCTCGGTGCCGTGCGGCTCGCGCACAACGTCGCACTCTGTCACGTCGACCTCGGGATGCCGGAGCGGGCGATCGAGGTGCTGCACGACTGCATCGCGGAGTTCGAGTCCCGAGGGATGAGAACGGAGGGAGCGCGCAGCCGTGGTGTGCTCGGCCGCGCCATGATCGCCGCGGGCCGACCGGCGGACGCGGTTCCGCTGCTCCGGCAGACGATGCGCGAGTTCACGGAGCTCGCTCTCGTGACGGACTTCGGGCTGGCCGCGCTGGAGCTGGCGGAAGCGTTGCTCGCGCTCGACCGGGTCGAAGAAGTGCCGGCGGTCTGCCGCGAGGTGATCGCCCGCTTCACCGCCGCGGGGCTGGCCACTCATGCAACGACCGCTCTGTCGTATCTGCGCGAGGCCGAGGTTGCGGTGGGAGAACGAGCGGTGCGACTGCTGCGCGTCGCACGCGTTTCGATTCATGCGCTCGCGGCGGCGCGCTGAAGGGGCTCAGTCAGCGCGCGCTCACACTCCGCGTTCGCGACGCCGGTGCAGATCGCCGAAATCACTTCCAGTGAATCTTTTCGACCAGGGCGTCGAATCGGGCCGGGAGCTCCGCGAGCGGAAAGCGTTCGAGGTCTGTCTGGCTCGTTACCGGGCGGAACTCGATGGAGCCCACCTTGGTCTCGACATCGAGCTCGCCGAGTGCTTCGTCGAGGAGGAGATAGCCAATCTGCCCGAAGACGTTGTGCCGATCGCGCGAGTAGCCCGGAAGGTAGAGGGCGATGCCGACCTTGTCCAGGTCGGGTTCGATGCTGGCCAGAACCTGGTCAGCGGCGACAGCAACGCCGGCCATTTCGATATTCATGATGGGCCATCGTCGTGGACGGAACGGCACGATGATCCAGCGCTCGAGGGATGGCGCCTGCGCGTAGAGAGCCTGAACAGCGGGGAAGGCGGCTATCAGGCCACCGGCGCTGAGGATGAGCTCTCGCTTGCCGTGGTCCAGGACCGGGCCGAGCTCGAAGGTCAGGTCGGGATGGACGGACGCCAACGCTGCGGAAAGACGGTTGAACACACCCTCGCGATCACCCTCGTCGAGGTTGTACAACTCGTCGTCGTGAGCGACGAACCATTCCCAGAAGCGTGCTTCGCGTGAGAGTTTGCCGAAAGCGAGCCTCTTGATCCACTGCATCAATGCCTCCGCGCTCACCCTTCCAGCGACCGCTCGTACCGGTGCAGCAGCGGCTGTCCCGAGATGCCGTGCAGGAGCACGCTGGCCGCGATGATGGTCACGACGATCGGGATGAGGCCTTCCACTTCGTCGCCGGGGCGGTGGCGGAGGGCGTAGCTGAGGTAATAGAGGCTGCCGATTCCGCGGATGCCGAACCAGCCCATCAGGAGCCGCTGCGCCAGCGAGGTCGGTGAGCCGATCAGGCAGAGCATCGTCGCCAGCGGGCGGATGATGCAGAACAGGGCCAGGGCCAGGAGCACGGCGCGCGCGTCGAACGCGTCGGCGAGGGCCACGCCCACCATCACCACGAGCAGCACTTCGAGCAGGCGCTCCAGTGTGTCGCCGAAGGAAATGGCCTCTCCCACCAGCACGCCCGCGGCCACGGCCGGCTCGTCCAGCGCCTCCGCCTCCACCCGTGCGTTCACCAGATCCTCCGCCGGCGGATGGGGGATCTCCCCCGCATCCTCGCTCTCCTCGACCTGACGCCGGTGCTCCGGATGCGGAGAGCTCCGGACGACCTTGATCTCCGCTCCGCGCAACCCGACCCCCGCGGCGAACACCGCCAGGAATCCCCACGCCCCGATGCTCTCGGCGATGACATACGACAGCAGGATGAGCGCGAGCGCGAGAAAGTCGCTCGGGGCGGTGGTGTCCCGATGGCGGCTGCGCAGGAAGATGGCCAGGCGTCCCACTCCCCGGCCGAGGAAGAAGCCGAGGAGCAGCGCGGCAGGAATGGCCCAGAGCACGCGAAGCAGCGCCCAGTTCCCGATCCAGGCGCCCGCGCCGCCGTGCTCGGCCCACAGCAGCGCGAAGACGACGAACGGGAAGGCCATGCCGTCGTTGAGCCCCGCCTCGCCGGAGATGCCGTAGCGCAGGCGGTCATGATCCTGCGCGTCGTTCACCGAGATCGCGCTGGCGAGCACCGGATCGGTCGGCGCCAGCACCGCCCCCACCAGCAGCGCGATCGGCGCGGAGAGACCGAAGAGCCAGTGCGCCGCGAGCGCCACGCCGGCGATCGACAGCAGCATGACGGGGCCGGCGAGCACGTACGCCGCCCGCCAGGCGGGGTCGCGCAGCGGCAACCGCAGCCGCAGGCCTCCGACGAACAGCGACACGATGACCGCGATCTCCGTGAGCCGCTCGAACCACTCCACCGAGACGCCGATGTCGAGCCGCACCAGACCGAGCACCAGCGGCCCAAGGACGATGCCGGCGGCGAGGTAGATGGCGGAGGTGGAGATGGGGAGATTGCGCAGGAAGGCGGAGGAAAGCGCCATCGTCAGCAGCAGCGCGCCGATAACGGCCATCCATCCCGCGAACGTCATGCCCCTGCGGACCGCAAGAGTTGTGCGCGGGCCGGCGCGGAGGGGTTACGTTTCGAGCGATCCCTTCGCCTTCGCGAGCGACCGCTCGGCGTCGGCGACCGCCTGCGCGGTCTTCCTTACCTCGCTCGAGGCCAGCCGCGCTGCCTCTTTCGCTTCGGCGTAGCGCGCCTCGATCTCCTGTTTCTGCTGTTCCACCGCCGCGACGCGCGCGTGGGCTTTTGCGAGCGCCGATTCGGCCCGCTCCGCGGCGCGATGCGCCTCGCGCAGCGCTTTTTCCGCGGCCTGCAGGCGGGCGCGCTTCGCGGCCGGATCTTCGACGGGCTTCGGCGCGCGGAAGGGAAGCACCTTCTCCGTCCCGGCTTTTCCGCCGCCCATCAGCGCGGCGAACGTGTCGAAGCCCGGCGGGTCGAGATCGGCGGTCAGGCGGCCGGCCCTGGGGACGCCTTCCGTGTCGCCCCACGCTGCCAGCGATTCCAGCGTGGCGGACACGCGACGCATCGAGTCGGCCGACGCGGCGAGGCCGGCCTCCTCGAGAATCGCCGACGCTTTCGCGAGCAGGGACGCCGTCATCTGCTTCTTCTCTTCGAGGAGCGCGCGCAGGTCGGCGTTCCTGAGCTTTCCGCTCTGTGCCTTGCGAACGCGCTCGCCCAGCGTGAGCAGCCGCGCGATCGCCTTCGGATCCTGCCAGTAGAGCTGATTCACCGCCCACGCCGGCGCGGGCGGCTTGGCGAGCGCTTTCACGCGCTCGGCGTCGAGCGTCCGCCCCTCGCTCTTCAAACGCTTCGCGAGCGCGTTGCGAGCGCCGGTGAACTCGTCGAGCGAAAGCCGGAAGAGGGCGTCGAGCTCCTTCATTGCGCCGGTACGTACGTCGGGTCGTTGGTCTGCATGTCGATGACGCTGGCGTAGGCCGTGACGCGTCCTTCGCCTTCGATCACGCGCACGGTGACGCGCGCGTTGTAGGTGCCGTCGAGGCCCAGGCTCTTCAGGAGCGATCCGAGCTGGCGGAACTCGTTGGGACGCAGCGTCAGCTCGGTCACGGCGCTGATCTTGCCGTCGGGCGGCACGGCGGAGATCTCGAGGGTCACCGGTTTGCCGCTCACCTCGACGAGGCCGACGTTGGAGCGGAAGCGCTCCGACTCCTCGACCTGCAGCAGCTGCAGCGGCCGCGACTCGAGTCCCGCCGCCTCGGCCGGCGTGACGGCAGAGATGAACTGGCCGTACGTCCCCGCGCCGGTCTGGTTGTAGGTGCGCGCGGTGGCGATGAGCTTCGCCGGCTCGGCGGTGGTGATGTGCACGGCGCCGCCGTCGTTGGTGGTCTCGAAGAGCGTGGCCAGGGTGCGGTCGAACTGGCGCACCTGACCGGCGGGGATGGTCAAGGTGCGTACTTTCGGCTCGCCGCCGCCCTGCGAGTGGAAGGTGAGCGTGGCGTCGACCGCGGTCTGCCCGGCGTTGAAGAGGCGCATGTCGGTCTGCCAGTTGGCGAAGCCGCTGACGAGATCGGCCACACCGGGCATGACCCACTTCGTGGCGTTGCCTTCGCCGAGGGTCACGGGCGTGACGAGCAGCGGATCGCTGGTCTGGTTGTCGAGCACCGAGGCGTACGCGGTGACGAGTCCGTCGCCGGAGAGCACTTCGATCTCGACGCGGCCGTCATTGAGATCGGAGATGCCCTCGCGCTGCAGGAAGGAGTTGAGCTGCAGGTGCTGCCCGCCGCGCAGGTTGACGTTGAATTCGGTGAGGTACTGGCCGTTCTCGCCGAAGACGCGCACGAGCAGCGCGGCGGGATTGCCCGACCCTTCGACGATGCCGAGGTTGGTACGGTAGCGCGACGACTGCGCGATCTGCTGCAGCGAGAGCAGCCGGTCGCGCCCGACGAAGTTGGCGAACGGAATGGCCGGGATGTACTGGCCGAAGGTGCCGTTGGCGGTGACGTTGAAGGTGCGCGAGGAGGCGAAGGTGACGAGGTTGGCCAGGCCCGCGAATGCGGACGACGACGTCGAGGCCGCGGTCTGCGTGAGCGGACGGATCTCGAGCGTGCCGATGGCGCTGCCGTTCCCGGTGCCGAACCAGCTCTTGAGGATGTCGTCCAGGGCGATGGTCCGTCCCGGCTCGATGGTGAACTGGGTCTGCTGCCCCTCGGCGATGCCGCTGTCGCCGCTCGGCGTGAAGGTGAGGAGGTACTCGATCGCCTGCGCCGAGGTGTTGGAGACGCGCACGTCGGACTGGAACTGCGAGTTGATGCCGCCCGCATGCGCGACGGCCGGGATGATCAGCGAGTCGGGCGGCGGCGTGTCCCTCGG
>DASUSL010000477.1:0-3890 GCA_036375135.1 Thermoanaerobaculia bacterium | reverse complement strand
ATCATGAACCACGATTACAGAGACTTTGCTCTCCGCGCACTGATTCTCGTCGCCGGCGGTCTGTCGGCGATCCTGCTCGCCATGAAGGGACATGGCGAGGCCCTGCCGGCCGTTGCCATCGGCGGCGCGCTCGGCGCGTTCTTCGCCAAGCGCGTGCAGCAGACGACGTCGGAAGAGTGAACGGACGGGCCGAGGCGGCCCGCCCGCGTCAGACTGCTTCCTGCTGACCGCCTTCGGCGCGGCGCACGTTCTCCGCCTGCAGACCTTTCGGCCCCTGCTTGACGTCGAACTCGACCCGCTCGCCCTCGTTCAGCGTGCGATACCCACTGGCCTGGATGGACGAGTGGTGGACGAACACGTCCTCACCCGTGCTGCGTTTGATGAAACCGTAGCCTTTGTCGTTGTTGAACCACTTCACTACACCTGTCTCAGGCATTCCTACCTCCGACGACGCCGTGAAGCTCAGCCCGGCGCGCCCTGCGCGTCAATCGCCCGAGGCCGTCGGGACCCGGGTGAAATATTTTGTGCAATGGTCGGGCCGAATCACCAGATCAGCGCGCGGTTCATGCCGATGCGCCGGAACCCGAGCGACTCGTACAGCGCCACGGCCGGCGTATTGAAGTCGTTCACGAACAGCGTGACCGTCTTCGACCGCCGCGCCAGGTGTCCGCACACCTCGCGCAGCAGCTCGCGCGACAGGCCGCGGCGGCGGTAATGCGGATGCGTCCAGACGCCCATGAGCTGCACCGCCTCGCCGGTCACGGCCGAGTACTCGCACTTGGCCACGATGCGCCCGTCGACGACGCGGATCACGGAGCGCTTCTTGTCGATCAGCTCGCGGATGCGCTCGCGATAGCCGGCCGCGTCGCGTTCCAGCGGGTCGATCCCCACTTCCTCCTTGTGCATGGCCGCGCAGGCCGGAACGAGCGGGTCGAGGTCGCGCATGACCGAGTAGCGCGCCAGCGTGAGGTCGGGATAGTCGAGGCGCCGCGTCAGCGCGTACACCGGCTGGTTCAGGCGCACCACCGTCGGCGGATCGAGCCGCAGCCGCAGCGCGGTCCAGAGCGTCTCCACCAGATGCTGCGGCGAGATGATGGCCCGCACCGGCAGCATGCGGCTGAGGATCCGCTCGGCGATGAGTGCCACGGCGGCGCCGGTCAGCTCGCGCGACACCGACGGATCGCCCGCCAGCACGATGTTCGTCGCCAGCGACGCCACCAGCACGATCGCGCCGTTGTAGCGCACCACCGCGATCTGCGACGCCGCCAGCAGCCGCTCTTCCAGCAGCCGCGAGATCAGGTAGACGTTGATCAGCGGGTCGCGCTGCAGGAACTCGAGCGCGCCCTTGAAGTCGTCCTCCGACAGCAGACGAAGAGACCAGCGCCCTTCGGCGGGAAATCCTAGAGTTGCGATCTCCCCAAGTATGCCACCCCGTCGATGGTCTTGTGGTACAGCGAGCGATCTTTCCACTCGTCGAACTTCCGCTCGTTCGTCGAGCGCAGGTCGTCGAAGAACGCCGCGCGGAGCTGCGCGGCGATGACCGGGTCGACCACGCCGATGCTCACTTCGTCGTTGAGCTGGAACGAGCGCTCGTCGAAATTCGTCGAGCCGACGCACGACCAGACGCCGTCGACGACGATCACTTTCTGGTGCAGCAGCGTCTTGTTGTACTCGTAGATCTTCACGCCCTTCTTCAGCAGCGTGCCGAAGTGATGGTGGCTGGCGTGCTGCACGAGCGCGCTGTCGGTGGCGTCGTCGGACGGCATCATCAGGCGCACCTCCACGCCGCGCGCGACCGCGTCCGCCAGCAGCGCGATCCCCTGCTGGTCCGGCAGCATGTACGGGTTCTGGATCAGGATCTCGCGCCTGGCCGCCTTGATGGCCATGTAGTACAGCAGCGACACGGCGGAGACGCTGTTGTCCGGCGAGGTATAGGCGAGGTGCGCCACGGTCGTCCCCGTCGGCGCGATCTTCGGGAAGTATTTGTCGCCCGCCGGCACGTCCCCCGTCTCCTCGATCCAGTTCTCGGCGAACGCCGCCTGCAGGCGGTTCACCACCGGGCCGGTGATGCGCAGGCCGGTGTCGCGGTACGACTTCCTGTGCTCGGCGTTGCCCAACCACTCGTCGGCGATGCAGAAGCCGCCGATGTAGCCGATGCGGCCGTCGACGATCATCAGCTTGCGGTGGTCGCGGTTGTTGAGGCGTCCGAGGTTGCTGAAGCGGATGGGGTGAAAATGCGCGATCTTCACGCCGGCGTCCTCGAGCATCTCCTGCACGTCGCCCTTGAGCTGGCGGCCGCCCGAGGCGTCGACGAGCACGCGCACCTCGACGCCCTGCTTCGCCTTCTGCGCCAGCAGCGCCGCGATCTGCCGCGCCAGCTTGCCGTCGTACCAGATGAAGCTCTCGATGTGCACCGTCTCGCGCGCGGCGGCGATGTCGCGCATCAGCGCCGGCCAGAACGCGTCGCCGTTCTGCAGGACCTGCATGGAGTTCCCCGGCTCCAGCGTGGAGTGCGTCAGCCCGGCGATCGACGGCAGCAGCACGGCCAGCTCGCCGGGGTCCTTCACATGCAGCTCGATTTCGGGATGCCGCTTCTCCGACCAGAGCAGGAGCGTCAGCAGGGCCAGGAGAAAGATGCCGCCGATGAAGGCGACGATCGGGAAGCGCACGTACGTCGTGCCGCGCTCTTTGGTGATGCGGAAATGGTCTTTGTCGGTCATTGGTGAACCAGCTCTGCGATGACGGGTCGGTGATCCGATGGCCCGTCGTCGAGGACGCGCGCGCTGCGCACCGTCCAGCCGGGATCGGCGAGGATGTAGTCGAGGCGCTGCCCCATCACGCGATGGGTCGACTCTTTCGGGTTGCCGGCGAACTGCAGGACGTTGCGGTCGAGAAAGCTCCGCAGCTCGCCGCTCTCCGGCGGCGCGTTGAGGTCGCCGGTGAGGATGAACGGGTAGCCGCTGGCCTGCAGGTGCGCGTTGATGCACTGGAGCTGCTTGCCGCGCGCCGCTTCGTTGACGGAGGCCCAGGCGGCCGTGTGTGCGACGTAGAACTGGATCGTCCCGCCGTTGACCCGCACGATGGTCTCGAAGAGCGTGCGCGGCTCGCCCGTGCCGGGCAGCGCCTTCACGTCGGCGTTCACGATCTGCCCGCGCGTCAGCACGGCGTTGCCGAAGTCTCCGCCCGCGAAGCGGTAGCTGCGCCCGAACGCGGCGCGCATCCCGGTCAGCCGCTCGAGCTGCGTGACGTGATCGCCGAAGCGCGCCTGCCACGTCCCGCGGTGCGCCTCGTTGATGCCGACGACGTCGGGCTGGTATTTGAGGATCGCCTTCGCCACGTCGGCGATGTGGTCGTCGCCTTTCAGGAACGTCGAATGCCCCTGGATGTTGAACGACATCACCACCAGGCGCTTCGGATACGTGCTGGCGAAGCGGCGCGGCTGCATGGCCGTGCATTCGCCGGAGCGGAACTCGTACACGCCGAGGACGCGGTAGCTCACGGCGAGGACTGCGATCACGAGGATCGCGACGAGCGTGCGTTTGACGATACGCATGAAAGCGCAGGGCGCGGCCTCAGCCCGCCCTCCCGGCGGACGGGCTGAAGCCCGTCCCCACATTCAGTACCAGCACCTCGCTGTGCACATGTAAGGCCGAGCCCGGAAAATGTGGGGCGCGGCTTCAGCCCGCCCTCCCCACCGACGGGCTGAAGCCCGTCTCCACATTCAGCACCAGCACCTCGCCCGTGCACATGTAAGGCCGAGCCCGGAAATGTGGGGCGCGGCTTCAGCCCGCCCTCCCGGCCGACGGGCTGAAGCCCGTCACCACATTCAGCACCAGCACCTCGCCCGTGCACATGTAAGGCCGAGCCCGGAAAATGTGGGGCGCGGCTTC
>DASUSL010000476.1:0-3996 GCA_036375135.1 Thermoanaerobaculia bacterium | reverse complement strand
CTGGGGAAGGTTTCGAAACGCCGTCGCTCTCCGATCTGAACGCGCAGTGGCCCAAGACGGCAATCGCCAAATCGGCAACGGCGAAAATTGTGGTGCTCCTGACGGCGCGGGAAGTCGTGGGACGCTACCGGATGACCGCAGTGTTGCGGTGGGTCAGCGCGGACGGCTCCGGGCATGTCGCCACGGTCCATGTCGGTCCCGTACGCGTTCATCGCGGCTGGAAAGCGAAGGCCCTTGGCTTCGGCGTGCCAATTCTCTCTCTATACAAAGATCTCGCGCTGCCGGTCGTGGTCCTCCTCACTGGATTTCTTTTCCAGCAGTGGCTCGCGCGCCTCGAGGAAAATCGCCGCCGGACGGAACAGGAGCGCTCTCACGTCCAGACCACTTGGACGCAGATGTTGCCAACAAGCCACCAGAATACGTCGGCGTATTACCTACCAACGATACGTGCCGCCGGCAGAGCTGTGACGAAATACGGCGAGTGGAAAAAGTCAGGAGACTTGACCGCACGGGATCAGCCAGCCTCTGAATGCTTGTATTACACCGTGCTCTTCGTTCGCGAGATGAAGGAGATCCGCGAGAAAATCGGGGGCGCGTTCCTCAAGTCCCATCACGTCGAGAAGTTGCTGGCGGCGCTATGGAAGTTCGCGAACAACGAGCTTGAAAGGGTGCTCGGCTTCGAGGACTTGTCCACGGTCTTGATGCGCATGAAGCGACACGAAGCCTATCCATCGTTCATGCAACGGTTACGTACATCCAAACACGACTCATCCGCGCACCGGGTCGCGGCACGCTTCGGTGCGTGGTTGTCTACGGGCTTCGAGGACCTCGTGGTTCCGCTCAAGCTGTTCATCACGATTTTTACCTACGAGCTGAACTGGCCTTACCTCTACTGGTATGAGCGTTTAGATCTGGAATACCCGGAAAACGACATCGTCGCTCTTCGACACGATCTCGCCGACCTCATCGCAGAAAAAGCGGCCGCTTACGAAGCCGCCACGCAACGCGTGGATGGAGCAAGCCATGCGGAGATCCTGAAGAGGCAGTGCAGCGAGTTACAGACGGCGGCCGACCTGCTTCGCGCTTACATGGTTCTGGCCAAAAAAAAGGCTACGGAACATCGATATGTTGCCGTAGCCGCGAACTCGCCGGAAGAGGAGAGCTAGTCGAAAGGAGTAGCCTTAGTCATGGTTGGGGTGATTCTAAAAGCCGGTGGCGCGGCTGTCAATGCCGAGAGGATCACGTTTCGTGCCCGGATAACGCGGCACGGCGCACTGTTCTTCCTGACTCAGAAGTCGACCCAATTGCCGGTCCCCTGACGTCGCGCCTTGTCGTACAGGAATGCCGCCGCCGCAAGGTCTTCCACGGCCAGTCCGAGCGACTTGAAGAGCGTGATCTCGTCTTCCGATTTCCGCCCCTCGGCCGTCCCTTCCAGGATCTCGCCGAGCTCGGCCCGGATATGGCTCTGGTCGATCAGTCCCTCGCGCACGGCGAAGAGAAAATCGCCGCTTTCATTGATGGTGGACTCGCGCCGGTCGACGAAGAGCGAGGCGGCCGCGACCGTGGCACCGTCGAGCTCGCGCGCCGCGGCGATGCTCGAGCCGACCGCGTTGACGTGCGCTCCCGGGCTGATCCATTCGCGGCGCAGCACCGGCTCTCTCGAGCTCGTCGCCGTGACGATGATGTCCGCGCCGCGAACGGCCTCCTCCACGCTGTCGCCCCTGCCGCACATGCGGATCTCGCGGATCTCGCGCACCAGCGGGATGGCCTCGCGATGCGCCTTCGCCTGCACGCCGGTGCCGAGGATGGCCAGGACGGGAGCGTTCCGCCGCGCGAGAAGCCGCGTCGCCACGGCGGACACAGCCGCGGTGCGAATGGCCGTGATCGCCGAGGCGTTCATGAACGCCAAAGGCTCCCCCGTCTCGCCGCTGTGCAGGATCACGGCGCCGACGTGCGTGTCGAGACCGCGCTTCGGGTTCTCCGGAAAGACGCAGACTTCCTTGAGGGCGTAGTACGGCGTTCCGCCTCCACGCCACGCCGGCATCAGCCCCAGCAGTCCCGGCGCGCCCGGCGCGCGCAGCGGCATCCGCAGCGGATTGAAGACCTCGCCACGCGCCAGCGCGCGCAACGCGTCTTCCATCACCTCGATGCACTCACTCATGGTGAGGAGCTCGTGCACCTCGTGCTCGGAGAGGATGAGGACCTTCACTTCGATTCCTGCATGAACGCGACGAACCTGTCGATCTCCGCCTGGCTCGCCCTTCTCCATTCCTCGGTGCCCGGCAGCTTCAGCGAGAGAAGGGCGATGCCTGCATACGCGTCGAGGAGCTTGCGGTCGTACATCTGCCGGAAGAAGGGGATGACCTGCTTCGCGGTGTGATCGCGACCTTTGTTCGGCACCTCCGCGATCATCGACAGCGAGCTCGCCACCTGTGCACGCTTCCGCTCGAACTCGCTCTTCGCCGCCTCCTCGGGCAACAGTTGCGCCGCACCGGCGATGGAGAGCATGAGCTCGACGGTGCCGTAATCGCCCTCTTCCTTGCGCGGTTTGGGATCGACGTTGATGGTGACGTTCTGCGCATCCTTCACCTCGACGCCGGCGCCGAGGAGCGCGAGCGCGCGCGTGGCGGCGTCCTTCGCGCGCTCGCCCGCCGGCTCCAGCGAGAGGAAGCGGAGATACGCGAGCGCGGCCGGCACGCGGAAGTTCTGCGCCTCGAAAACCTGGCCCAGCAGGTAGTGTCCGGAGGGATGACGCGGCTGCAGCGCGAGCTCCTGCTTCAGCAGCTTGCGCGCTTCGTCGAGCTCACCCCGCCCCGCGAGCGTGACGGAGAGGTTGTAGAGGAGCTGCGTGTCGTTGCGATCGACCTTCAGTCCTCGGCGATACGTGGCAATGGCGCGGTCGGGATCGCCGCCGTTGTCGTGGCAGTTGCCGAGGATGCCGTACATCGCGGAACGGTACTCGTTCTTCTTCGCCTTCACGCGCGGCTCGAGCAGGGCGATGCACTCGGCGTTGTCGCCTTTCGCCGCGTACGTGAGGCCGAGCTCGTACGCCGCGAGATCGCTCGACGGATCCTCCGCGAGCGCGGCCTGCAGTTTCACGATCGCCTCGTCGTAGCGGCCGGCGTCGTACAGCCTGATCCCCTCGTCGACGAGCTGCTTCACGTCGGCGAAGAGCGGAACGGCGAGGAAGAGCACGAGCGCGATGCGTTTCATCAGAACTGAAACTCCTCTCCCGGGGCGACACAGAGTACCGCGACGTCCGCCGGCACGAGCAGCACTCCGATCGCTCGCGTCTCCTCGGAGGCCACGCTCACCCGCGCCCCTTTCTTCAGCTCGACGGTCAGGCCGCTCACCGGCAAATCGTCGACGCTCCATCGCACCCGCGCCCGCGGCAACTGCCGCAGCGGAATGGCGTAACGCGTCGCCTGCGGACCCTGAATGGCCGCGTACTGCAGTGGCTGCGTGAGCCACGGGTGCCGCGCCAGCGGCTCGCTCGCGTAGAGCGTGAACGTTCCCGCGGCGTGCGCGGTCCAGGTGAAGGCGCGCCCCGGCGGCAGCGTGGCGGAGAGACCCGGCACCCAGAGGTCGCGCGTCAATGGGACGTAGTTGCGCGTCGCGAACGCCGCGGTCTTCGGAAAGATCTCGAACCAGCGCTGCATGCGCAGGTTCCAGATGATCGCGGCGGGCGGATTCGTGGTGATGTCGTACGGCCGCACGCCGCCGGCCGCGGCCACGAGGCGGATGCCGGTCGGGAGGAACCAGTAGCGATACGCCGGCTCGCGCCGGAGCGCGTACGCGGAGCCGTCGAACACTCTGTCGCCCGGCTTCGTGCGCCGGTCGACCTCGCGCATGACGTAGTCCTGATAGCGCATCGGCTCCGTGGTGCGCGGCACGTGCAGCACGATCGACAACGCCGCCGGGACGAGCACGAGGAGCCAGAGGAGCGCCGGCGTCTTCGCCGGCTGCCCGGGCGGCGTCCCGCCGCCCACCCCCGGT
>DASUSL010000475.1:0-4450 GCA_036375135.1 Thermoanaerobaculia bacterium | reverse complement strand
GACCTCACCGGCTACGTGACCGAGGGACAGATCGTGCTCGATCGCGACATCGCCCGCCGCGGGATCTATCCACCGATTGCCGTGCTGTCGTCGCTCTCACGCCTCATGTCGGATGGCATCGGCGAGGGGCGCACGCGCGACGATCACCCCGACGTGGCCAAGCAGCTCTACGCCGCGGTTGCGCGCGTCGAGCGGGCGCGCGGACTGGCGTCGATCATCGGGGTGGACGAGCTGACGGAGAGCGAGCGGACGTATCTCCGCTTCGGGGAGCGGTTCGAGCGCGAGCTCCTCGCGCAGCGCGGCGACGAGGCCCGCACGATCGCGCAGACACTCGACCGCGCCTGGAGCGTGCTGCGCGAGCTGCCGCGCGCGGAGCTGACGCGCGTCGGCGACGCGGTGCTGGAGAAGTACTTCACGCCATGATCGGCTCCGCCACGCGCTCGCGCCTCTTCGAGCTCCGCCACGATCGCGCCGCGGCGCAGCGCAGCGCCGAGCTGCTCGACCGGAAACGCGAGGTGCTGCTGCGCGAGATCGCCCGCCGCGAACGCGTGCGCAACGAGCTGCGCCACGTCGTCGCGGAACACTACGCCGAGGCGTACCGGCGCCTGCGCGTCGCGCGCGTGGAGCTGGGCACGCGCGGCGTCGAAGCGGCCGGGCTGGCGCAGCCGGCGCGGCACGCCATCGCCTATCGCGAGACCTCGGTCATGGGCGTGCGCATCCCGCAGCTCTCCGCGACCGTCGAGCCGTACCTCGCGTGCTACGGCGCGGCGGCGACGACGGAATCGCTCGACGAATGCGGCGCCGCATTCACCGCGCTGCTCCCGCACGTCGTCACGCTGGCGCAGGAGGAGCTCGCGGTAGTGCGGTTGTCGATGGCGATGAAGAAAACGACCAAGCTCCTCAACGCGCTGCAGAAGGTCGTCCTCCCGCGGATCGAGAGCGACATCCGCGCGATCGTCGACGGCATCGAGGAGGACGAGCGCGACGAGGCCATCCGGCGCCGCGTGGCGCGTCCGTCGGATGGCGCGAGCCCGTGAAGATCGGTTCGTCCCGCCTGCTTCTTGGCACCGCTCGGCAGCGACCACTTTCCTCGCCGTGACGGCCGCCGTGACCGGCGTCCGCACGCGGTGAACGCACGGTCACCGGTCGATGGTCATGACCGGAACGTCGGTCGCGCGCAGCACGGCGCGCGCGACCGATCCGAACATCAGCCGCGACAGCGTTCCGCGTCCGTGCGTGCCCATCACCACGAGATCGGGCCGATGCTCTTTGATGGCCGCGAGGATCCCTTCCACCGGCAGGGCGTCGCGGACTTCCGTCTGCATCGGCAGCGTCTCCGGCACGTGCTCGTGCGCGTAGCGCTCGAGCTCCTCGGCGGTTCTGCGGCGGGAGTCCGCGATCGCGGCGGCGAGCGTCCCGGTCTGCCCGCTGGTGAACTCCGCGGGCGGCTCGAACGTGTCGGCGTACATGACGATCAGCGTCGCGCCGGAGTCGCCCGCGAGCTGCGCGGCGTGGCGCAGGGCCGCGGTTGCGAGCGGGTTGAAGTCGACGGGAACCAGAATTTTCTTCATGACTGCACCAGGGCGATCTCCGGCGGCGCGGCGATCGTCTCCGTGGCGTCCGGCATCCGCCGCGCCGACAGGAAGTAGAGGACCGGCACCGTCAGCCGCGACAGCAGCAGCGACGCCACTTCGCCGGCCATGAGCGAGATCGCCAGCCCCTGGAAGATCGGATCGAAGAGGATCACGCCCGCGCCGACGATCACCGCGGCCGCGGTCAGCATCATCGGCCGGAAGCGGACCGCGCCCGCGTCGATCACCGCCTCGTCCAGCGGCATCCCCTGCTTCAGCCGCAGCTCGATGAAGTCGACGAGGATGATCGAGTTGCGCACCACGATGCCGGCGCCGGCGATGAAGCCGATCATCGACGTGGCCGTGAAGAACGCGCCCATCATCGCGTGCGCCGGGATGATGCCGACCAGCGAGAAGGGGATCGCGGCCATGATCGTGATCGGCGTCTTGAACGACTGGAACCAGCCGGTGACCAGGATGTAGATCAGCACCAGCACCGCCGCGAAGGCCAGTCCGAGGTCGCGGAAGACCTCGTACGTGATGTGCCATTCGCCGTCCCATTTCATGGCGAAGCGCTCCGTCGAGAACGGCTGCCGCGCGACGAGACGCTCCATCGAGTAGCCCTCCGGCAGGCGGAGTTTTTCGAGGGCCCGATTGAGCTGCATGATCGCGTAGACCGGGCTCTCCTCGCTCCCCGCCACGTCCGCCGTCACGTAGACCACCGGCATCAGGTTCTTGTGGTAGATGCTCTGCGCCGCGGTGGTCTCTTCGATGGTCACGAGCGTGCCGAGGGGGATCAGCGCTCCGCCGGCGCCGCTGACCTGCAACGCGCGCAACTCTTCCACCGACGAACGGAGCGCGCGCGGGACTTCCACGCGGATGGCCACGTCCTCGGCCTCGGCATCGTCGTGCAGCAGGCCGGCGTTCATGCCGGACAGCGCGATGCGCAGCGCCGCGTCGATCTCGGCGTGCGAGACGCCACTCGACGCCGCCTTGTCGCGGTCGATGGCGAAGCGGTACTCGAGCTGCTCGTCCTCCACGTACGTGTCGGCGTCGACCACGCCCGCGGTGCGGTCGAAGACGCCCTGCACGTCTTTGGCGATGGCCATCTGCCGCGCGTAATCGGGACCGTAGATCTCGGCCACGAGCGTCTGCAGCACGGGAGGTCCGGGCGGCACCTCGGCGATCTTCACGTTCGCGTCGTTGCGCCGCGCCACGGGCAGCACCATCGTGCGGATGCGCTTGGCGATCTCGTGACTCTGCGCGTCGCGCTCGTCCTTCGGCTTCAGGTTGACCTGCAGGTCGGCCACGTTGGGACCGCGGCGCAGGAAGTAGTGCCGCACCAGCCCGTTGAAGTTGTAGGGCGACGCGGTGCCGGCGTACATCTGCCAGTTCGCCACTTCCGGCACGCCGCGCAGCACGCCGCCGATCTCCCGCGCCACCGCCGCGGTCCGCTCGAGCGTGGTCCCCTCGGGCATGTCGACGATGATCTGCAGCTCGCTCTTGTTGTCGAACGGCAGCATCTTCACGCGCACGACTTTCAGCGCGAAGAGCGACACCGCGCCGACGAGCAGCAGCGCGACCATGCCCAGGAACGTCGTGCGCCAGCGCGTCTCGTGGATGATCCGTCCCATCACCCGGCGGTACATCCGCGTCGACCATCCCTCGGCGATCGGATGCGGCGAGGCGTCGCGCGCGAGCAGCCGGCGCGCCGCCCACGGCGTGACCATGAACGCGATCAGCAGCGAGAACAGCATGGCCGCCGAGGCGCCCACCGGGATCGGGCGCATGTACGGCCCCATCAGGCCGCGCACGAAGCCCATCGGCAGGATCGCGGCGATGACGGTGAACGTGGCCAGGATGGTCGGGTTGCCCACTTCCGCCACGGCGTCGATGGCGATCTGCCGCAGCGAGCGGTTGCGATTCTCCGGCAGCCGATAGTGGCGGACGATGTTCTCGACCACCACGATCGCGTCGTCCACGAGGATGCCGATCGAGAAGATCAGCGCGAAGAGCGTGACGCGGTTCAGCGTGTAGCCGAAGAGCTGGAACACGGCCAGCGTCAGCGCGAGCGTCACCGGGATGGCCACGGCGACGATGCCCGACTCCCGCCACCCGAGGGTGAAGCCGATCAGCAGCGTGACCGAGATGACGGCCAGGAACATGTGGAACAGCAGCTCGTTCGACTTCTCGGCCGCGGTCTCGCCGTAGTTGCGCGTCACCGCGGCGTCGACGCCTTCGGGGATGACGATGCCGCGCAGGCGATGGACTTTCTCTTCCACGAGGCGCGTCAGCTCGGTGGCGTTGGCCCCTTTGCGTTTGGCGACGGCGATCGTCACCGCGGGGTGGACCGTCGCGCCGGCGCTGGCGAAGACGTAGTCGCTCGCCTCCTCCGGTCCGTCGACGATCGTGGCGACGTCGCCGAGGTAGATCGGGCGGCCGTTGGCGGCGGCGATGACGATCTGCTTCGCGTCCTCCGCATCGCGCAGGAAGCCGCCGGTCTTCACCAGCACCTCGCGGTCCGACGCGGCGAACGTGCCGCTGCTGCTCTGCTGATTGGCCTGCTGCAGCACCGCCGCGACCCGCGACGGCGACACGCCGTGCGCGGCCAGCCGGGCGGGATCGAGCTGCACGCGCAACTGGCGGCGCGCGCCGCCGATGATCGTCACCTCGGAAACGTTCCCGACCTGCTTGATCTCGGTCTGCAGCTCCGCGGCGATGCGGCGCAGCGCGAAGTGGTCGTAGCGCGCGCTGGACAGCGTCATGGCCAGCACCGGCACGTCGTCGATCGAGCGTGGCTTCACCAGCGGACCGATCGCGCCGGGCGGGATGCGATCCGCGTTGGCCTGCAGCTTCTCGTTGAGCCGCACCAGCGCGTC
>DASUSL010000474.1:0-5318 GCA_036375135.1 Thermoanaerobaculia bacterium | reverse complement strand
CGGACCTGCTGCAGATCGGCTTCGGCGGCTCGGCGGTGGCGAATGCGGTGCGGCTGGCGCGGCTCGCGCAGTCGAGCGGGCTGCGCGGCGTGGTGGCGTCGCCGCTGGAGATCGAGCCGATCCGCGAGGCATGCGGCGCGGACTTCGTCATCCTCACGCCGGGGATTCGTCCGGCGGGTGCGGACGCCGGCGATCAGCGCCGGACCATGACGCCGCGCGACGCGGTGCGCGCCGGCGCGAGCTACATCGTGGTGGGACGCCCCATCACGAATGCGGCCGACCCGAGGTCGGCCGCATTGCGAATCGTCGAAGAGATGGGCACGTAGTGGAGCGCCGCCGTCCCGGCGGCTGCCCGGGCGGCGTCGCGCCGCCCGCCCCGGGGGTGGCGGCGCGGGACGCCGCCACGGCAGCCGGCGCTCCGCTTTCGCGGCGCTTAGCGGACAGCGCGGCGGCGCACCGAGGTGCAGTTCTGGCCCGGTCCTTCGAAGAAGACCCGGCGGCTGGCGAACTGGCGGCGGCGTCCGAGGATGTCCGTGCCGATGGCGCGGAGCTGATACTCGCCGCGCGGGGTGGTGTCGAGATTCACGCGGACCTGCCACGGCGTGACCGGCGTGCGCGACGAGACGTTCGTGCGCAGCGGGCCGCCGAGCGTGGCCGGGCCGAGCGGCGTGTTGTTCAGGAAGACTTCGACGCTGACGATCTTCTGCTGGCCGGTGACCCAGCCCCAGAGGTTCGCGCCGGCGCAGGTGAGCTGGCGCGGGCTGTCGAGCTCGATGCGGCCGGTGACCTGTCCGCACGCGCCGTAGCTCTGCAGGCCGGTCTCCTCGCCGATGACGTAGACGAACGGGCCGACCACGACGGGGTTGTGCTTCACCTCGTCCTCGTTGAGCAGCGTCACGTCCTCGTAGATGCGCTCGGCCGCGCCCTCGAAGAGCGGCATGGTCAGGTCGAACACGTCGAAGGCGATCGTGCGCGCCGCGTGCAGCGTCATCGGATCGACTTCCTCGATCATCGTCACCAGGCGGCCGTTCCCTTCATCCCACCACGCGTTGCGGCTGAAGCGGATCGGGTTGGCGCGGTCGATGGTCAGGTACTGCGGCACCGTGAGCAGCGCCGTGCGCGTGAAGATCGGGAACATGTTGCGCACGCTGAAGATGTGGATGACGCTGTCGCTGCCGGAGGCGATGAAGTCGTTGCCGTTGCTGACCAGCCACTTGCCCGGGAAGGCCACCGTGGAGAGGCGCAGCGGCGCAGCGGGATTGGAGATGTCGATCGCGCTGAGCCCCGCCTCGCTGAGCAGCATCAGCAGGCCCTGGTTGAAGGCGATGTCGTTGATGCCGCGGTACTCGGAGTTGGTGCGCGACTGCACCGTCCCGAGGAGGCCGGGCGACGCCGGATTGGTGACGTCGAGGAGCTCGACCTGGTTCGTGCAGACCGCGGTCGAGACCGGGTAGCAGGGCAGATCGGTCGACGGATAGAGTCCGGCCAGGCGGTTGCCGCTGACCGCGATGCGGCGGTAGTGCAGGTTCGGCGTGAGCGACCGGCGCACCGGCGCGGTGCCGCCCGCGCGCGTGTTCGTGAGATCGAAGATCTCGAGGCCCGCCTCGCTGCTGACGTAGAGGAACCCGTTGGCGAAGGCCGTTCCTCCTTCCGTCTCGCGGGCGGCCAGCGAGCCGAGGAAGTCCTCGCGCGCGATGGTCAGGTTGCCGGTGTCGTTCGTCGTGAACGTCGTCAGCACGTTGCCGCGCAGGACGTACACGTTGTTGCCCGACCGGAACACGCCGTGTGGCGAGAGGTCGAACGCCGTCACTGCCGGGGTCGAGTCGACCAGCGACAGCGGGCATTCCCCGATGACATGGTCGGCCATCGCTGCCGGCACGACCAGAAGGAACAGCGTTACTACGAGAGCGACCCGTGAAAAGACGCGCATAAAGCCTCCCAAAAACACACCCGTGACGCCGCGTACGAGTTCGTCTAGCGGCTCAGTGTCTCGCAGGTGAGGGGATTTTTGCAATATTGGCCGTTCGCGGGAAGGCTGTATCATGCCCGAGGACACTTATGCTCGATGGTCATGTGCTGGTTCTGAATCGTTTGTTTCAGGCCGTACAGATCACGTCGGTGCGACGGGCGCTGACGCTTCTGTACAAGGGGCAGGTCCGCGCCGTCGACTCCGAATACCGCACCTACGACTTCGAGAACTGGATGGACATCGCCGTCCAGCCCGACGACCACTACGTGGTCACTCCCAGCCGCAACATCGTCATCCCGCACGTGGTGCAGCTGCTGGTCTTCGACCGCCTGCCGCGGCAGGAAGTGAAGTTCTCGCGCGGCAACATCTATCTGCGCGACCAGAACCGCTGCCAGTACTGCGGCAAGAAGTTCCCGTCGTCCGAGCTGTCGCTCGATCACGTGATTCCCATCTCGCGCGGCGGCAAGTCGACGTGGGAGAACGTCGTCTGCGCCTGCCTCCCGTGCAACGTGCGCAAAGGCAACAAGCTCCTCGCCGAAAGCGACATGCGCCTGCGCCGCATGCCCGTACGCCCCAAATGGCACCCGCTCCACCGCCTCCAGGGAAGGACGTATCCCGAGATCTGGAAGAACTTTCTGGATGAGGCGTACTGGAACGTGGAACTGCGGCCCTGATTTTATCCCGCGCGGAGACGCGGGATCTCCGGTGCACCCGCGCCGCATGAGCCACCAGCCTCGAGCGTGCACCCGAGATCCCGCGTCTCCGCGCGGGATAAACTGGGAGAAAACCGACCGGGACCACTTCTTGCTATCTCGCTCCCCGTGCAGTTTTTTTTGGAGTGGCAGCAATGACGTTGGTGAATTCTCTCTGCGCTGAGATCAGTGTGTTTCAGGGTGTGGGCGAGTCGACGGGCGTGATGGTCGAGCGCAGCGCGATTCGCGGGAAAAAGGGGCTCTGCAAGAGCATGCGTGACCTGGCCATCAAGTCACGCGTCCTCGGCGACGGCTACTACTACATCCCCGTCGACCTCTGGCCGAAAGCGAAGGAGCCGATCGTCGTCCACAAACACGACTGGACGGTCATCAGCTCCATCCCCCGCACGTCCCGCGCGACGAAGAAACGCCGCGTGGCGGGCGAATAACGCGCGGGTACGCCGCGTGCAGTCTCGCCCGCCGGACGAATCTCTCTTTTGGAGTGAATCAATGAAGGTCTGGAAGTTCGCGTTGATCGCGCTGGCGATCGCTGCTCCCGCGTTCGCACAACAGGAAGAAGGCCCCGGAGTGGCGCAGGGCGCCGCCGTCGACACCACCGGCCGCGGGTACACCGCCGCCTACGTGATCGAGGCGTCGACGCGCCGCGTGCTGCACGCCGTCAACGAGCATCAGTCGCTGCCGACGGCGTCGATGGCGAAGATGATGACGCTCCTCCTGGCCATGGAGGAGATCCGCGACGGCCGTCTGAAGTACGACACGCCGGTCACGATCTCGGCCCGCGCCAGCAAGATGGGCGGCTCGCAGATCTATCTCCGCGCCGGCTCTGTCTGGCCGGTCAAGAACCTGCTCATCGCCACGAAGGTGCAGTCGGCGAACGACGCCGCGCAGGCCCTGGCGGAGAAGATCGCCGGCTCGTCCGAGAACTTCGCCGACATGATGAATCAGCGCGCGCAGGAGCTCGGGCTGACGCATTCGAAGTTCTACGATCCGCACGGACTCCCCAACACCACCAACCCCGAGATGGTCGACCAGATGTGCCCGCACGATCTGGCCATCCTCGGCCTCGAGCTGATGAAGTACGACTTCATGCGCAAGCTCGGCGTGGTGGCGGAGATGCCGTTCCGCAACGGCACGCTGGAGCGCATCTACAACCCGAATCACCTCATCAATCCGCGCAAGGCCAACTACATGGAAGACGCGACCGGCATCAAGACCGGCTACACCGCGAAGGCGGGCTACTGCGTGACCGCTTCCGCGGAGCGCAACGGCATGGAAGTCGTAGCCGTGATCATGGGCGCGAAGACGGGCGGCGGCCCGAACGGCTCGTTCGCCAACGCCGCACGCCTGATGAACGAGGCCTTCGTGAACTGGCGCATCGTCACGCCGGCCAAGAAGGGCACTCCCGTCGGTCAGGCGCAGGTCACGAAGGGACGCGAAGCGACCGTGCCCGTCGTGGCCGGACAGGACGTGAAGGCGCTGGTGAAGCGCGGCCAGGAGCGCAACGTGAAGCTCAACTTCACGCCCGGTGCGGCCGTCAAAGCGCCGGTGAAGAAGGGACAGCAGATCGGCACGATCGTCGTGCAGAGCGGCAACGAGGTCATCGCCCGCATCCCCGGCGTGGCCGGCGCGGACGTCGGCCCCGAGCCCTGGTACAAAGCGTTCCTGCCGTTCTAGTGCGCGCTGCGGCGCGCGTTGCTGGTTGCTGGTTGCTCGCGCTGCCTGGGGTTTCAAGCCAGGCACCGCAAGCAACCAGCAACAGCAACTAATCGAAGATCACGCGCCGGCCGTCGATCCGCCACGATCCGGCCAGCTTCTGCAGCGCCTCGACATACGCCTCGTGCTCCTGCACGAGAATGCGCGCCGCCAGCGTCTCCGCCGTGTCGCCGTCCCGCACCGGCACGGTGCGCTGCACGAGGATCGGTCCCGCGTCGAGCTGTTCGTCGACGAAGTGCACCGTGCAGCCCGACACCTTCACTCCGTACGCGACGGCCTGCGCCTGCGCGTCGACGCCGGGGAACGACGGCAGCAGCGACGGGTGGATGTTCAGAATGCGGTTGCGCCAGCGCTCGATGAACGGCGCGCCCAGGAGGCGCATGTAGCCGGCCAGGCAGACGAAGTCGGGCCGCGCCTCTTCGAGCCCGCGCAGGACTTCCGCTTCATGCGCGGCGCGGTCGGCGAACGTCTTGTGATCGAGGATGTGTGCGGCGTAGCCGTAATCGCGCGCGCGGGCGATGCCCGGCGCGTCGGGACGATTGGAGATCACGCAGACGATGGACGCGGCGAGGTCGCCGCGCTGGATGGCGTCGTGGATTGCCTGGAAGTTGGAGCCGCGTCCCGACAGGAGAACCGCGAGCTTCATTCGATCCCTACTCGATCCACGAGGCGAAGCCGGCGGGCGGCGTGTCGTACTGCACCTTCCCGCTGCCGCGCACGACGTTGCCGATGAAGTAGAACGTCTGTCCGGCCTGCGTGAGGTGCTGCGACACGCGCTCGACGTCCTCTTTCGACACGAGCAGCACCATGCCGATGCCCATGTTGAAGACGCGGAGCATCTCGTCGCGCTCGACGTTGCCGTGCTCGTAGAGGAACTTGAAGATGGGCAGCACCGGCCATGAGCCGAGCTTGATGTGGACGTC
>DASUSL010000473.1:0-5891 GCA_036375135.1 Thermoanaerobaculia bacterium | reverse complement strand
AAGAAGGCTGCTTCGTCATCCTCGAAGAAAGCCTCGTCAAAGAAGGCTTCTGCCTCCTCGAAGAAAGCCTCTTCCTCGAAGAAGGCTTCTGCTTCCTCGAAGAAAGCCGCGTCCTCGAAGAAGGCTTCTGCCTCCTCGAAGAAAGCCGCGTCCTCGAAAAAAGCTACCTCTTCGAAGAAAGCATCTGCGAAGAAAGCCGGTGGAACTCGCCGCGGATCGACTGCATCGCGATCGGCGCAGCGCACGGGTGGACGCGGTTCGTCAGCAGCACGTAAATCCTCGGCCCGTCGATCCACACGGAAGTCCCGGTAAAGCCCATGTGCCCGAAGGACCGCGGCGAGAGCCCCGGTCCTTCCACCGCCCACCCCAGCCCGCGCCCCGGCGCATGCTCGCGCACCGACTCCTCCACCAGCTCGCGCGGCACCAGCTCTCCCCGCACGAACGCCTGCGCGATGCGGAACGCATCCGCCGCCGTGGCGAACAGTCCCGCGTTGCCGAGCGTGCCGCCGGCGTGGAACGAGTTCCCGTCGTTCGGATCGCCCCACATCAGTCCCTGCCGGAAGCCCGCGAACGCCACGGAGAACGTGCGCGGCTCGAAGCGCTGCCCCCACTCCGTCGCCGCGATGCGCGGACGCAGCGAGTCGGGCGGATCGAACCACGCGTCGCGCAGCCCCAGCGGCTCGAAGATGCGCGTGCGCGCGGCGGAGCGGTAGTCGCCGAAGATGTCGTTCAGCGCGAAATACAGCAGATAGAAGTTGAGGTCCGAATACGTGACCCGCGACCCGCGCGGATGCTCCGGCCCGTCGCGCTCGATGGCCTCCAGCACGCTCGGATACGTGAACGTCGGCAGCCACGCCTTCAGCCCCGAGGTGTGCGTCAGCAGCTCACGAAAGGTGTAGCCGCGGGTTTCGTCATCGAGAGAGATCTTCCCTTCCGCCACCGCCTGCAGGATCAAAACGGTCGTGACCAGGACCTTGGTGGTGGAGGCGCAGTCGTAAATCGTCTCCGTCGTGGCCGGGATGCGCAAAGGCACCGCCACGGCGTTGCCGAGGGCGTTCGCATGCGTGATGCCGTCGACGGTGCCGATGGCGTACGAGGCGGAGGGAAACGAGCCGACGTCGATCTCCCGGCGCAGGAATGAGTCAATCACCGCCGCGCAGTATCACACCAGCGGACCGCCGGCGTCCCCGCCGGCTGCCGTGGCGGCGTCCCGCCGCCACCCCCCCCGCGCGCAGGCGAGACGCCTGCGCGGCAGCCGGCGGGACGCCGGCGCTCCCGTCCGTCTGGAGTATGGCCGTGATGCCGTCGACGGTGCTGATGGCGTACGAGGCGGAGGGGAACGAGCCGACCTCGATCTCCCGGCGGAGAAATGAGTCAATCACCGCCGCGCAGTATCACACCAGCGGAGCGCCGGCGTCCCCGCCGGCTGCCGTGGCGGCGTCCCGCCGCCACCCCCCGCGCGCAGGCGGGACGCCGGCGCTCCCGGAATGAATTGCTCCCGCGGGGAGTATGCACAAGATGCGCTGCCATCGCGCGTCTCGCGCCATGTACGATCCCGCGCAATTCGGCCGCACCCCTAAAAAACAATGTTTCGTCTCGAACAGCTCGAAATTCACGGCTTCAAGTCTTTCTACGACCCCGCCAAGCTGACCTTCCCCGCGGCCATGACGGCCGTGGTCGGTCCGAACGGCTGCGGCAAGTCGAACATCTGCGACGCGCTGATCTGGGTCCTCGGTGAAAACCGCGCCTCCCACATCCGCGGCGAGACGATGGAAGACGTCATCTTCCAGGGCTCCGCGCGCCGCCGCGCCCTTTCCATGGGCGAGGTCACGCTGACCCTCGGCACGTTCAACGGCGACAGCAACCACCCCATGGCCGACGACGGCCGGATCACCATCAACCGCCGCGTCTTCCGCGACGGCCAGTCGGAGTTCCGCCTCAACGGCAAGCGCGTCCGGATGAAGGACATCTCCGACATCCTCATGGACACCGGCCTCGGCATCCGCAACTACTCCGTCATGGAGCAGGGGAAGATCGACCTGATCCTCTCCAACAAGCCGCAGGACCGCCGCAAGCTGATCGAGGAAGCGGCCGGCATCACCAAATACAAGACCAAGCGCCGCGCCGCGGAGCTGAAGCTCGAGGAGACGCAGCAGAACCTGCTGCGCATCGACGACACGCTTTCCGAGGTCACGCGCAACCTGAACTCCCTCAAGCGCCAGGCCTCCAAGGCGCGGCGGCACAAGGAGCTCGCCGACCAGCTCTCGCTGGCCAAGCGCTCGCTCTACAAAGGACGCATCCTCGCCGCGCAGCTCGAAGAGGAGACCGCGACCGCGGGCCTGGCCGAGGCGCAGAACCGCGAGAGCGAGCTGGCCGCGCAGCTCGGCACGGCCGAGGCGGAGCTGGCCGAGTCGCGCACCGTCTACACCGATCGCTCGCACCGCGCGTCGAAGATCCGCGAGGAGATCGCCGGACTCTCCGGCGAAGTGGAGCGCCTGCGCTCGTTCCTGCAGCAGTCGGAGACGAACCTCGGCGACCTGCTGCAGCGCATCGAGAACGGCCGCGCGCAGATCGCGACGTTCGAGACCGAGGCCACCGAGCAGCAGGCCGCGCTCGACGAGAAGACGCAGCAGCTCGAGACGGCGCGCGCGGAGCGCAACCGCTTCCGCGAGATCGCCGATCAGGTGGAGCGCGACCGCCAGGAAAAAGGCGACGCCGTGCGCCAGCACGAGAAGGCGCTCGGCGAATCGCGCGAGGCGCTCATGCGCACCATCGGCAAGATCTCCGAGGCGCGCAATCAGGTGCACCAGATCGAGATCGCCGTCGAAAAGTGCGAGTTCTATCTGACCAAGCTCACCGAGTCCGCGCGCAAGGCCGCGGAGAGCCGCGACGGCGCGCTGTCGCAGATGTACGAGTGGGAGCAGTCGGTGCGCGACGCGGAGCAGAACCTCGTCGTGACGCAGCAGACGCTCCGCGACGCCATCAACCGCCGCGACGAGCTGACCGCGCGCCGCGAGGCGATGCGCCAGTCGCTCGGCAAGGCGCGCGACACGATCTCGCAGACGACGTACAAGGTCGACTCGCTGCGCACGCTCCTCCTCTCCCTCGAGGCGCAGGACGAAGACGTCCGCCGCGCCGTGATGGAGCTGATCCCGAACGCGCTCGCCGCGGCCGAGGCCGTGCGCGCCGCGCAGGGTTTCGAAGCGGCGCTCGACACGCTGCTGCGTGATGTCTCGAAGGCGACCGTGGTGGAGTCGAGCGCCGTCGCGTCCGAGGCCATCCGCCGCCTCCGCGAGCGCGGCGCCGGCCGCGGCGCGTTCATCACTCTCGACTTCCAGCCGCGCGGCGAAGGGTCGCGCCGCGGCGACGCGGCGCACTCGGTCCTCGGCGAAGGCCCGGTGGCCGACGCCATCCGCCACGCCATCCCCGAGGCCTACATCGTCGGCTCGCTGAACGAGGCCTTCGACCGCGCGCAGGAGCGCCCCAACGCGACCTTCGTCACGCTCGACGGCGACGTCGTGCGCGGGCCGCTGGTCATCGGCGGCAAGACCGAGGGCGCCACGCCCGGCGTCTTCTCCATCAAGCGCGAGATCGCCGATCTCGAGGCACTGCTCGGATCCGAGGAGTCGCGCGCGAGCGGCATCGCCGCGGAGCTGCAGGCGCTCGAAGAGGAGCTGCGCGCCGCCGACGACGCACGCATCATCGCCGACGAGCGCGCCCGCGGCGCCGAGCAGGAGCTGCGCGAGCGCAAGTCGCAGCGCGAGCGCGCCGGCGCGGAGCTGCAGCGTTACGAGAAGGACCTCGCCGTCGCCTCGGAAGAGCAGACGCTGTACGCCGAGGAGAAGGAACAGCTCCTCTCCCGCAAGAGCGCCGCGATCGCGGAAGTGGACGGCCTGCAGGCGCGCGAGGCGGAGCTGCACGAGCTCATTCGCGACAACGAAGAGCGTCTGGCCGCGTCGCGCGTCGACTTCGAACAGGTCACCGAGGTGGCGTCGAAGGCGCGCGTGGACGTCGAGAGCGCGTCGGGCAACGTGAACGCCGTCCAGCGCGAGCACGAGAACCTCTCCCGCATCGTCGTCTCCCTCGGCGCGCGCGCCACGCAGCTCACGCAGGAGATCGAGACGCTCTCCCGCCGCCAGGAGGAGACCAGCGTCGCCTCCGAGGAGGCGCGCGGTCAGCTCGAGGTGTCGCTCGGCAAGCTGCACGAGCTCTCCGAGATGCGCGTGTCGCTCGAGGCCGAGGTCGCGGACCTCGACACGAGCGTGCAGGAGCTGCAGTCGCGCGCGGTGACGACGCGCGATCAGTGGAACACCGCCAAGACGGCGCTGTTCGAGGCCGAGCGCCGGCTCGACCGCTCGAAGTCGGCCATCGACCTGCTGCGCGAACAGATCGCCCTCGACCTGCACGCCGGCATCGACGCGCTGGCGGACGCGGAGCCGCCCGCGGATGAAGAGTCGCGTGCGACGTTGGAGTCCGAGGTGGCGAAGCTCGCGGACCAGCTCGAGAAGATCGGCCCGGTGAACGTGCTGGCCATCGAGGAGCACCAGGAGCTGGAGACGCGCGAGTCGTTCCTGCGCACGCAGCGCGACGATCTGGTGCAGTCGATCGAGTCGCTGCGCCAGACCATCCGCAAGATCAACCTCACCTCGCGCGAGCTGTTCCGCGAGGCGTTCAACCAGGTGAACACGTCGTTCACGGAGATCTTCACGTCGCTCTTCGGCGGCGGCACGGCGCGCATGCAGCTCCTCGACGAGGAGGACGTGCTGGAGTCGGGCATCGAGCTGGTGGCGCAGCCGCCGGGCAAGAAGAACCAGTCCATCGCGCTGCTCTCGGGCGGCGAGCGCGCGCTGACCGCGATCGCGCTGCTGTTCGCGATCTTCAAGTACAAGCCGTCGCCGTTCTGCATCCTGGACGAGGTGGACGCGCCGCTGGACGAGGTGAACACGGAGCGCTTCGTGCGCCTGGTGCGCGACTTCTCGCGCGACACGCAGTTCATCGTGATCACGCACTCGCGCCGCACGATGGAAGCCGCCGACATCCTCTACGGCGTGACGATGGAAGAAGCGGGCTGCTCGCGCCTGGTGAGCGTCAACTTCGCCGAAATGGAAGGATGATGAAAAACTTCGTCGAGCTCACGCTGATCGGCGCGGCCGCCACGGTGGTCGTCATCAACCCGCAGTACGTGGTGCAGGCGCAGGAATACAACGCCGGCCAGCACGGCCCGCACACCACCCTCAAGCTCACGAACGGCGACACCGTGCACGTACGCGGCACGCTGTCCGAGGTGCTCGCGCAGCTCACGGCCGAAACGTAGGGCAGGCTTCAGCCTGCCCGGCCCGCTTCCTGGCTTGGCGAGGCAGGGGACTCCGGGCTCTCACTTCCTGCCAGACGCGAATCAGGCACGGGCGCGAGGGACCGGCCTTCGGCCCACCCTCATCGAAGCCACAGCGCGCCGAGGTTGATCTCCCCCGCCTCGAACGGCTCGGCGCGAATGACCGTCGAGCCCTCGTGCGTCGCGATCAGCGTCCAGTGCCCCTCTTCCAGGCGGTATCCCTCGACACCGAATGCGACAGGATCGACCAGCCACGCGTGCGGGATCCGATGGGCCGCATAGCGCGGCAATTTGCGGTATCGGTCGAGGCGCGCCGTCTTGCTCGAGACCGTTTCGCAGATCCAATCCGGTGCGAGCTCGAACGCGGAGACGTCGGGAACCACAGGCATGCGTTCCCGGCTCCAGCCGGCGATGTCGGGAACGAACACCTCGGTTCTCAACTCGAGAAGATTTTTCTCAACTCGAGAAGATTTTTCTCAACTCGAGAAGACTTCATCTCAACTCGAGAAGACTCCTTCTCAACTCCAGAAGACTTCTTCTCAACTCGAGAAGACTTCTT
>DASUSL010000472.1:0-4998 GCA_036375135.1 Thermoanaerobaculia bacterium | reverse complement strand
ACCGTCTCGATTCGACAGCGCCCGCCCTGCCGCTCGTTTCCCCGACTTCTCTCGACCGGTATCATCGTTGCCATGCCTGTCACACGCGAGCTCGCCATCCCCATCCCCCACGAGGAAATCGCGGCCTTCTGCCGCAAATGGGGCATCCGCAAACTGGCGTTCTTCGGCAGCGTGGTGCGGGACGATTTCGGGCCGGAGAGCGATGTGGACGTGCTGGTGGAGTTCCGGGACCGCACACCGGGGCTGAAGTTCTTCTGGGAGATGCCGAACGAGCTTTCGGAGATTCTGGGGCGGAAGGTCGACGTCGGGACGTTCGACTCGTTGAAACGGTGGATTCGTCGCGACGTGCTGTCCGAGGCGGTGGTCGAGTATGTCGAAGCGGAGTGAGATTCTTTATCTCGGCGACATGCTCGACTACGCGCGGCGAGCGCGCACGAAGATCGCCGGCGTCACGCGCGAGCAGTTCGAAGCCAATGAAGACCTGCAGATCATCGTCGGGCACCTGATCCAGATCGTCGGCGAGGCCGCGTCGCGAGTTTCGGCCGCGACGTCCGCGACTCATCCGGAGATCGCATGGGACCGCATTGCCGGAATGCGACACAAGATCGTGCACGACTACTTCGAAATCGACGTCGGAATCGTGTGGGACGCGGCGACCAACGATCTGCCCGAGCTCATTGCATCGCTCGAACGGTTCGTTCCTTCGGAACCGGCCTAGGGAGCCCCTCCCATATGATGCGCCCGTGGAACACGGCGCCTCTCTGATCACCACGCTCGCCTCCGCCTTCGGGCTGGCGCTGGTGATGGGTTTCCTGGCCGCGCGGGTGAAACTGCCGCCGCTGGTCGGGTACCTCGTGGCGGGGATCATCATCGGTCCCTACACCCGCGGGTTCACCGCCGACGTCGCGCTGGCGGGGCAGCTCGCCGAGATCGGCGTGATGCTGCTGATGTTCGGCGTCGGGTTGCACTTCTCCTTCGCCGACCTCGTGGCCGTGAAAGGGATCGCCGTGCCGGGGGCGATCGCGCAGATCGCCATCAGCACGGCCCTCGGCACCGCCGCGGCGATGCTCTGGGGGTGGGGATTCGCGGCCGGGCTCGTGTTCGGACTGGCGCTCAGTGTCGCCTCCACCGTCGTCCTGTTGCGCGCGCTCGAGGCGCGCGGGCAGTTCGCCACCTTCAACGGTCGCATCGCCGTCGGCTGGCTCATCGTGCAGGACCTGGTCATGGTCCTGATCCTCGTCCTGCTGCCCGCGCTCGCGGATGGCCACGGCGCGGGGAAGTCGCTGCTCCTCACCCTGGCCAAGGTCGGCACGTTCATCGTGCTCATGCTCGTCGTGGGACGGCGTCTCTTCCCGCGCGTGCTGTGGCTCGTGGCGCGGACCGGCTCCCGCGAGCTCTTCACGCTCTGCGTCATCGCCGCGGCGGTCGGCGTGGCGTACGGCGCGGCGGCGCTCTTCGGCGTCTCCTTCGCCCTCGGCGCGTTCTTCGCCGGCATGCTCCTCGGCGAGTCCTCCCTGAGCCATCGCGCGGCCGACGAGTCGCTCCCGCTGCGCGACGCCTTCGCCGTCCTCTTCTTCGTCTCCGTGGGCATGCTCTTCGATCCGAGCGTCGTCGTGCGCGAGCCGCTCGGCGTGCTGGCGGTGCTGGGGATCGTCATGATCGGCAACCCGCTCGCCGCGATGATCCTCGTCGTCCTCTTCCGCTATCCGCTGAACACCGCCGTGACCATCGGCGTCAGCCTCGCGCAGATCGGCGAGTTCTCGTTCATCCTCGCGGAGCTCGGCCGGAAGCACCAGTTGCTGCCGGTGGAAGGGCAGAACCTCATCCTCGCCGGCGCCATCCTCTCCATCGCCCTCAACCCCGCGCTCTTCGCCGCCATCGCGCCGGCGCAGCGCTGGATGCGCGAGCGCTCCCATCTCGCCCGGCGGCTGGAGCTGCGCGCCGACCCGCTGGCCGAGCTGCCGATGAGTGTCGATCCCGCGGAGCTGACGGGACACGTGGCCATCGTCGGCTACGGACGCGTCGGGCGCCGCGTCGCGCAGGCCCTGGCCGAGCAGAAGATCCCGTTCACCATCGCCGAGGAGAACCGCGAGCTGGTCGAGAAACTGCGCGGGCTGAACATGCGCGCCGTATCGGGCAACGCCTCCGATCCGGCGGTGCTCATCCAGGCGCACGTCGCGCGCGCGGCCATGCTCGTCATCGCCACGCCCGACACCGTCGACGTCCGCAAAATGGTCGACGTCGCGCGCCAGTTGAACCCGAAGATCGATATCGTGCTGCGCACGCACAGCGACGAAGTCGCGGAGCTGCTGCGCGGCGAGAACCTCGGCACGGTATTCATGGGCGAGCATGAGCTGGCCAGGGCCATCACGCGCCACGTCGTCGAGCGGATGACCAAAGAGATCGAGGAACCTGTTTGATCGAAAAGCTGCTCCAACGAATCACCAAGCTCGTGCTGCGCCATCCGCGCGCGGTGCTGCTCGTGTCGCTCGTCGTCGTCGTCCTCGGAGGCCTGGCCGCGCTGCGCCTTCGCCTCGATCCCGACGTGCTCAATCTCATCCCGCGCAACAACCGCGAGGTGAACGAGTTTCGCGACCTGCTCAAGGAGACCGGCACGCTCGACTTCCACATCGTCGTCGTCGACATCCCCAAAGGGGCCAACCCCGAGACCTACTACCCGCTCCTCGACACCCTCGGCGAGGAGCTGAAGAAGTTCAAGGACGTCGAGACCGTCTCCTGGCAGATCCCCGACGTCTTCTCGATGGTCGACCGCGTCCTCCCCTACTCGATGCTCGTGCTCACGCCCGACCAGCTCGACGCCGTGCAGGCGAAGCTGAGTGACGACGACATCCGCGCCACCGTCGCCCGCAACGCCGCGCTGCTGCAGACGCCGCAGTCGAGCGTGGCCAAGCAGCTCGTGCGCATCGACCCGTTCAACCTCCTGCCAATCTACACCGACAAGCTGCAGCGCGCCGGCGGCGGCCTCAAAGTCGACTTCTCCAGCGGCTACTACCTCTCCGCCGATCATCAGGCGGCGATCATCATCGCGCGCCCGCGCCATGCCGCGCAGGACCTCCCCTTCAGCCGCACGCTGATGGAGCAGACGCAGGCCATGACCGACCGCGTGCTCGAGCAGTTCAAGGCCGCGAACCCGAACGCGCCGGCGCCGACGGTCGGCTTCACCGGCGGCTACGCCATCGCCGCGGGCGACGAGAAGATCATCCGCCAGGACATGACCATCAACAGCATCACGTCGATGATCGGCGTGCTGCTCCTGTATCTCTACGCGTACCGCCGCCCCTCTGCGATGCTCTACGCGGCCGTGCCGATGGGCGCCGCCATCATCGTGACCTTCGGACTCGGCGCGGTGACCTTCGGCACGCTCTCCGCGGCGAGCACCGGCTTCGCCGCGCTGCTGGCGGGCCTCGGTCTCGACTTCATGACCGTGCTCTACGAGCGCTACGTCGACGAGCGCAACCGCGGCGCCGACGTCACGCGCGCGGTGACGACGCTCATGCGCCACGCGCTGCCCGGCGTCATCGTCGGCGCGCTCACCACCGCGGCCACGTTCTACGCGTTCCTGGCGACGGACTTCCGCGGCATGACGGAGCTCGGCTTCCTCACCGGCAGCGGCATCCTGATCTTCCTGGTCAGCGTGATGTTCGTCTTCCCGGCGCTGCTGATCCTCGTGGAGCGGCGGCGCGCGGACAAGCGCAAGCTGCACGTGCACGCCCTCGGCTCGGGACGCATCGTGCGCTGGAGCCTGAAGCGTCCGATGTTCGTGATCGTGGCCTGGACGGTGATCGTCCTCATCACCGGCTTCCTCGCGCGCAACGTCCGCTTCAGCGACTCGCTGCAGGCGCTGCGCGCGACGGGCAACGAGGCGTCGCAGCGGCAGGAGGACGTGACCAAACGGTTCGGCCAGTCGTTCGACGCGATGATGTACGGCGTGCGCGGCAGGACCGCGGCCGAGGCGATCGCGAAGGCGGAAGCGGTGGTGCCGGAGCTCGACGCGCTGACGCGGAAAGGGGTCATCGGCTCGTATCAGTCGATCACCACGTTCGTGCCGGGCGAGACGCAGCAGCGCGCGGTGATCGAGCGTCTGCAACGCGGCGAGAACGACGCATTCTCGTGGCCGCGCATCGAGCAGACGTTCCGCCGGGCGCTGGTCGACAACGGATTCCGCGCCGAGGCGTACGACGAAGTGCTGCCGCTGTACCGGCAGGCGCTCGCGCAGCGCGCGCCGCTGTCGGTGGCGACGCTGGAGAACCTCGGACTCGGCGAGACGCTGCAGCGCTTCGTGAAGAAGACGGCCACCGGCTACCTGGCCATCGTCTACGTCTATCCGCAGGGCGGCAAGTGGCCGCGCTTTCTCCCGAACGAGCTGCAGGAGATCCGCCGCCGGCATCCGGAAGGAACACTCACCGGCGTCAATCTGATCAGCGAGACGCTGCGCACGATCACGAAGAACGACGCCATGCGCGCCAGCATCCTCGGCCTCGCGCTCGTGTTCGTGCTGGTGTGGGGCGGCTTCCGCTCGTTCACGCGCGCGTGCTTCGTCTTCGTGCCGTTCATCGCCGGCTGCACGTGCATGCTCGGCTTCATGGCCACGCTGAACATCGAGTTCAACTTCATGAACGTGTTCGTCGGACTGATGCTCGTCGGCACGGCCACGGACTACGCGGTGTACATGCTGCAGCGCTACGACGAGTCACCCGAGGACTTCCCGGAGAACGCGCTGGAGACGGGACGCGCGGTGACGCTGGCGGCGCTGATGTCGATCATCGGCTTCGCCTCGTTCGCGATGTCGCACTACCCCGGCGTGCGCTCGATCGGACTGGCCTCGGTGGTGGGCATCGCGCTGAGCTGCCTCGCCTCGATCACGCTGCTGCCGGCACTGCTGGCCACGGGCCGCTTCAAACACCACAAAGCATCCATGCTCGGCGAGCCCGAGCCAAAATAGTCTAGGAGTGCGGCAGCGGCGGAGCTGCCGCTTTC
>DASUSL010000471.1:0-3585 GCA_036375135.1 Thermoanaerobaculia bacterium | reverse complement strand
TCTACTACTACTTCTACTTCATCGACGAGGTGCTCGGTCTCTGCTTTCTGAGCGTGCCGACCTGGTGTCCCTTCCGGACACAGTTCTACTTCAACGGTCACAACTGGCTGGCTTCCAAGCTCAAAGCCGCACGCATCTCGTTCGAGTTGCAGGACAACGCAATCGTGGCCCTCAGCAACTGGCGCAAGGCTCAGGATCTGTCGGACAACCTGGCCGTGACCGAACTGCACGCGCGAATGGATGCTGCCGTCGCCCGGTACGTTCCCGATCTCGAGCCACTGGGTCGCTACCACTGGAGCATCGCCCAGGCTGAGTACGCGACCGACATCGTGTTCCGCAGCGCGGCAGATCTGGCTCCGCTGTACGACCACCTGCTACGGACTTCGATCCACGCCATCAAGGCCGACGACATCGCCACGTTCCTTGGCCGCTCACCAGCCACCGCGGAGAAGCGCGAGACCGGCGGCGACTTCTCGATCCGCATTCACGGGACTCGCGTGCGCCACTACCTCGGGCCAGCCTCGATCAAGATGTACGACAAGCACGGGTTCATTCTTCGAGTGGAGACCACCACCAACGACGTCTCCTTTTTTCGACACCACCGCATGGTGGAACAGCGTGACGGTCAGCGGGTCATGAAGCTCGCCGATCTGAAGAAGTCGATCTACTCCCTTTTCCCCGATCTCGCGTCCATATCCCACGCAGCCAACGACCGCTACATCCACTTCCTCTCGGCCATCGACGATCCCACCCCCGGTCTCAAGGCCCCCTCGAAGATTTCCGACTCGGTCGAAGAGCGCGAGCATCGCTATCGCGGCTTCAACCTCTTCGACGACGACGATCAGAACCTGTTCGAGATCCTCTGTCGCGGCGAGTTCTTCATCCAAGGCTTCCGCAACCGCTCGCTCCGCGAACACCTCGGCCATTTCCGCTCGTCGCAGATCTCGCGGTTACTCAAGCGCCTTCGCCTTCACGGGATCATCAAAAAGCTCGGCAGGACCTACAAGTACTACCTCACCGAGCTTGGCCGCCACGTCGCCGTCGCCGGACTGACGCTGAAGAACCTCTTTCTCGTACCGGAGTTCGCTGCCGCCGCTCTCGCTCACTGAGAAATCCTTGCTTTTCTGCAATCAACTCCGCCGCGTACGGACTACCCTTGCGCCGTCGTAAAACCTCCCCTGAGCATGCAGACGGCTTGCTTGACTGGACTGACTCGCTGTACGTAGAGAGAAGTCAGGCGCCGGGGTGCCCCGTTGGCGCCGCCTGCTTGCCGCGCACCTCTGCGGGTTGTCGCCCCAGATCTAGTGCACGTCTCCGACAGGCACGAACGCGGAGCAGTACTGCTGCCGTGACGGGCGCAGGAGGGGCTGACGGAAAAGGGTGGGTTAAAATCGTTTCCCCCATGAAACCCAAACGCTCGACGTGGATCGTCGCCGGTGTGGTCCTCTTCCTCGCCGTCATCCTCGGCTTCATCGCGCTCACGGTCATCGGCATCGAGATCGGCCTGAGCGGCTTCGTCACCGGCTTCCTCATGGCCGCGCTGCCGGTGCCGTTCTACGTCGCCTTCGCGCTCTGGATCGACCGTTTCGAGCCCGAGCCGTCGTGGCTCCTCGGCCTCGCCTTCATCTGGGGCGCGGCCATCGCCGTCTTCTTCTCTCTTCTCTTCAACGTCGTCAACGAGGGGATCTTCACCGCCATCGCCGGCGCGGCCTCGGCGTCGACGCTCACCGCGGTCGTCTCGGCACCGCTGGTCGAAGAGCTGACCAAGGGCGCGGCGCTGCTGCTGCTCTTCCTCTGGAAGAGGGACGAGTTCGACAACGTCACCGACGGCATCGTCTACGCGACCATGGTCGGCCTCGGCTTCGCCATGACCGAGAACGTCCAGTACTACGGCCGCGCGGTGGCCTCGGGCGACGGCGGCGCGGCGGCGGTCTTCTTCCTGCGCGGCATCATGGGACCGTTCGCGCACCCGCTCTTCACCAGCATGACCGGCATCGGCCTCGGCTGGTCGCGCGAGACCGACAAGCGCGCGGTGAAGTGGCTCGCGCCGGTGGCCGGCATCTGCGGCGCGATGGGACTGCACGCGCTCTGGAACCTCTCCGCCAGCTTCGGCCTGGCCTTCTTCGCCACCTACTTCTTCATCATGATCCCGGCCTTCATCGCCGTGCTCACCGTGGCCATCTTCTCGCTGCGGCGCGAGGCGAACATCATCCGCGCGCACCTCAGCACCGTGGTGGCCGAGGGAGTGTTGAGCCGGGAAGATGTGATCGTGGTGACGTCGGTGATGAAGCGCATCACCGCGTCGAGCGCGGCGCTGGTCGAGGGAGGACTGGGGAAGTGGATCGCGCGGCGGAAGTTTCACGCGCTGGCCACGGAGCTGGCGTTTCACTCGTGGCGCTCCAGCCGTGAGGAAGACCTCGACGCGCAGTCGGTGCGGCACGAGCTCATCGCGGAGATCGTGTCGCTGCGCGCGCGGCTCGGCCTGGCCGCCGACTTCACGCCGCCCGAGCCGGAGCTCGTCCGCCGCCTCACGCGCGAGGTGCGCATGCCCGGCAGCGCGACGCCGGTCGACGCGGCGCTCTTCTGCACCGCCGGGCCGCTGCAGGGACAGTCGTTCCTCGTCGGCTACGCGGGCGTGCAGATCGGCCGCGACGGCACGTCGTCGCAGATCGTCCTGCGCGACGCGCGCGTCTCGAAGCGCCACGTCTGGATCGGCCCGAGCACGAGCGGCTTCGTGGCCGTCGACCGCGGCTCGACCAACGGCACGTGGCTGAACGGACAACGCATCCGCGAGACGCTGCTCCGCCACGGCGACCGCGTCGAGATCTCCGACGGCGTGGCCACGTTCGAGCTGCAGGTGCCGACCGCATGAACGACATCCGGCCGTACTTTCTCTACGGCACCGCGTGGAAGGAAGAGGAGACCGAGCGCCTGGTGCGGCTCGCGCTGCAAGCCGGTTTCCGCGGCATCGACACCGCGAACCAGCGCAAGCACTACTTCGAGGCCGGCGTCGGCGCGGCCATCGCGGCGTCGAAGGTGCCGCGCGAAGAGCTCTTCCTGCAGACGAAGTTCACGTATCGCGACGGTCAGGACGAGCGCCTTCCGTACGACCCGAGCGCGCCGATCGCGACGCAGGTGCAGCAGTCGTTCGCGAAGTCGCTCGAGCACCTGCAGGTGTCCCACATCGACTCCTACGTCCTGCACGGCCCCTCCCGCCGCCGCGGCCTCGGCGACGCCGACCGCGAGGCCTGGCGCGCGATGGAAGAGCTGCACGCCGCGGGCAAAGCGCGCTCCCTCGGCATCAGCAACGTGGCGCTGGACCAACTCGAAGAGCTGAATGCGTTCGCTCGCGTCAAGCCGACGTTCGTGCAGAACCGCTGCTACGCCGCGACCGGCTGGGACTTTCACGTACGCGCCTTCTGCCGCGAGCACGGCATCGTCTACCAGGGCTTCTCGCTCCTGACCGCGAACGTGCGCGAGCTCCGCGCGACCGCGTTCCGCGACATCGTCCTGCGCACCCGCCGCACCCCCGCCCAGGTCGTCTTCCGCTTCGCGCTGCAGGTCGGGATGCTCCCCATCACCGGC
>DASUSL010000470.1:0-9952 GCA_036375135.1 Thermoanaerobaculia bacterium | reverse complement strand
GCCGCCACGGCAGCCGGCGGGACGCCGGCGCTCCGCGACCGTAGTACCCTTTCCTGCACACAACAACCGAGGAGTGTGCATGGCAACCTACGCCGAAGAGGCCGCGGACCGCGTGTCGCCGTTCGTCGAAGACTTCATGGCCGCCGTGAAGGCTCGCAATCCCGCCGAGCCGGAGTTCCACCAGGCCGTGCTCGAGGTCGTGCAGTCCGTCGAGATCGTCCTCGAGCGCCATCCCGAGTACCGCTCCGCGCGCATCCTCGAGCGCATGGTCGAGCCCGAGCGCGTGCTCATGTTTCGCGTCCCCTGGCTCGACGACCGCAACGAGGTGCGCGTCAACCGCGGCTTCCGCATCCAGATGAACAGCGCCCTCGGCCCCTACAAAGGCGGCCTGCGCTTTCACCCCTCCGTCAACCTCGGCATCCTCAAGTTCCTCGCCTTCGAGCAGGTCTTCAAGAACAGCCTGACCACGCTGCCGATGGGCGGCGGCAAGGGCGGCTCCGACTTCGACCCGAAAGGAAAGAGCAACACGGAGATCATGCGCTTCTGCCAGGCCTTCATGGCCGAGCTGTACCGGCACGTCGGCGCCGACACCGACGTCCCCGCGGGCGACATCGGCGTCGGCGGCCGCGAGATCGGCTTCCTCTTCGGCATGTACAAGAAGCTGCGCAACGAGTTCTCCGGCGTGCTCACCGGCAAAGGCTTGAACTGGGGCGGCTCGCTCATCCGCCCCGAGGCCACGGGGTATGGCGCGGTGTACTTCGCGGCGGAGATGCTGGCCGCGCGCGGGCAGACGCTGGAAGGGAAGACGTGCCTCGTCTCCGGCAGCGGCAACGTCGCGCAGTACACGGTCGAGAAGATCCTCGACCTCGGCGGCAAGGTGGTCACGCTCTCCGACTCCGACGGCTTCATCCACGATCCGTCCGGCATCGACCACCAGAAGCTGGCCTGGGTGATGGACTGCAAGAACACGAGGCGCGCACGCATCGGCGAATATGCGGAGCAGTTCAAGGAGGCGTCGTACGTCCCCGTCGACGCGCGCGCCGAGCACAACCCGCTGTGGGACGTGAAGGCCGACTGCGCGTTCCCGAGCGCGACGCAGAACGAGATCAACGCCCGCGACGCCGCGAACCTCCTGCGCAACGGCTGCTATCTCGTGGCCGAAGGGTCGAACATGCCCACCACGCCCGGCGGCGTGGCGCGCTTCGTCGACGCCGGCATCCTGTACGGCCCGGGCAAGGCCGCGAACGCGGGCGGCGTGGCCACGTCGGGGCTGGAGATGAGCCAGAACAGCCAGCGCATGTCGTGGCCGCGCGAGAAAGTCGACGAGCGGCTGCGCGGCATCATGAAGCGCATCCACCGCACGTGCGTGGAGATGGCGGAGCGCTTCGGCACGCCGGGCAACTACGTGAACGGCGCGAACATCGGCGGCTTCCTGAAAGTGGCGGACGCGATGCTGGATCAGGGAGTCGTGTGATGAACGCGCTGCAGGCCCTCCTGCAGCTCGAGCGGCATCGCATCCGCGACATTCTCCTGGTCTCCAGTCTCTTCGACCTCTACCTCTTCGAGGAAGAAGGGCTGCTCTACGAATTGACTCCGGTCTCGCGCGGCGAGGAGGCGCTGGCGCTCCTGCGCGAGGGAAAGCATTTCGACCTCGTCATCACCACGCTGCACGTCGAGGACATGACGCCGCTGCGCCTCGCGCGCGCCATCCGCGACGAAGGGTTCGTCACGCCGGTGGTGCTGCTCGCGTACGACAAGCGCGAGCTGGGCGAGCTGGCCACCGACGACTTCGCCCGCGTCTTCGTCTGGCGCGGCGACGTCCGCCTCCTCGGCGCGATCATCCGCAATCTCGAGGACGAGCAGAACGCCGCCGGCGACACGAAGAGCTTCGGCGTGCCGGTCATCCTCGTGAACGAGGACAGCCTCCGCTACACGTCCTTCTTCCTCCCGCTGCTCTACTCGGAAGTGATGGAGCACACGCAGAAACTGATCGGCGAAGGCGTGAACAAAGTGCATCGCGCGCTGCGCATGCGCGCGCGGCCGAAGATCCTCCTGTCGAGGACGTGGGAGCAGGCCATGGAGTGCCTGACGCGCTACGAGAGCCATCTCAGCGGCGTGATCACCGACGCCGGCTTTTTGCGCGGCGGCGAGCACGATGCGCGCGCCGGCATCGCCTTCGCGCGCGAGGTGAAGGAGCGGCGCTGGGACGTGCCGGTGTTGCTGCAGTCGTCGAATGACGCGCTGCGCGAGGAGGCGGAAGGCGCCGGCGCGAAGTTCCTCTGGAAGGAGTCGCCGGACCTCGTCGAAGAGCTGCGCACGAAGTTCCGCGAGCACTTCGGCTTCGGCGACTTCATCTTCCGGCTCGACGGCCGCGAAGTCGGCCGCGCCAATGATCTGAAGTCGCTCGAAGAGAAACTGCGCGTCGTGCCGGACGAGAGCGTGCTCGCGCACGCGCGGCACAACGATTTCTCGCGCTGGTTCCAGGCGCGCACGGAGTTCGATCTCGCGACGCGGCTGCGGCCGCGGCAGTCGTCAGAGTGGGAGTCGGCGGGGGAGCTGCGCGAGTACCTCGTGCAGGTCGTGCACGAACACCGCTCGCAGCGGCAGCGCGGGCTGCTCTCCGAGTTCTCCGCGGAGACGTTCGATCCCGCGACGTCGTTCGCGCGCATCGGCGAAGGTTCGATCGGCGGCAAGGCGCGCGGCATTGCCTTCGTGAATACGCTGCTCTCGCTCAGCGGCGTGCGCTTCCCCGGCCTGGAGATCGAAGTACCCCCCGGCGTCGTCATTGCCACGAAAGTGTTCGATCGCTTTCTCGACGACAACGATCTGCGCGGCGCCAGCGGCAGCGATGAAGAGATCATGCGGCGCTTCCTCGCCGCGGAGCATTTCCCTTCCGACGTCGCGGCGCGTCTGTCCGAGTTCCTCGCGCTCGTGCGCGAGCCGCTGGCGGTGCGCTCGTCGAGTCTCCTCGAAGACTCGCAGTTCCATCCGTTCGCCGGCGTCTATCAGACGTACATGATCCCGAACAACGGGCTGGACGAGCTGCTGGTGGCCATCAAGCGCGTCTACGCGTCGACCTTCTATCACTCGGCGCGCGAGTACGTGCGCACCACGGGTCTGCGCGCCGAGGACGAGAAGATGGGCGTCATCGTGCAGCGCATGGTCGGCGCGCTGCACGGCGGCGAGCGTTTCTATCCGGAAGTCTCGGGCGTGGCGCGCTCGTACAACTTCTATCCCACCGGCCCGCAGCAACCGGAAGACGGCATCGCGTCGGTCGCCCTGGGCCTCGGCCGCACCATCGTCGAAGGCCACCCCACCGTCCGCTTCTCCCCCCGCTTCCCCGAACACCTGCCCGAAGAGAAAACCACCCAAACCAAGTTCTACGCGCTGCACGTAGGACAGGCTTCAGCCTGTCCCACGCGAGTCGAAGACGAGCGCGTCGTCTCCCACGACCTCCGCACCGCCGAACAAGACGCAACCCTCCCGCTCCTCGCCTCGACGTACTCCCCCGAAAACGACGCCCTCTACGACGGCGTCGCCCGCGACGGCACGCGCATCGTCACCTTCGCCCCCATCCTCCGCCACCGCCTCCTCCCGCTCGCCCCCGCGCTCGACCATCTCTGCAAGCTCGGCTCGCGAGGCATCGGCACGCCGGTGGAGATCGAGTTCGCCGTGAACCTGCAGAGCCGAACGCTCGGAGTCCTGCAGATGCGCCCTCTCGTCATCAACCGCGAGATGGACGAGCTCGACCTCGAGGGTTTCGCCCGCGAGCAGCTCCTCTGCGAAAGCGCGCAGGTCCTCGGGCACGGCGTCATCCGCGATCTGCGCGACATCGTGGTCGTGCACGCCGCCACCTTCGACCGCTCGCGCAGCCGCGACGCCGCGCGCGAGCTGGCCTCGCTGAACGCGGAACTGCGCGACTACCTCCTCATCGGCCCCGGACGCTGGGGCAGCAACGACCCGCTCCTCGGCATCCCGGTGAAGTGGGACCAGGTCAGCGGCGCGCGCGCCATCGTCGAATCCGACTTCCGCGACCTCAGCGTCGACCCGTCGCAAGGCTCGCATTTCTTCCAGAACCTGACCGCCTTCCAGGTCGGCTACTTTTCGGTGAGCCCGCGCGTGCGCGGCAGCTTCGTCGACTGGGAATGGCTCGCGTCATTGCCCGCGGTCTCGGAGAGCGCGCTCGTGCGCCACGTGCGCCTCGAGCGCGGCGTGACCGTGAAGATGAATGGTCGCGAGCGGCGCGGCGTGATTCTGAAGGGGTGACTTTCCAGTTTATCCCGAGCGCAGCGAGGGATCTCGGGTGCACCAGCGTCGCACGTGGCGAGATCCCTCGCTGCGCTCGGGATAAACTGGAACGATCATGCTCGACCGCAACACGTACGTCGTCAAAGAACGCGTCGGCTTCATGAAGCTGGCCAGCACCTACGACCTGCTCGACGCCACCAGCGGAGCGCCCATCGGCATCGCGAAAGAAGAGCCGCCCGGGATCGTGAAGTACCTGCGCCTGGCCATGAACAACAAATGGCTGCCGACGGTCGTCAACGTGTACGAACGCGAGACCGAGCCGCCGGTGCTGTCCATCCATCGCGGCGTGGCGCTCTTCCGGCCGAAGGTGCACGTCACCGCGGGTGGGCGCGAGCTCGGCTACTTCCGCGCGAAAGTGCTCTCCATCGGTCCGTCGTTCCGCATCTTCGACATGCAGGACCAGGAGATCGGCAGCGTGAAAGGCGACTGGAAAGGATGGAACTTCCAGCTCCTCGGCACGGGGGGTGAAGAGCTCGGACGCGTGACCAAGAAGTGGGCCGGCCTCGGCAAGGAGCTCTTCACGACCGCCGACACCTACGTGATCAGCCTCGGCGCCTCCGCCGCGGGACGCCGCGACGTCGCGCAGCTCCTGCTCGCCGCGGGTCTGGCCATCGACACGGTCTTCAAAGAGAAAGATGAGTGAGTTCGACGCGCTGTGGCGCTCGGCGGTCCGGTTCCGCAGGATCTCGCACGAGCTCGAGCCGCTGCTGCACGCCGTGCACGGCGCGTTCGGCAACGACGAGGCGCTGAGCGCCGCGCTCGAGCGCGTGCTGGTCTTCCTCACCACGAACGACGGACGCACCGACGCCAACTGCTCGGTCACGGATCAGTTCATCTCGCTGACCGAGGAGCGGTGGCGTGGGTCGTCGCTGGCGCCGATCCTCGAAGACATGGGCGGCACGCTCCACGACGCCATCCACGCGCCCAACATCGCGAAGACGTTCGAGGCCACGCCCGAACAGTTGCTGGCGCGCCTCCGCAACCGCGCGCAAACGTAGGGCAGGCTTCAGCCTGCCCGGGACAGGCTGAAGCCTGTCCTGCGTTTCGGCGTCGCGTGCGAGAATCGCGCGCGGATGATCCGCACCATCACCGCCACGGAGTACGTAACGCCGCTGCGCGAGGGAGGCTCGCTCCCGGCCATCGTCGCGGGCGACGACGACGGCACGTACGTCCTCAAGTTCCGCGGCGCGGGGCAGGGTCCGCGTGCGCTCATCGCGGAGCTGGTCTCCGGCGAGCTGGCCCGCGCCCTCGGCCTGCCGGTGCCGGAGATCGTCTTCGCCGAGGTCGATCCGCGCATGGCGAAGACCGAGCCCGATCCGGAGATCCAGGACCTGCTGCGCCGCAGCGAGGGACTCAATCTCGCGCTCGACTATCTCCCCGGCTCCATCACCTTCGATCCGCTCGTGCCGCGCCCGATCGCGGAGAAGCCGCGGCTCGCGTCGTCGATCGTCTGGTTCGACGCGCTCGTATCGAACGTCGACCGCAGCGCGAAGAACACGAACCTGCTCGTGTGGCACAAAGAGCTCTGGATGATCGATCACGGCGCGACGCTGATCTTTCATCACGCGTGGGACCAGCATCTCGAGCGCGCGCGGAATCCGTACAAGCAGATCGGCGAGCACGTGCTGCTGCCGTGGGCGACGGAGATCCACGAGGCGGACGTGGAGCTCACGCCGCGGCTGACCGCGGGCGTCATCGACGAGGTGCTGGCGCTGATCCCCGATGAATGGCTCGATGAGCCGAAGTTCGCGAACGCCGCGGAGCATCGTGCCGCGTATCGCGAGGTGCTCCTGCGGCGGCTCGACGCGCCGCGCGAATGGGTGGAGGATGCGGCTCGTGCGCAAGCGACACGTCTTTGACTACGCCGTCGTGCGCGTCGTGCCGCGCGTCGAGCGGGGAGAGTTCGTCAACGCCGGGGTGATCCTCTTCTGCTCGACGGCCGCGTATCTGCAGTCGCGCATCGAGCTCGATGCCGCGCGTCTCATGGCGCTCGCGCCCGACGTCGACGTGGCCGCGGTGGAGAGCTATCTCGAGATCATCCCGAGGATCTGCGCGGGCGGCGGCGACGCCGGCTCGATCGGACAACTGCCGCAGCGCGCGCGGTTTCACTGGCTCGTCGCGCCGCGCAGCACCATCATCCAGACCTCGCCCGTGCACTCCGGCGTGCACGAGGATCTCGATGCGGCGTTGACAGGTCTGTTCGAAAAACTTGTTCGTCTGCAAAAAAACTGAACAACCTTTTCGCGCCGCCGGCGTATTTAACGCTGGAGGCAATCATGAAAAAGCTCGCAGCGGTATTGATGCTCACGGTGGCGGTGACGGCGTATGCGCAGAGTCCGAAGATCGCCGGCAGCTACCGTGGTCCCAGCGAGTCGTACGGCCTCGTGCTCGAAGTCGCGCCGGACGGAAAACTGCGCGGCAATTACGTCGAGTCGGGCCGCCTGGCGGTGCTCAACGCGATCGAAGTGAAGGGTGAAAAGTTCACCGCCCGCGCCAGCTTCGACGACGGCAGCCTGCGCGTCCTCACCGGCTCCCTCACGCAGCGCGGAGTGCGCATCGGCGAGACCTTCTTCGAGCGGATGTAAGAGCGTTCAACGCAACGCTCCCGTCCCCGGATCGGCGTCAGCGGGATCGCATCCTTCGCTGGCGCAACTCGAAGAAATCACGCCGCCGCCCTCGCACGGCACGCCATTCGGCACGTATGCATTCATCGCCTGGCGTGCCTTGTTCGACTGCGCGTTCATCCAGCCGGGCCGTAGCCGTACGCCGATGTGTGCGGCTACACGGTCGGTGGCGCTGCGGTTGCCGCCTTCGCACGCGGCCGACCAGTCGATCGAGTCCTGCGCGCGCTGCGAGAGCACCCAGCCCAGCGGCAGCGGCACGTATCGCGGCAGCAGGCGGAACTCGGCGATGTGTGCGTCGCCCATCAACTGCACGACGTCACCGACGGCCTGCGATCCTCGTGCGCCGCGCGCACTGAGCAGCCCCGCGATCGGCGACCAGATCTCGGTGGCGAAGAAGGTCTTGTCTTTCTTCGACGACGGCCCGCACGCTGCGGGCGCGGGACAGAACGGCAGCGGATTCCTCGGGTCTCTGCGGTCTTCATCGATCTCGTCGCGATAGTCGATGAGGACGATCAGCGGCTGCACCTTCGGTGTCACGTTCTGCCTCATCACAAAGTCTGCGACCTCGGCCGCGGTCACCGCACCAGACACCTCGAAATAGCCGCCGTCGGCGATGCGCCGCCGCTTGCCGCCGCGGACCATGTCCACGATCGTCCCGACCGGCGTGACGTACGGGAAGCGCGCGCTCAGCAACGCGGCCGTGCTCGTACGCACGTCGCGGCCCATGGCGTCAAACGAGTCGAACGCGTTGCGAAAGTGCGGGTTCGGACGGAGTGCGACGTTGCTGGTGATGATGCGGTCGCCGGTCTCGATGAGCGTGCCGTTCATCAGCAGCACGGGCAGCGTGGGATGCTTCTGCAACGTCTGCACGAACGGCTGCGCCATGACGTTCGTCTCGCTCGTGAAGTGCTGCTCCCAGCCGTACTCCCACCCGCGCTCCAGCGCCTTCGCGCGGTCGGGGAAGTTGAGAGGGATGAAGCGCTGCAGCAGGTCGGGCTGGGAGAGCGCGGCCAGCGTGCCGCTCAGCGCGTCGAACTCCAGCACCCCGCGCGCGTCGGCGTGCAGCAGCCCTGCCGACGGCGTGACCGCGCGCCGCACGAGCAGCGACTCGAACACCGCCGCACCCACCGAGCCGCCGGAAACGCCGCTGATGGCGAAGCAGTGATCCGCGAACCCGGGCAACTGATCCTGCAGCGACGAAAGCACGGCCGCGGTCCAGTACGCGGCTCGGATGCCGCCGCCTTCTGTGGCAACGATGACCATCGGGATCGTTCCGCGTCCGGCGTGCTCCGGCCGCGCCGCGACGCGCGAGTGCCATTTCCTGAATGCCTCGTCGATCGTCGTGCGTTCGGCCACGCGGCCGAGGGTGCGGATCTCGTGATTGTCGACGCAGGACAAGGGACTGAGCAGCAGCCCCAGCGCGAGGATGAAGGTGAGGATCGGTACGCGATACGCCTCGCCGACGGCGACGATGTAGCTGCCGAGCGGGATCCACACCGCGATGGTCAGCACCAGCGCCGCGGCCACGCCGAGGACCCACCAGGTCACCGGCGCGAGCAAGGCCCACAGGAACAGCGCCACCTCCAGTACGAACGAGATGAGGAGCACGCGCCGCGTGATGGGATCGAGATCCTTCCACGCCGAGACGGCGGTGTATCGCTTCGCACCGATCTTTCCGCCCGGCCGCTTGACGACGAACAGCCAGTAGACGATCGCCGAGAGGATCAGCCACGCCATGATCCACCACATCAGCGCGGGGATCTGCGCGCGAAACGTGACTCCGACCGCCGCGGGAAAGGCCGCGATCACGGCCAGAAATGCGAGCAGGCCGAGGATGCGCGGCAGCCATTTCGTCCATTTGGGGAACTCTTCGAGCAGCCCGTGCGACGGATCGCACACCTCGCTCGAGTGCGGCCGGTAGCGGAGAAGATGGCGCGACCAGAACCAGATCGCGTACGCGAGCAGGTTCGTGGCCACGACCAGCATGATCACGCGCAGCCACCATGCGCCGACGCGGTCTTCCGCCAGCGCGCGCATGACGTCGCGCCCCTGATCGGAGACCAGCAGTGCCAGCACGATCACCAGCAGCGCCAGCAGCGAGAAACGGATCGGCAGGATGAAGATGTAGAACCGCTTCACCGCGCGCCAGAGCTTCGACATGGATTCTCTCCCCCTGAAAGGAGAGACCCGCTACGCCATTTTCCCTACCGCGGAGCGCCGGCGTCCCGCCGGCTGCCGCGCGGGCGTCTCGCCCGCGCCCGGGTGGCGGCGGCACGCCGCCACGGCAGCCGGCGAGGACGCCGGCGCTCCTCAGCGCGCGAGGTGGGCGGCGTAGATGAAGACGATGCCCACTGCGACCAGCGCGAACTTTACCGCCGCGCACACCGCCACCACTGGCGCCACGGCGAACGTGCCGCTCAGCATCACCAGCATGCCGGCGTTCTCCACCGCGTCCAGCGCGCCGGCGACGAGCATCGCCGGCGCGATGATCCTCGCCGCGCGCAGCCAGCGGCCGGTGAGGTGCGACGCCGCACCTCTGCAGATCAACCAGAGAAAGCTCGCGTAGAACAGGAGGAACGCAAAGTCCGCGTAGATGTCCTCGCGCGCGATCTCCACGTTCGCGGCGCCCCACGCATCGACGATGGCCGCGGCCTTCTTCGGCGTGAACGCCAGCTCGAAGCAGCCGATCGAGCAGCCGGCCTGGCGCAGCGGCGCGCCGTGGTCCATCAGGTACAACGCCAGCGCGATCGTCCCCGCGAGCAGCACCGCGAAGACGATCCAGCGCATCACGACATCCAGTTCGTGCCCGCTTCCTTGTTCCACTTCGTGGTCATCTTCTTCGACCGCGTCCACAGCTCGATCGAGCCGCGGCCGGTGATGTCGCCCACGCCGAACTTGGAGTCGTTCCAGCCGCCGAATCCGAACGGCTCGCGCGGCACCGGCACGCCGACGTTCACGCCGACCATCCCCGCGCTGGCGTTCTCCATCACGTAACGCGCGACGCCGCCGTTCTCGGTGAA
>DASUSL010000469.1:0-8569 GCA_036375135.1 Thermoanaerobaculia bacterium | reverse complement strand
CGTTTGCATCCTGGAAGCCGAGGAGCTCTCTCTGATGCACCGCCCGATCGATACGCAGCTCACATTCGATCCGAGCCCGACCACCCCCTCTCCGAAGGTCGGGTCGACCGGGACCGGCTATATCGCGCGCTGGGAAGACTTCGCCGCGGGTGGTCAGTCGCGGATCAAACCCAATGTGCTGCAAGGAAATGGTGACTACGTTCGCGTCACTCTTCCTGCCGGAAAGGTCACGGCGGGCTTCGTCGCGGAGCCGATTGCCCGCATCAACTTCGACTACGGGCAGAATTCGCCAACCCGGCCGTATGCGCAACAGATCGTCGTCACGCTTACGTTTGAAGACGTCATCCAGGAGGTTTCGTTCAATACCTCGCGGCTTGGTGAAGGTCCTTCCGCACCAACCCTTCTCACCTTTCGCTGGTACGACGCCCCGAACATCGATCTGCTATTTGGAAACGGCTCGCTGGCCTCGATGCTGAGCGTCCTTTCCGGCTCTTTTCTGGGACAGGACCACGAAGGGGATTTCGACGTCGAGTTCGAAGTGCTCTACGACGTCGTCGAAGTCCGGCCGGACCACCTGGGACGGCGCCCTCTTCCGCAGATCAAGAGCCACGAGATCCTGAGGGTCCCGTGCATTGCGTCGATGATGTCGTCGACGCCGGAGGCAGAGGGTACGCCAGTGGAACCGCCGCCAGTGCGGATCCAGACCGCTGAGCGCGAGCCGGGAGAACCGAGAAGAGGCCACGGAGGCGATCGTGTGTGAACGCACTGAATCGAACAATCTCAAAGCGAAGGCGATTTTCTCGTCGTTCGGCGCCGTTTTGTCGCAGTTCGGCGCCGGACTGAACGATCTGAACACCAGTGGCGAAGCGGCGCTCGATCTTCGAAAGAAATTCTTGTTGGTGAATGCGGTTCACGGGATTCTGGACGTCATCTTGGGCAGTTCGGTCGTCCGCGTACCCCGACAACTGATCGACATCGTCAAAATGTCGAACCGGACGGTCAGCTTCATCCTCGATGGCCGGATCCACTACGCCACAGGCATTTTGGTCAGTCCTAGGCATGTCCTCACCGCCGCGCATGTGTTCCTCGATGAGGAGGGGCGGCTCGTTGACGAAAGCCGTATCCAGCGAACGTCCGTCGAAGCGCACACGACGTATTTCGACAACATCATCATGGAAGGGCCGCGAAGCCCGTCGAACCTCGACGAGGCGTGGCTACTGGACCCCAAGCTCGATAGCACGGGCAAGGCGAACCGGGACGTACGATTGCTCGACTTTGCCATCATCACTCTGAAACAGCCCCTTGGCAACGACCCTGTCGGGAATGGGGAGCTCCGCCAGTGGGTCCCTATTCCCAAGCCCGCTGAGGCGCAGGTTCTGTCACCCAATTTGTCGCTGCGCGTGTTCCAGTTCCTCGATCGCGATGCGCTGTTCAGCTCGAGCGGCAACGTCCGTAGGTTGAACCGCAACGGACTGCGCGTGCTGCATACCGCATCCACGCTCGATTCGGCTTCGGGATCAGCGATGGTAGACGACGAATTCAATCTGGTCGCACTGCACTTGGGCGGTGCCGCGTCCGGAGAGCAGCCGAAATCGAATCGAGGGCTGCCGATTCGCCGGATTGCCGAATCGATCGACGAGGTGCGTGACGGCACGACCGTGCGATCGCAACTGAAGTGACGGCGGAAGGCAAACATGTGTCAGGGTGTTGATCCGGTGTCAGAGCCGCCCGTCCCGCGTTGATGACAGCACCTCACCACCAGAGGACACACGGCAGTCGGTCACAGCAACCAAGTCGTTGAAAACACAGGCGGAATACTCAGCCGTCCCGTGGCATGTCGGCCGCAACCGGAGCGTCCCGGATGCAGGAGAGTCCCATGAGAAAAGCAGCCCTTCTAACGTTGTTCACGCTCGCCGTCGCCCTTCCCACGCTGGCCGATGACGAGCGCCACCAGTCCCACCTCTCCTTCGAAGAGGGGGGCACGGTCGTCAAGTCGGGGGAGAACGGTGACGAGATTCAGGCTCACCGCAACCTCCCGGTCTATCCCGGCGACGAAGTGATCACCGCCCGCCGCGGACGCGCCGAAGTCCGTCTGTCCGACGGCAACATCATCGGCGTCGACCGCGCCACCGCGCTCCGCTTCCGTTCCATCCTCGACAGCTACGAAGGGGAGGGGAACGAGACCATCGCGGAGCTGAAGTACGGCAAGGTGGCCGTGCACCGCACCGACATCGGCCGCGATCACGTCCGCCTCGACACGAGCCACGCCAGCTACGTGGCCGAGGACGAGGCCGTGTACTCGGTCGAGACCGATGACCGCGGCTCCGACCGCGTGACGGTCTTCGACGGCACGATCGAGGTTCGCACGCCGTCCCGCACCACGCGTCTGCGCGCGGGGGAGACCGCCAGCGTCGACGATCGCGGCACGTACGACCTGGTCGGCGATCAGCGCAGCTCCGCCGACGACTTCGAGCGCTGGTTCCTCAAGCGCGCCGAGCGCTTCGGCTCCTACAACAGCCGCTACATGGATCGCCGTCTCTCGTACTGGTCGGACGATCTCGACGATCACGGCCGCTGGGTGCACGTCAGCGGCATCGGCTGGTCGTGGCGTCCGTTCGTCGGCAACGGCTGGCGTCCGTACTACAACGGCTACTGGCACACCCGCAACGGCTGCCTGACCTGGGTCTCCTACGATCCGTGGGCGTGGGGGCCGTATCACTACGGCCGCTGGGCCCACGACCCGATCTACGGCTGGGTGTGGGTGCCGGGCTACGGCTACTCGCCGGCGTGGGTCTACTGGACGTTCGGCTCCGGCTTCATGGGCTGGGCGCCGGCCGGCTACTGGGATTGCTATCGCCCGTACTACAACTGGGCTTACTCGCCCCGCTACACGGCCCGCCTCGGCTTCGGCTTCTATGGGCGCGTGCGCCTGAACGAGCTCGATCTCCGTCCCTGGACGTTCATCGACTCGCGCAACGTCATCTCGAACCGCGTTGACCGCGCCGCGCTCACCGCGGACGCCGTCAAGCAGCGCCTCGGCCGCAGCCGCGACGGCTTCGTGACCGTGGCCGGCGGCGCCGCGCGCTTCACGGGTGAGGAGTGGAACGATCCGGCGGACACCATCCGCCGCCGCAGCGTCAGCGACGCGGCCGGCCGCAACACCGGCGCCGAGAGCGGTGCACCTCCGACCGATCTCACTCCGTTCTTCCGCCGCGACGGTGAAGTCGGCGCTCCGGTGCGCGACCGCATCGCCCGCGGACGCGGCAACGCGCCCGCCTCCGGCGGCGGCGCCACCGCGCTCGCTCCGACGGGCAGCGGCGGTCTCGCGCCGATCGGACGCGGCAGCGTGGCCCCGATCGGACGCGGCAGCGTCGCGCCGATCGCCGGCGACAACGGCGGCCGCGTGAGCCGCGGCGCCGGCACTCCGGCCGAGGCGCCGGCGACGGACCACACGCCGACGTGGCGCGACCGCAACAACCGCGGCGGCTCCGAGCCGGCCGCGCCGTCGACGGGCAACGGCTCGTCGCGCGGCAGCAGCGACACGTGGCGCAGCCGCGTGCCGCGCCGCGGCTCCGGCTCCACCCCGGCGCCCGGCTCCGGCTCGACCGATGCGGTCGCACCCCCGCCGAGCGGCGGCAGCGGCAGCACGACGAGCGACGTGCCGCGCCGCGTGATCGACCGCATCGGCGGCGCGCGCGTTCGCCCGCGCGACTCCGGCGAGTCGACCGGTAGCGGCAGCAGCAGCCGCGGCAGCTCCGCGCGCGAGAGCGGCAGCCGCGACCGCGGTTCGTCCTCCGGCAGCCGCGGCGACCGTGGCTCATCCGGCGGCTCCGTGAACCGCGGCAGCAGCAGCGGCAGCGGCTCCAGCAGCGGCCGTTCCGCCAGCCCGCCGCCGTCCCAGCCGCGCAGCGAGGGCCGCAGCGACAAGGGCTCGAGCAGCGAACGCGTCAAGCGCGATTGATTGTCCCCGGCCCCTCTCTCCGCTTTGCGGCGAGAGGGGCTAACTCCTCGCGAGATCCGGACAGGCTGAAGCCTGTCCTACGTTTTCACGGGTGTCGTGCATTCTGACAACGTAGGGCAGGCTTCAGCCTGCCCCCCGGTGGGTGGGTGGTCGGCGTTGCACCAACCCGCGGCCAGTGGGGCCATCCTTCGCAAGATCCGGACAGGCTGAAGCCTGTCCTACGTTTTCACAGGCGCGCGCATTCTGAAAACGTAGGGCGGGCTTCAGCCTGCCCCCCGGTGGGTTGGGTGGTCGGCGTTGCACCGACCCACGGCCAGTGGGCCAATCCCTCGCGAGACCCGGACAGGCTGAAGCCCATCCTGCGTTGCGCTCCCCCGTGCTTTAGAATCCCCCCGAATGTCTTTGCCCCTCTTCTTCGCCCTCTACTGTCTGGAGGCGGGGTTGTTCTTCACAGTCGTGCCGTGGACCAGCATCTGGACCGGCAACTCTCTCCTGCACAGCAGCTCGGCCATCGCTCTGATCGCCGACAACGCCTTCGTCCGCGGCTTCGTCTCCGGCATCGGCGTGCTCCACCTGATCCTCGGCGTGCGCGAGCTCACCCGCGTCCTGCGCACGCGCAAGGGGAGCAGCGCGCAGTGAAGCGTCTCTCGCGCGTCATCGTTCCGCTCGCGTTTGCACTCTTCTTCGGTGTCCTGCGCTGGATGGCCAGCGGCAGTCCGGGCGTGCTGGATCGGATGAACCTCGATCCGAAAGTCATCGACCGGATCGGGCACTTCCTCGTCACCGTTGCGTGCATCCTCGCCTTCGTCCGCCTCGTCGACCTGCTCGTCTTCGACCTCGTCTCCAGGCGCCGCAACGTGCGCGCGCCCGTGCTGCTGCGCGAGATCGTCTCCATCGTTCTCTTCGCCGTACTCCTGGCGTGGTCGATCTCCACGATCTTCGAGACGCGCGTCACCGCCTTCCTCGCCGGTACCACCGTCGTGGCCGCGGTCCTCGGCCTCGCGTTGCAGGACACGCTCGGCAACCTCTTCTCCGGCATCGCGCTCCATCTCGAGGACAGCTTCGAAGTGGGCGACGTGATCCGCACCGGCGACATGATGGGCATCGTCGAGGCCGTGCGCTGGCGCGGCACGCGATTGCGCACCTTCGCCAACACCATCGTCATCGTCCCCAACTCGATGCTCGCGCGCGAGCGGCTGGAAGTCTTCCCGCGCAACAACCTCAACGCGCGCGTGCTGCAGATCGGCATCGACTACAACGTCCCGCCCACCACCGCGCTCAACGTGCTCACGCAGGCGGCCTCGCACGTGGAAGGCGTCTCCAACCAGATCCCCGCCTTCGCGCGCGTGGCCGGCTTCGGCGACTCGTCGGTGCTCTACGAGATCAAGTACCACATGTACGACTACTCGCAGCGCGACCGCATCGACGCCGACATCCGCAAGGCGGTCTGGTACTCGCTGCGCCGCAACGCGATTCCGATCCCGTTCCCGATCCGTACGCACGTCCGCTACACGCCGCCCGCTCCGCGCACCCCGTCCAGCGGCGGCGACGTGGCCGTGCGCCTGGCGCACGTCGACATCCTCTCGCCGCTCTCGAACGAGGAGCACGAGACCATCGCCGCCGCGGCGCGCGTGCACACGTTCGCGAAAGGGGAGACGATCATCAGCCACGGCACCGAGGGGAGCTCCATGTTCGTCGTGCACGAGGGAAACGTCTCCGTGCGCGTCGACGAGAACGAGATCGCCCGCCTCGGCGAGGGGAACTTCTTCGGCGAGATGGCCCTGCTCACGGGCGAGACGCGCGTCGCGGACGTCATCGCGCTGACCGACGTCGTGGCCATCGAGATCACCAAGGAAGCGTTCCAGCCCGTGCTGCAGGAGCACCCGCAGCTCGCCGCGGCGATCTCGGCGAAGGTGAGCGAGCGCCGCGGCAACATCGACTCGCTGCGCCTGGCCAGCAACGAGGAAGCGCAACGCACCATGCTGTCGCGGATTCGCGCTTACTTTGGGCTGTGAGCTCGCCAGAGTTCATCCCGAGCGAAGCGAGGGATCTCGGCTCTCGCGAGTGCGGAGATCCCTCGCTGGCGCTCGGGATAAACTGAAATCGAAGCCATGAAGCGCCTCCTCATCGTCGAAGACAAGGAATCGCTCGCGCACATGCTGCGCGAGGCGGTGGAGGCGGACGGCTTCGAGCCCGACGTCGCATCCAATGGTTCCGAGGCCATGCGCTGGCTCGCGGAAGGGCGGCGCTACGCGGCCGTGCTCACCGACCTGCGCCTGCCCGGCGCGGACGGCATCGCCGTGCTGCGCCAGGCGAAGGAGAGCGATCCCGATCTGCCGGTCATCGTGATGACCGCCTTCGGCACGATCGAGAACGCCGTCGAGGCGATGAAGCTCGGCGCCTTCGACTTCATCCAGAAGCCGATCGACGTCGATCACCTCGGCCTGCTGCTCCGCCGCTGCCGCGAGCATCGCGAGCTGCGCCACGAGAACCTCCTCCTCAAGGAAGAGTTCCAGAAGCTCTATCGCCTTCCCGCGATCGTCGGCGAGTCGCCGCGCATCGTCGAGGTCTCGCACGCCATCCAGCGCGTCGCGCCGACCGACGCCACGGTGCTCCTCCTCGGCGAGTCGGGCACCGGCAAGGAGCTCTTCGCCCGCGCCATCCATCAACTCTCGTCGCGCCGCGACCGCCCGTTCGTGGCCATCAACTGCGCGGCCATTCCGGTCACGCTGATCGAGAACGAGCTGTTCGGACACGAGAAGGGGTCGTACACCGGCGCCTCGGGACGCCAGCTCGGCAAGTTCGAGCTGGCCGACAACGGGACGATCTTCCTCGACGAGATCGGCGAGCTCGATCTCTCCGTGCAGGGGAAGATCCTGCGCGTGCTCCAGGAGCGCCGCTTCGAGCGCATCGGCGGCACCGCGCCGATCGACGTCGACGTGCGCATCATCTGCGCGACCAACCGCGACCTGCAGGACAACGTCAGGCGCGGCGCCTTCCGCGACGATCTCTTCTTCCGCATCAACGTCTTCCCCGTGACCGTGCCGCCGCTGCGCGCGCGCCGCGAGGACGTCGACGCGCTGGTCGACTTCTTCCTGCAGCGCTTCGCCCGCGAGCTGGCCCGCCCCAACCTGCGCATCAGCGACGCCGCGCGCGCGCAGCTCCGCGCCTACGACTGGCCCGGCAACATCCGCGAGCTGCAGAACTCGATCGAGCGCGCGGCCATCCTCTGCGACCGCGACGTCATCGAGCCGCGCGACCTCCACCTCGGCCTCACCGACTCGGATGCGCTCCGCGACGCGCTCGACCTCTCCGGCACACTGGAAGAGGCGAGCGAGCGTACGACGCGCCTCATCGAGCGCCTCAAGATCACCGACGCGCTGAAGCAGACCGCGAGCCGCAACGAGGCCGCCGACGCCCTCGGCATCTCGGTACGCGCATTGAACGCGAAGATGCGGGAACTGGAAATAGAATGAGTGCTGAGTGCTGGGTGCTGAGTGCTGAAACGGACGCACCCAGCACCCAGCACCCAGCACTCAGCACTCAGCACTCGATCATGACCGACAACTATCCGACTTCGCGCGACGTGGTGGCCTTCCTCAACGAGCGCTTCGCCGCGCGCGGCCTGCCGTACCGCCTCGAGCACGTGGCCGTGCTGCCGTACATGAACCCGATGTGGATGGCGAACTGGGACGCGCCGCAGCTCGCCGACGCTCCGGAGCAGGAGATCATCGAGGAGGAGATCCGGGAGGCGCGCTGGCGCTTCCCGCAGGTGCTCGCCGAGTTCTGAAGACGGCGTCCAGCCCGACGCGATACACCGGCTCGAGCGTCGCCAGCAGCGGCTGCAGCGCCGCGAGCTGTTCCGCACTCAACATCGCCTCGTGCACGATCAGCACCTCGGCGTCCTTCATGAACTCGTCGTTGTACTGCAGCGCCGCCTCGAGCTTGCGCAGCTTCTCGTGCTCCGGCGTCTCGAACCCCGACGTGCCGTTGACCAGCGGGACGCGATGCGTCGTCTGCGCGTGCAGGTAGGCGAACGGCACGCCGTTCCAGATCATCGGCAGCTCGACGATGGCCCGCGGCCGCTCGCGCCGCACCCACTCGTACACGGGCGAGACCGGCGGCACCTGCACCCAGTTCACGCGCGCCGCGACGTCGACGATGGCCAGCGCCAGCAGTCCCCACGCAACGCGCTTGCGGAATCGCGACGCCCCGACCGCCGCCAGCAGCGCGATCCCCACGTACGCGATCACCGCCCACCGCGCCGGCGTCCGCGTCGCGCGGAACGGCGTGATCACGCGAAAGAGAAACGGGTGCAGGAAGAAGTACCAGCCGAGGGAGCCGAGGAAGCCGATGGCCACCCAGAGCGCGGCGGTGAGCTCCTCGCGCGAGTAGGCGCTGAACTTTTCCCGCAGCCACGGCCAGAACCGCACCAGCAACAGCACCACGAGCACCATCCCCGGCACGTCCGCCCCGGCGAAGGAAAGCGGCCCAAGGGAGATCCGCCCCTTGATGAGAATGAGCGTCGTCATCACCGCGAACACGCCGATCGCGACATCGAGCTTCAATGTGGGGCGGGCTTCAGCCCGCCGTCCCCGGGGGTGGCGG
>DASUSL010000468.1:0-3892 GCA_036375135.1 Thermoanaerobaculia bacterium | reverse complement strand
CCGCCGGAGGCCCCCGGTCGTTCCCTTGTGCGTTGGCGGAATGAGTGCGGTCTGCTTAGACGTCGTAGAACGCCGCCACCTTTTCGAACAGGCGGCCGCCCACCGTCGTCTTCACCTCGTACGAGCAGCCGCCGATGTGTGGCGTGAGGATCAGGCGCGGATCGTCCGGCAGCGGTCCCTCGATCGGCTCGGGGTCGAACACGTCCAGCGCCACACCCGCGAGGTGCCCCGAGGCCAGCGCCGCGAGCGCCGCGTGCTGATCGAGCACCTCGCCGCGCGACGCGTTGATCAGATACGAGCCGCGCCGCAGCTTCGCGATCTCGTTCGCGCCGATCATCTTCCGCGTTTCGGAAGTGAGCGGCACGTGCAGCGTGAGGATGTCGCTCGTGCGCAGCAGTTCCTCCAGCGACGGCACGCGCGCCGCGGCCACGTACGGGTCGTACGCCTCGACGCTCATGCCGAAGACGCGCGCGTATTTCGCGACCAGCGAGCCGACGTTGCCGAGGCCGACGATGCCGAGGCGGAAGTGGCGGAGCTCGTGGCGCTCGGCGCAGTCGTCGCGGCCGAACGCGCCGCGCGCGACCTCGCGCGTGTAGAACGGCACCGTGCGCGTCAGCGAGATCATGAAGGCGACGACCAGCTCCGCCACCGCGTTCGCATTCACGCCCGGCAGGTGAATGACGCGGATGCCGCGCTCGCCCGTCGCCTCGAGGTCGACGTTGTCGATGCCCGCCGTTCCCTGCACGATCAGCTCGAGATGCGGCGCCGCGTCGAGCACGCGCCGCGTGACCTTGTTGTACGCGCGCGTGGCCAGCACGTGCGCGTCGTGCACGACCTCCGCGAGCTCCGCCTCGGTGCGCACGGGGCGGCGGATCACTTCGAAGCGCGCGTCGCCGCGGGCGCGCTCGTCGAGCGAGGCATCGATGTCGGCGGCGACGACGAGCTTCTTTCTCAAAATTTATCCTGAGCGCAGCGAAGGATCTATGGAGCCCTCGCGCGTTACGTCCGATGCACGATCGTCGTGACGGCTCCGGAGATCCTTCGCTGCGCTCAGGATAAACTGCTCGAACCGAATGCTGCACAAGCATCGCACTGCCGTCCTCGCGCTCGCGGTCGCCAACGCCGTCTTCTTCTTCCCGGTGATCTTCATGGGCCGCGTCGTCTCGCCGAACGACGTCTTCCTCAATTTCAGCCCGTGGAACATGGGACGCCCGCTCGACGTCACGCACGCGCAGAACTCGCTGCTGAACGATCCGCCCACGGCCTACTTCACGCTGCTCGCGCTGGCGAAATCCGACCCGCGCACGTTTCACTGGAATCCGTACATCGCCGCCGGCGTGCCGGGCTTCGGCTCCTCCGCCGCGGCGACGCTCACTCCGTTCGCGCTGCTGCCGCTGCTGGTGCCGCTGACGTGGCTCTACACGGCCATGGCCTTCCTCAAGCTCAACGCGGCCTTTCTCTTCGCCTACCTCTGGCTGCGCGAAGAACGCCTCGGACGCCGCGGCGCGGCCATCGGCGCGCTCGTGTTCGCGGTGGCGGGCGTCTACTCGGTGCGCTGGCTGTGGCAGATCACCAATACGACCGTGCTCTATCCGGCGCTGCTGTGGATCGTGCGGCGGACGTCGCGCGGACGCTCCACGCCGATCGTGATCACCGCACTCATCGCCCTCTGCTACGCGATCTCCGGCTTTCCCGCGGCCATCGCATACGGCGCGTGGGTGGTCATCCTGTACGCGCTTTTCCTGCACCGCTTTCCGCTGCGGCCGGTCACGAAGGCGTTTGCGGGCGTCGTGGTGGCGGCGCTGATCGCGCTGCCGATGCTGATTCCATTCATTCAGCTCGTGCGCCGCACCGGCTACCTCGAGACGCGCCAGGGCACGTCGCTCGCCGCCGTCTATCCGCTCGCCCACCTGCGCAACTTCCTCGAGCCCGATCGCCTCGGCAACGCCGCGTACAAGAACTGGGTCGGCGACCCGCAGCTCGGAGTGCTGAACAACTACGTCGAGGCGACGGTCTACCTCGGCCTGCTGACCATTCCGCTCGCGCTCCTCGGCCTCTTCAACCGGCGCGCACGCGCGCGCTGGTTCTGGCTGGCGATGGCCGTGCTCATCGTCGCCTGCATGTTCGGCGCGCCGGTCATCGCGGCGCTGGTGGCGAAGGTGCCGGGGTTCAAGTACTCCGCGCTGGCGCGCGTCGGGCTGCTGCTGCCGATCCCGATGGCCTACCTCGCCGCGGCGGCGCGCCTGCGCAAACAGCTCGTCTACGACGCCGTGGCCATCCTGATCGCCTTCGACCTGGCGCTCTTCGCGGGACGCTTCCACCCGTACCTCACGCATGAGGAAGCGCGCGTGGCCACGACGCCGACCATCGCCTTCCTGCAGAGCGAGCGTCCGCCGTTCCGCATCGCGCCGATGATGGACTTCCTCTGGCCGAACTCCGCGGAGCTCGTGCGCGTCGAGGACGTGCGCAGCCATTTCAGTTCCGAGGCCGCGTACCGGAAGCTGCTGCAACGCATCGACCCCAGCTCGTGGAACGGCAAGTCGACGGTGATCACGTTCTTCAGCCCCACCTACAACTTCGACGACCCGCTGAACGCGCTCCTCGGCGTCCGCTACTTCCTCGAGCACAAGTACATCGACATCGTGAAGTGGGGCATCTTCAAGGCCACCGTGCCGGGCGTGAAGGAGACCGGGACCATCGCGTTGAAGCCGGGCGCGCTGCTCGAGCGCGAGATCCGCGTCGACGCCGAGCCGTTCTGGTCGATCGAGCTGCCGCTGAACATCGAGAGCGGCGCGGGCCGCGTCGAGGTGACGCTGCTGAAGGCGGGACGCGCGGTCTGGTCGCGCAACTTCACGATGGACGAGGCCAACGTGATGAACAAGGTCTACGTCCCGCTGCGGCCCTGGGCGCGCCTCGGCGAGAGCGTCACGCTGCGCATCCGCGCCGTCAACGTGCGCGGCTACGTCCTCCAGGCGGAGAACAAGCAGTCGGTGTTCTACGGCCGCGTGACGACGCCGGTCATGTTCGACCGCGAACTGCCCGAGGGCCGCGTCTTCCGCAACCTCGCCGAGCTGCCGCGCTTCCGCGCCGTGACGCGCACCCGCCCACTCACCGACGCCCAGTTCCTCGCCACCCGCGACCTCGACTTCGAACAGGAAGCCGTCACCGCCGCGCCGTCGCTTCCGCCCACGAATGCCCGCGTCACCCTCACGCACTACGCCCCCGACGAACAACGCATCACCACGGAATCGCCCGCGCCCTTCTACCTCGCCAGCTCCGAGAAACTCACCCCCGAGCTCGCGATCACCATCGACGGCACCCCCGCCACACCGCTGAAAACCGACATGCTTTTCGCCGGCGTACAAATCCCCGCGGGCAAACACGACGTCGTCTTCTCGCGCCGCATCGGGCGGGGGTGGTGGTGGGCGGCGGGGGTGGGGGTGGGGTTGCTTGCACTCGCGATGTTCATGCGCCGCCTGCGTTGACGCGCGAGCGACGTGCCGGCGGAGCGCCGCCGTGTTCCATCACCCGATGACAGCCGACGCTCTGGCGCGACTTCGGATGAATCCTTCACCTGCGATTCCAGCGATGAGCAACCCCAGTGCGAGCCAGTCCGCGACGATCGCGCGCCCGAGCGACGCGTTGTACCCACTGGTAACCCCGGCCAGCCAGAGGAGCGACACCACGCTGACGAGCCCACCGATGTATGCCGCCCGCCGGAGCGCCGCACGAAACGCCGCGTAGAGGACACCGGAGAGGGGCAGCAAGTGGATGACCCCCACGATCACGAGCGTCACAGACGATAGATGGCGCACGATCCAACCTCCCGTCAAATGCTGCTGCCGACTGAATGGGACCAGCTCCCGCGAACTGGCGCCAGCTGCGGCAACGC
>DASUSL010000467.1:0-25187 GCA_036375135.1 Thermoanaerobaculia bacterium | reverse complement strand
CGGCGGGACGCCGGCGCTCCGCCCCGCTCGCTTGCGCGATACGTAAAAATAAGTTACTTATTGCGCATCTCTTCGAGCAGTGAATCCCGTTGATGCAGCCTAGTCCTGTCCTCATCGCAGCCATCACCCTGCTGATCGCTGCGGCCGCCACTCCGCTGGTGCGGGCGTTCGCCCGCCGGATCGGTGCGGTCGCTGCCCCGAAGAAAGACCGCTGGCACCAGAAGCCGACCGCCATGATGGGCGGGGTGGCCATCTGGTTCGCCACGATCGTGGTGCTGCTGGTGGTGATGCCGCGCACGGTCCACACCTGGGCCGTCGTCGGCGCGAGCAGCGCGCTCTTCCTCCTCGGCCTGGCCGACGACTTCCTCCACCTCAAGCCCTACCAGAAGCTCATCGGCCAGATCCTCGGCGCCTCCGCGGTCATCTACTTCGGCCTGGTGCTGCCGTGGACCGGCTCGCACGTGCTGAACATGGCCATCACCATGGTCTGGCTGGTCGGCGTGACGAACGCCGTGAACATGCTGGACAACATGGACGGGCTCTCGGCCGGCGTGGCGGCGATCGCGGCCGTGTCGCTGGCGGTGAACTTCTTCCTCAACGGACAGGTCACCGAGGCGCTGATGCTGGCGGCGTTCTGCGGCGCGCTGGCGGGCTTCCTCATCTACAACCACAACCCGGCGTCGATCTTCATGGGCGACTGCGGGTCGCTCTTCGTCGGCTTCTTCCTGGCCAGCACGGCGCTGCTCAGCGCGCACGGCGGCGGCGGACGCTCGCGCTCGGTCCTGGCCGTGCTCGCGGTGCCGGTGCTCGTGCTCTGCATCCCGATCTTCGACACGACGTTCGTCACGCTGATGCGCAAGATGAACGGCCGCGCGGCGTCGCAGGGCGGCCGCGACCACACCTCGCATCGCCTGGTGGCCCTCGGCCTGACCGAGCGTCACGCGGTGTGGATGCTCTACGCGTTCGCGATCCTTGGCGGCGGGCTGGCGGTGTCGGTCAAGCACGTCAGCATCGACGTGGCCATGGCCGCCATCGCGGCGTTCGCGATGGTCCTGGCCATCGTCGGCGTCTACCTCGCCGGCGTGCGCGTCTACAGCGAGGAAGAGATCGCGGCCGCGCAGCGCAAGCCGGTGGTCTCGTTCCTGGTCGACCTCTCCTACAAGCGCCGCGTGTTCGAGGTGCTGCTGGACGTGGCGCTGATCGTCATGGCGCACTACGTCACGTACGCGCTGGTGTTCGGTTCCGCGCGCGCGGACTCGTACGACTGGCAGCTCTTCATGAAGACGCTCCCCGCGATCATCTTCGTGAAGCTGGCGGCGTTCCTCGTGGTCGGCGTGTATCGCGGCCTGTGGCGCTACGCCGGCGTCTCGGACGTGGTGCTGGTGGCCAAGGCCGTGGCGCTGGGATCGGTGGCGTCGCTGCTGCTGATCGTCTTCGCCTTCCGCTTCGTCGGCTTCTCGCGCACGGTGTTCGTGCTGGACGCGCTGCTGCTGACGGGCTTCGTGGTCACGAGCCGCTTCGCCTTCCGCCTGATGCGCAAGCTCGTCCCCGCACCGCACGTGCGCACGGGCCGCCGCGCGCTGATCTACGGCGCCGGCGACGCGGGCGAGCTGCTCTACCGCGAGCTGCAGAACAACCCCGCGCTGAACTACGTGGTGGCCGGCTTCATCGACGACGACACGCGCAAGACCGGCAAGCTGCTGCACGGCCTGCACGTCTACGACGGCACGCAGCCGATCGACGAGATCTGCCAGCGCGCCCGCGCCGAGGCGGTACTGCTCTCGACGGCGAAACTGCCGCTGCTGCGCGTCCGCGAGATCGTGGACGGCTGCTCGAAGGCCGGCGTCACGCTGAGCCGCCTGAACCTCGAGCTGCAGCCACTCACCGACTCCGATCTCGGCTGGGTCCTCCCCACCCCGACCTCGGAACAGGTCCTCGGCGACGTCCCCGACGCGCACACGCCGCTGATCCACGCGGATTCCGCGGCCGACGTCTCGGTGCCGGTGGCGCCGACGATCCGCATCGGGCGGTAGTGCCTCGCGAGCGCGGGACAGGCTGAAGCCCGTCCTACGTTCGGCGCGCTCAACGGAGGGTAGGCTTCAGCCTGCCCAGTAGCTCGCGATACGTTTGCAGCGTTGCCTCGATCACCGCCCGATCGTGAAATGCGACAGGACGCGCTCGCGCGAGAGGTGCCGCGAGACGCTGCGCCGCTATTACCTGGGCGAGGAGCCGAAGGAGCGCATCGCCGCACACCTGGAGACGTCGCCCGGGAACGTCCTCCAGTTCCTCGTCACGTGCCGGAGGCGCGCCCAGGAGATCTTTCGCAGTCTGGCGGGGAGGAGCGAATGACGCATTACAGCGACGCGGATCTGATCCCGGGAGGGTTCATGCGCCGGGCTGAAGCCCGATCTACGTCAGCGTTTCGCCAAGACTGCCGAAACCGTTCGCCAAGACTGCCGAAACCGTTCGCCACGACTGCCCAAAACTTCGCCACGACTGCCCAAAACCTGGCCACGACTGCCGAAAAACTTCGCACGACTGCCGAAAAACTTCATCACGACTGGCCAGCTTTTCATCACGACTGGCCAGCTTTTCATCACGACTGGCGAACGTTTTTGCCACGACTGCCCAGATTTTTGCCACGACTGCCCAACGTTTCGCCGCGACCGCGCCCAAAACTTTGCCACGACTGCCCAACGTTTGGCCGATACTGCCCAAAACTTTGCCACGACTGCCCAAAACTTTGCCACGACTGCCCAACGTTTCGCCGTGACCGCGCCCAAAACTTCGCCACGACTGCCCAAATTTTTGCCGATACTGCCCAAAATTTCTGCACGATTGCCAAACGTTTTTGCCAGTACTGCCCAAAACTTTGCCACGACTGCCCAACGTTTGGCCGTGCTGCAGAAGATCAAATCAGCGATTGCGTTCGTGCCTCGCGAGCGCGGGACGGGCTGAAGCCCGTCCTACGTTCTGCCCAGCAGCTCGCCATACGTCTGCAGCGTCGCCTCGATCACCTGCTCGACCGTAAAGTGCGCCAGGACGCGCTCGCGCGCGGCGCGGCCCATCGCCTGCCGGCGCGGAGAGTCTGAGAGCAACGCGCCGATGGCGTGCGTCAGCGCGTCCACGTCGCGCGGCGGGACGAGGAGTCCCGTCTGGTCGTGCACGACGATGTCGCGGCAGCCGGGCGTGTCCGTCGTGACGGTGGGCAGGCCGGCCGCGGCGGCTTCGATCAGCGCCTTGGGGACGCCTTCGCGGTAGTAGGTCGGCAGGACGAACAGCGATGCCTCGCGGAGCACGGCCGGCATGTCGGCGCGGCGGCCCCACGTCTCCACCGCTCCCTCCCCGCGCCACTGCTCGAGCTGCGCGGCGGTGATGGTGTCGGGGTTGTCGGGGTCGGGCTCGCCGACGATGGCGAAGCGCGCCTCTCCGCGCAGGCGGCGCGCGGCTTCGACGAACTCGCCGACGCCTTTGCTGGCCAGCAGCCGTGAGGCGAGGACGACCAGCGGCGCGCCTTCCGGCGCGTGCGCCGGCGGCGCGAACTGCGACGGATCCACGCCCGAGCCGCGGATCATCACCGCCGCCTCGGGCGCGATCCAGCCGCGCCCGACGAACACTTCACGATCCTCGGAGTTCTGGAAGATGAAGCGCATGCGCGGGTGGCGCAGCATGCGGCCGAAGGCAAACGTCACGGCCAGGCCGATGGGCGTGCGCGCGCGGCGCTCGTCGAACGCGTAGCCGAGTCCCGCCACGGCGTTGACCACGGCCGGCACGCGCGCCAGCCGCGCGGCGATCGTGCCGTAGAGCACCGGCTTCAACGCGATGTGATGCACGAGCGCGGGACGGAGGCGGCGGTACAGCGCGACGAGGTCGGGCACCGCCCACGCCTCGCGCAACAGATGCGTTTTGCGTTTCACCACGATGCGGTGCCACGGCAGGTCGTGCTGCGCGATCACCTCGCGCAGGCGGCCGTCGGGCGTGGCCACGTGCACGTCGTAGCCGCGCTCGCGCGCGGCGAGCGCCAGCGGAAGACGGTGAGTGACGAAGAAAGCCGCCTCCGCTGCGACGAAGAGAATCCGCTCGCGGCCCGCGGTCATGCAGCTTCGCCGGAGCGCACCGCTGTTGCTTCCGGGCGCGGCCGGGCGGCGGCGATTCCGATCAGCGCCAGCGTGGCCACGACCATCTGCCGGTGGCGGAACAGCGTGCCGAAGTTGCTGACCGTGTATGCGAGCGCCGAGGTGATGACGACCGTGGCCACGACCAGGTACCACAGGAAGGGATCGCGCCAGGCGCCGCGCCGCAGACCGATGAAGAAGACCGTGGCGAAGGCGATCATCACGGCGTTGAAGAGGATCGTGTCGAGGTCGACGAACCACATCAGCCCGCGCCCTCCGCCGATGGAGACCAGGCCGAGGGCGGCGGCGACTTTGCGCGGGAGCAGCAGCGCGGCGAGGCCGGTGATCAGGCGTCCGCCGGCGGTCGTCGGGACGTCCATCTGCGTCGATCCCTTCGGCTGCTGCTGCGGTGCCGCTGTCTTCGTTGCGACGGGTGCGGGTTTAGCCGGCTTCGCCACGGCCGGCGCAGGGTTGATGACCGGCGCGGGCGCTGCTGTCGTGGGCGCCGGCTTCGTCACGGGCGCGGGCGCCGGTTCCGGCTTCTTCACCACCGGCTCGGCCTTTTTCGGCTCGGGCTTCGTCACAAGTGCAGGCGTGCTCTTCACCGGCTCCGGCTTCGGCTCGGACGCGGGAGGCGGAGTCGTCTTCGCGACGTGCGGCGTTTCCGGGGCGTGCGTGGCCGTGACCGGAGGCGCAGGCGGCTGCGTGGTCGTGGCGGGCGGCTCGGCCGACGCGGATTGCATCGGCGGATTGGCCGGTGCCGGCGCGGGCGCGGGCGGCTTCGCGGCGGCGACCTGCGCGGGCTTCGGCTTCGTCGCCGTCGTCTTCTTCTTTTCCTCTTCCGCCACGGTGGCGCCGGCGCGGATGCGCGTGCCCGCTCCCTTGTAGCGGTCGAAGTTCTCGCGCGACTCGCTGACGGCGGCGGTCACGGCGCCGATGCGTTGCGCGATGTTGCCGCGGTGCTTCCACGGACTGAGCATGGCGCGCATCCCCTCGGGGAGATACGGCCCGGCGCCGGCGACCACGTTCTGCGCGAGCACGATCATCAGCACGAACATCGCCGCCGTGCGCAGGGCCGTGGCACGTCCGCCACGCGCGGCGATGATGATCGCCAGCAGCGGGATCGACGCGGCGGCGAGCATGATCACCGCGTAGTACCAGCGGATGCCGGCCAGCGCGTACGTCGTCACGGCGAGCATCACCGCGGCGAAGATCACACGGCCCGTGCGCGCGCGGCCGCCGTCGCCGCGCCAGGCGGCGGCGAGCTCGTCCACCATGAACGCGAACAGCACGGCCAGGAAGAGCACGAAGGCATCCTTCAGCGGCTGCAGCGACCAGAGGATCGTCGAGGGGAGGAAGCAGATCGCGCCCAGCGTCAGGGCGGTGATGCGGCGGTCGACGCGGCGGCGCTCCGCGCAGATGATGATCAGCGCGCAGGTGCCGAGATAGGTGAAGAGATTGAGCAGGATCGCGGTCGAGGTGGCGATGCCGAAGAGCCAGAGGAAGAGGCCCATCACCTTCACGTAGACGACCGAGGGGACGTAGTGGCTGACGGTGAGGACGGAGCCGAGGCCCTGAAGGGCGGCGGACCTGGCGGCGACGTAGTAATGGAGCGCGTCGAGGCCGAAGAACCAGAGCCCGTCGCCGAGCTGCAGCGAGCGGCCGTACGGCAGTTTCAGGTACGAGACCCAGAACAGTCCCTGGCCCGCGAACGACCGGGCCGCGAATCCCAGCGCGACGATGACCGCAAAGAGCATTCCCCGGCGGGCGATCACGGCCCACAGCCGCCACAGGGCATAGCCTGCCGCGACGAGGCACAAGGTATTGAGAATCATCGAGAGGAGCACGGGTTATCTGGGCTGATCGAGCCTGCGAGGCGCGATCGTAACGGGGCGGCAGAGATCCGTCAACGAGACGGCAGCGCGGCGTCACGGATCTCGGCCTCGATGCGCGCCGCGAAATCGTCGATCCGGAAGTGCGTCAGCGCGTAGCTCCGGCCGGCAGCCCCCATGGTGCGCCTGAGTTGCGGATCGCGCAAGAGCGCCGACAACGCGTCGTGCCACTCGTCGTCCGTGGTGGCCACGAGGTGGGTGCGTCCCGGCTCGCCGATGGCGTTCACGATCCCGACCGGATTGGCCACGTACGGGACGCCGACGGTCAGGTACTCGATGGCCTTGAGCCCCGACTTGCCCTCCACCCACGGATCGTCCGGCGGGAGCGGATAGACGCCGACGTCCAGGGTGCGGAAGTCGTCCACTTCGCGGTCGAGATCCCAGCGCAGGTTCTCCACCTCCACGCCCGCGATCGTCACCGCGTCGCGTCCCGCGCCGACGACGCGCACGCGGAAGCGGTGCGTCCGCGCCAGCCGCTCGAGCACGGGGACGATGCGCTCGAAGTACGGCCAGGTCGAATGCGACCCGACCCAGCCGATCACGGGGACGGCGGTGTCGTCGCGGTCGGCGAGGGGGCGGAAAAGCTCGGAGTCGACGATGGTCGGCATCAGCACCGCGCGTTTGCCGCGGGCGCGGACGTGCGCGGCGACCTGCTCGCTGCCGCAGATCACCACGTCGGCGTAGTCGATGAGCTGATCGGTCTTGCCGCGCCACTTGAGGAGCGAGGCCAGGCGGCCGTAGACGGGGCTCTGCTGCTCGAGGAACGTGGCGTCGTCGAGGTCGAGGACGAGCGGGCGGCGGAAGACGCGGCGGGCCAGCCACTCGAAGAGCGGCGGCCCGACCAGCATGGCCTCGCGCTGCACGAAGAGGAGATCGACGAACGCCAGCCGCGGCACCTGCAGCAGACGCCGGAGGAGCGCGCCGGCGATGGAGAAGGCGTTGGCGAGGAAGCGGCGGCGGTCGTAGAGGCGCGCGAACGCCGGTCCGGAGAGAAAAGGAGAGAGAGAGACGCGGACGCCGTGCGCGTGCAGAAGCGGGAGGAACTGTGCGATGCGGAGGCGCGTGCAGGCCGCCTGGACCGGGTACGTGGCGACGGCAAGGACCTTCATCGGATGTCGATGCGAACAGGTTTGCAACACTCTGTGATTCCGGTCACAGCAGGACCGCCCAATTATGTCCGTACGGAGCGAAATCTCTGAATTCCCTCTAAAAAAACCAGCATTCGTCGAAATCAAGTCGCGTATACTTCCCGGTCTCAGATCAAATAGGAGGGCTGTTTTATGCGAGTTACCGGATGGTCCCGCTCCATCCTCGTTCTTGCGATGCTGCTCGTGGCAACGAGCATGTTCGCGCAGGCCACGAGGACCTGGGTATCTGGTGTGGGTGACGACGTGAATCCCTGCAGTCGTACCGCACCTTGTAAGACGTTTGCCGGCGCGATCTCGAAGACCGCGACCGGGGGAATCATCGATGCGTTGGATCCGGGTGGGTACGGAACTCTGACCATCACCAAGGCGATCACGGTGGAAGGCAACGGTACGCTGGCCAGCTCGCTGAACTCGGCGGTCAACGGCTTCGTGATCAACATCGCCGCCGGTCCGACCAACCGTCACGTGGTGCTGCGCAACATTCTGGTCGACGGTGCGGGCACGACCCTCGGCGTCGACGGCGTCCGCTTCCTCTCGGGTGACTCGCTCATCCTGGAGAACGTGGACATCAAGACGCAGTCGAGCGACGGCATCGAGTTCGCCCCGAACTCGCTGGCCCGTCTGGTGGTCAACAACTGCCGCATCTCGAACGTCACCGGCAACGGCATCCTCGTGAAGCCGACTGGTGTCAGCGGCGTCGCGCGCGTCAGCATTCACAACTCGACGATCGCGAAGAACGGCACGGGCATCCGCGTCGAGGACAACACCAACGTCAGCATCGTCCGCAGCAGCATCGTGAACAACACGGCCGACGGCGTGTTCGTCGCGCCGGTCACGGGCTCGGGCGGCCTGGCGATCATCGAGGACTCCGAGATCTCGCACAACTCCGGGATCGGCCTCCGTACCTCCGGCACGGCCGTCCTGCGCGTGGCGAACTCGCTGATCAGCGGCAACGGCACCGCCACCAGCAACGGCGGCGGCGAGCTCTGCTCGTTCGGCAACAACCGCATCTCGGGCAACACCTCCAACGGTGTGCTTCCGCTGCCGGCCTGCAACCCGGCCAACAACTAAGTCTCTTTTCTTGTGGGAACGAACAGCCGCCGGGTCACCGGCGGCTGTTTTTTTTGCGCTCGAAATCCTCCGTGCGCACGAGCACGTAGCGGATCTCGTAGCAGGGAAAGAGATAGCAGAGGTTCTCTTCCCACAGCTCCTGCATGTAGCGGCAGGAGTTGAAGAGCGCGCCGATGACACGCTTGATGGCGTAGCGGCCGTAGAACGGACGCGCGGCCTTGAAGCGCAGGTCGACCTTCGCCAGCGTGAGGTGCTCGCGGCGCACGTAGCCCGGCACCTTCCGCGAAAAGTGCGGATCGCGCGCGAGGTACGACATCGTGTACAGCCCGTAGCCGAGGGCGTTCGTGTGCGTGGGGTCGGAGTGGTAGTACGGATGCGCGAAGTGCGGGACGATCACCTCGATCTCCCCTCCCGGCGCGAGAAGGCGGCTCATCTCGTCGAGCATGGCCGCGGCGTCGGGGACGTGCTCCATGAAGTGCGCGGAGGTGATGAGGCGCGCGCAGCCGCCGGGGAGCGCGCGCAGGACGCCCATCGCGTCGCCGATGATGTCCACCGCCGCGTCGTCGAGCACGTCGATGCCGATCGAGCCGTCGTAGCGGCGCGTGGGACCGGGTCCCAACTCGAGGACGACGTCCCTCAGCTCCTGCGGCCGCTGCAGCAGGCCGCGCTTGTCGATCATCTCCATTCCGTCTCCCGAGAGCGCAGCAGCGCCGCGCCGAAGATCGCCATCGTCGCGAGCTCCGCCGCGGCCACGGCCACGACGATTCCCCACAACCCCATCCAGGCCAGCGCCGCGATCTGAAACACCAGCGCGATCAGGAGCGTGACGACCGACAGCCGCGCGGCCAGCTCCTCGCGCCCCATGGCCTGCATGAAGAAACCGGCCATGGCGCTGAAGATGTTCAGAAAGGCGAGCGCCGCGAAGGCGATCACGAACCCGAAATACGGCCGCGGCACCTTCAGCATCGCACCGGCCGGCCCGGACAGCGCGGCCAGGAGGAGCACTCCCGCGGCCACGCCGCCGGCGGAGATGATCGCATATCGCACGACCAGACGCCGCGCGCCGGCGCGGTCGTGCCGCTGCACGCGGCGCGTGAGCTCGGGAAACTGCACCAGCGCGATGGAGGTCGGCACGAGCAGCAGCGCCGCGTACAGCGCCATGGCCACGGAGAAGACGCCCAGCTCGACGCGCGTGGCCATCCGCTCGACGGTGAAGACGGAGAGCCGCGCGTAGATGACGCCGAGAATCGCCTGCAGGCTGAAGGGCCAGAGCGCGGCGGCGGTCGAGGTCATGGAGCTCGCGCGGACGTGCAGCACCCACCAGCGCCCCGCGGTGATGACCAGCGACTCGACGGCCTTGCCGGCGACGTACGCGGCCACGAGCCAGCGCGGGCCGAAGCGGATCGCCACGAGCGCGCCGACGGCGAACGTGGCCAGTCCCGCGAGGACGGCGAAGAGAATCCCCCGCGTCTCCCCTGCCACGACGCGCTCGCTGACGCCGTTCGCGGTCATGGCGCCGAGAAGCGTCAGCGGAAAGAGGATGGCGGCATACGCCGCGACGTCGGAGGCCATCTGGCGCGTGGCCACGGCCACGATCCCGATGACGAGAATCGCCGCCACGAGCAGCAGGCGGAACGCGTTCGCCGAGGCGAGCAGCTCCGCGGCGCCGGCCGGCGGGAGCGTGGCCAGGTTGCGCGGCAGCGCACGCGTCGCGCCCCAGTCGGCGACGATGAGCGCGATGGCGATGGCCGCGTTGGCGACGGTGAACGCCGCCACCTGCTCGAGACCCCAGCGTCCCGCGATCAGCAGCCCGAGGAGGATGGGCATGCCGCCGGCCGCGGCGCGGAAGGCAATGAGCGGGAACGCGGCCCAGGCCGCGCGGACGTGCGATGGAACGGACAAACCGGCCGGAAGTGTATCGCGCGGCGACTGGACAGATCCGGTCCGGCTGGAGATACTGCCGCAGCTTTTCGGACACACCCCATGACCGCCCACATCAGCCCCACCAGGGGCGTTGCCCTGTCCTGGTGGACGGCGTACGCCCTGTTCCTCGCCTACGTCCTGCTCCCGGGTCCCGACCGCACGCCGTTCTCGGGACTGCCGATGGCCACCAAGACGCAGGCGCTGTTCTTCCCGCTGGTGGTGCTGGGGGTCTTCTGTCTCTTCTTCCGCCCGCGGCGCGGCGTGCGTCCGGCCTGGCTGATCGTCCTCGGCGTGGCCGTGGCGCTGAAGCTCGTCCTGGCGCCGATGGTGGTCGAGACGGGATGGAAGGGGCGCTACTGGTGGGTGAAGACGTGGACGGACGCGGAGAACAACCTCACGCTGCAGCGCTTCTATCAGCATCAGGAGAAGCGCTGGTACCGCGTCGACCGGCAGCTCGCGTTCAACCGCAGCACGTTCAATCTTCCCTTCGTCAACAACCACCACCCCGAGATCTACTCGCACGCGAAGCTGCCGCGCGACGTCCAGTACCCGCTGCGCGTGGAGTGGCTCGGCTACGTGACGGACGGCGGCGCGAACGACGTCACGGTCACGGCGGCGGGCCAGGTGACGATCGACGCGAACGGGACGCGCGTCTTCTCCGGGCTCAATCCGCAGAATGCGGCCGTGACGCTCCCGCTCACGGCCAGTGGTCCGCAGACCATCAAGGTGACGTACGTGAAGCCGCCGGAGATCGAGCCGGCCTTCACGATGGACGGACTGCAGCGCGTCGTCCTCCCCTCGAACCGCTTCGATGACCTCGACTCCTCGCCTCTGGTCAAGGGAGCGATCGTCGCTCTCGGCGTGCTGGCCGGTCTCGCGCTGCTGCTCGCGTTCATGAACGCGTACGGGCCGATCAGCCGTCTCTTCCTCGAGGAGCTGTGGGACCGGCAATCGAAGGTGTGGGCCATCGCGCTGCTCGCGCTCTTCCTCGTCCTCGGCCTGGGCCGGAACGTGCTGCACCGGCAGGTCACGCACACGCTCGCCCTCGGCGACGACTTCCTGTCGTACGAGTCGATGGCGCGGCAGATCTTCTACAACGGCCTGCTGATGCTCGACGACAGCGGCCAGGGGAAGGCGTACTTCCACTACCCGCTCTATCCGTACGCCGTGGCCGGCGCGCACGGCCTGTTCGGCGAGGACTGGGGCTCGGTGCTGATGTTCAACGCCATCTGCATCGCGGCCATGTTCCCGCTGGTGTGGCGGATCCTGCGTAATCGCATCGCCGAGGGAGCGCTGATCGCGGTGCTGGTGCTCTTCGCGGTGCTCTTCTGGCGGTACTGGACGCCGTACACGATGACGGCGTTCTCGGACAATCTCTACCTGCCGGTGGTCTTCGGCACGCTGGCGGTGTTCATCCGGGCCATGGAGCGCCCGTCGCTGTGGCGCTTCGCGGCGGTGGGCGTGCTGACGGCCCTCGGCGCGGCAACGCGTCCGTCCTTCCTGATCTTCGTGCCGTTCGCGCTGCTGGCGATCGTGCTGCAGAAACGGATCGGTACGTTCGGCACGCGCGTGAAGGCGTGCCTCGCCTACGTCTTCGGCTTCGGGGCGGGAGTGGCGCCGTTCACGCTGCGCAACTGGCTGGTCACGGGCAAGTTCGTGCTGCTGGTCAGCTCGTTCATGATGCTGCCGATGTTCCTGTACGCGCCGGAAGAGCAGATGCCGGCGTCCGCGCAAGTCGACGCGCAGGGGCAGCATCTCACCGCCTCCGGCTCGATCAAACGCTTCACCGAGATCGTCGCGGAGCGGCCGCTGAAGGTGGCCTGGCTGGAGGTCCGCAAGATCGGCTTCAATTTCGGGCTGACGTTCCTCGGGCCGAAAGGCGGCGAGTTTCCGGGAATCTTCATCCTTTTCCCCATCGCCTTCCTTTTCGCGCTGAAGACGAAACGCATCCCCTGGCCGGTGCAGACGGTGATCCTGGCCTTCGCGGCGTCGCACATCGCGGCGATCGTCATCGCCACGCCGTGGACGTACGGCTTCAAGACCATCGTGCCGATGCACCTCGCGTTCATCCTCGGCATCGCCTTCCTCCTGCCGAAATGGGGAACGGTGAAGGCGCTGGAAGCGCCGCGACGATCGCGTCGCGGCGAGCCGCAACTCAAGGCGCGCGTGAGCGTGGTGCTGCCGACGTACAACGAGAAGGACTCGATCCGCCGCGTGATCGAGGACTTCATGGCCACCGGCGTGGCGGACGAGGTGATCGTCATCAACAACAACGCCGCGCCGGGAACGTCGGAGGAAGTGGCCGGCACCGGCGCGATCGAGATCTTCGAGAAGGAACAGGGCTACGGCGCCGCGTGCCAGCGCGGACTGCGCGAGGCCACGGGCGACTACATCGTGCTCTGCGAGCCGGACGGCACGTTCGAGGCGAACGACATCCACAAGCTCCTCGCCTACGCGCCCGACTTCGACGTGGTCTTCGGCAGCCGCACGTCGCAGCAGTTCGTCTGGCGCGGCGCGAACATGGGCTTCTTCCTCCGCTTCGGCAACTGGGCCGTGGCCAAGTACATGGAGCTCCTCTTCAACGGCCCGAACCTGACGGACGTCGGCTGCACGATGCGTCTGGTCAAGCGCCATGTGGCGCAGGAGCTGGCCGGGCAGTACCGCATCAAGGGGAGCCACTTCGGGCCGGAGATGATGGCCCTCACTCTTCGCCAGCATCATTACCGCGCCGTGCAGATTCCGGTGAACTACAAGCCGCGCGTCGGCGTGTCGTCGGTGACCGGCGACCCGGGCACCGCGTTCTGGCTCGGCGTGCAGATGATCTGGCTCATCACGCGACACGCGATCGCCGCGTCGGCGGAGGGAACTCCGTTCGCCGGACCGGAACACGCATCTTCATAAAGACAGACATGGTTCGACATTCAGAGCGCATCACGGAATCACGGTTTCTCCCCCCCTGGCTCGCCCACGAGCACGAGGCGCGCTACACCTTCTGCCGCGAGTACGTGCCGGGCAGGTTCGTGCTGGACTGCGGCAGCGGCGAGGGCAAAGGCTCGCGGTCGATGGCCAGAGGCGGCCCGAAGATCATGGTGGCGATGGACCGCGCCATCGAGGCGGTGTCGCTCGTGCGCGGCGCGGCCGAGGGGAAGGTGCGCGCGGTGAACGGCAGCGCGGAGAAGCTGCCGCTGCGGCCGGACTCGGTGGAGGTGATCATCGCCCTGGAGGTGATCGAGCACTTCGACGATCCGGACGCGTTCCTCGACGACGTGGCCGCCTCGCTGCGCCGCGACGGGACGTTCATCTGCTCGACGCCGAACCGCATCGTGCGCAACCCGCGCGCGCCGCTCAGCTCGAAGCCGCTGAACCCGTGGCATCTCCGCGAGTGGACGCCCCAGGAGTTCCGGGCCATGCTGGAGCGGGTGTTCGAGAAGGTGGAGTTCTACGGGCAGTCGCCGCAGTCGTCGGCCGTGACGAAGCTGTTCGACTTCGTGGGAGTGATCTGGAAGAAGGGAGCGGCGATCCTCCGCCAGCTCGTGAAGTTCCGGCTGATCCTCTGGACGCCGCGCGGGATCTACGACGTGCAGCCGTTCGACCCGAAGGTCGACTACGAGTTCATGGTCGTGAAGTGCTCGCGGCCGCGAAGGTAGAAACGCAGGACAGGCTTCAGCCTGTCCCCCCGGGGGTGGGCAGGCTGAAGCCTGCCCTACGTTCTCTTACTGGAAGTAGCCGGTCACGTCGATGATGACGTGGACGGCGCCGGAGCTGTTGTAGACCGACAGGTCCTGCGCGTTGGTCGAGAGGCCGACGATGATGCCGTTGGCGAGCGCGGGGTCCGACGGCTCGAAGTTGATCATCGAGACGATCGGGCGGGCCTGGCCGGACGGCCACACCGCGAGCCAGCTCGGCTGCGTAGCCTGCGTCACGGTCACGTTCAGCGACACGGCCTTGGCCGTGGTCGGCACGCCGCAGAGGCCGCGGATCGTGAAGTTGCGGGTGGTGTTCGTGTTCAGCGCCGGGCCGCCGTTCGTCGACGTCGCACCACGGGTGTCGACGGCGCGGCACGGCGAGAGCGGAAAGTACTGGAACGGGCCGCTCTGCGCGAGCGCAGGAATGGCGAATACGGCGGCGAGTACGGTCGAGAGTGCGAGACGTCGCATTGGTCTGGGTTCCCCTTACTGGAAATAGCCGGTCACGTCGATGATGAAGTGCTGGGAGGCACCGCTGTTCAGCACCGTCGCCCGTCCGTCGTTGGCCAGGCCGATGATGCTGTTGTTGGCGCGTGTCTTCCCCGCCCGGTAGTTGATGGTGCTATTTCCTGGCCAGGTTCCCCCGGTCGGATAGATGGACAGGAATCCCGTGGAAGAGGGCGCTACCGCGGTGACGTTCGCCACCACGGCTTTGGCGCCGGACGGGATGCCGCACACACCGGCGAAGTTGATGTCGCGCGTGAGGCCGTTGCCGAGGAGGCCGCCGACGCTGCGCGTGTCGACGATGCGGCACGGCGTGAGGATGTAGAGCGACGTGCTCGTCGTCGGCGGCGTCACGACGCCGATGCCGATGGTCGGGCTGTCCACCGACAGTCCGCATGAGTTCGTCGCGCGCACCCAGTACCAGGTCGTCGACGTCGGGGTGGCGTTGATCGGATTGCCGAGCGCGGTCGGCGTCGACGTGTTCCCCGATGCCCCGACGTACCACTGGTAGGTGATCGGGCCGTTGCCCGTGGCCGTGGCGCTGAGCTCGATCGTGGTGCCGAGGGTGATCGACCGCCCCGTCGTGTAGCTGGTGAAGACCGGAGGGCCGCACGTGTTGACGCTGACGTTCACGAAGTCGGTCGCGCCGCAGCCCGAGCTGTTCGTGGCCCGCGCGCGCAGCGTGACCGGGTTGGCCGTGGCGGTGAAGTTCACAGTCGTGCCGGTAGAGCTGCCGTTGATGGTGCCGTTGGTGATGCTCCACTGATACGTGAGGCTGCCGCTCGGCGAATTGATGGAGGCGTTGGCGCTGGCGTTGAGGTCGACCGAGGAAGGCGCGGTGATTCCGGGCGAGGACGGCGTCACGGAGTTGATGTAGTCCTTGATGTGATTCGCCATCAGCTCGCTCGTCTCGCCGCTCTTGCCGAAGAGGAAGCGCGAGGTGGGCCACGTCCCCGCCGCGAGGTGGCAGTAGCTCATGATCGTGCCGCGCTCGGCCGGAACCGAGGTCGCGCCGCCGTTGCAGCCGCCGGCGGTGACGCAGACGTCGATCCAGTCGCGCGTGACGTTGTACGTGGTCTTGTCGGTCGCGGAGAGGCCGAAGCAGTGCGTGTGCGGTCCGTCGACGTTGTGGCCGAGCTCGTGCGCGAAGCCGAGCAGCGCCCAGTAATTCGACGACGGGATGCCGTACTGGATGCCGTTGGTGGTGTTGTTCGGCGCCGGCACGTTGGTGGTGAACTGGTTGCCGAGGCCGAGGTACGCGTAGCGTCCGCCGGTGTGGCCGTTGAAGACGCTGCCGCAGCCCGCGCCGCAGGCGAAGTCGCTGCCGCAGGTGGTGCCGATCCATGCCACGCCCGCGGTCTGCTGCTTGCCGCTGACGAGGACGACCGACGAGCGCGCGCCGTTGAACGGGCGTGTGCCGGCGTTGCCCCAGATGTCGCCCAGCTCGGCCAGCGCGTGCGAGGTGCTGTAGGTCTGGCCCGGGGAACCGTTCCACGTACCCGTCTCACCCGGCACGACGTTCCACGGATCGGAGGCCGAATTCTGGATGCGGAGGTAGGAGACGAGGAGCTCGGTGCGCAGGTCGCGCGTGTAGATCACCGAGGCCGCGCCGACGAGGTTGCCGATGAAGAGCGTGACGTTGTCGCCGCTCGAGCCGAGATCGGAGTAGAGCTCGAAGTCGGTCTCGATGGCCAGGTTGAGCGTCCACGTGCCGGTGCCGCTCAGCGTCCCCGCCGCCGCGATCTTGGCGTCGCTGGCGACCTTCGGCAGCCCGGAGACGTTCTTGACCTCCGGTGCGCCATCGAGCTCGCACAGGAACGGATCGCCGACCGGATCGTCCTGCGGACCCGCTTCGTCGACGATGATCTCCCGCGCCGCGGTGCTGCGCATCGTGTAGCGCTTGTCCTGCGTGAAGACCATGCCGTCGACCGCGCCTTCGGGCGTCGACGACACGAAGACCATGGTGGAGGGATCGCCGCCCACGGTGCCGCGGAAGTAGTTCATCGCCGGCGGCTGGACGCGCGACGTGGAACCGTCGCCGTTCTGCACGACGAGCTCCGCGCCGGGTGCCCAGACGTCGAAACGCTCGAGCTCGAGCGTCCCCGTGGACTCTCCCAGCGGGACGTTGTGCAGGCGCACCTTCGCGCCGGGCTTCCCCGGGGCGCGCAGGGCGTGGAAGTCATTCGCCTCGACGCGCGCCTGCATTCCGGCAAACGCGGCTGTGGACGAAAGCAGTATGAGAGCGAGCGCGGCACTGCGGACCGATTGACTCATTGGACGAGCGCCGCAACGCACGCCGCAGGGCCCGCCTTCCCTCGGAACGTGACAACGGTCACGTCCGAGAGAAAAAAGATGTGGGGACGGGCTTCAGCCCGTCCCGGCGGGCTGCTGAAGCCCCCGGCGGGCTGAAAGCCCCCGGCGGGCTGAAGCCCGCCCTACATCACTGGAAGTAGCCCGTCACATCGATCAAGAAGTGAACCGGAGGTCCCCCGTTGTACACGCTGAGACGTCCGTCGCTCGACAGCCGCATCACGGAGTTGTTCGCGCGCGTGCGGTTGGCGCGGTAGCTGAGCGTGCTCGTGCCCGGCGGCGGTCCGCCCGTGCCGGGATAGACGATGAGGTATCCGTTCGCGGACGGCGCGACCGCGGCGATGTTCAGGACCACCGACTTCGCGCCCGACGGGATGCCGCAACGCCCGGTGACCTGCACGAGCTGCGCGTTCTGCGAGTAATTGGGAGGGCCGCCGCGCGTGTCGATGACGCGGCACGGCGTGACGAGATAGAGCCGCGCCGCGGTGCCCGCGGCCAGCGCGACCTGGGTCACGCTGATGGTGGCGGTGTTGCTGTTCGCGGAGCCGCAACTGCTGGTGACGCGCACCCAGTAGCTGGTGGTCGTCCCCGGCGTCACGGTGATCGACGAGGTGCTGCCGCTCGGGATCGGATTGGCGGTGTTGCCGCTCGTGCCGATGTACCACTGATACGTGAACGGTCCGCCCGTGCCGGTCGCGGCGACGGAGAGCGTGACCTGCGTTCCCGGCGTGACGGTCTGCGACTGCGGATGGCCGGTGATGACCGGCGGCGAGCAGACCGGCCCGCACGTGCCGCCCGGATAGACGGACTGCGCGGCGTTGATGTCCCACGGCTGCAGCGTGTAGCCGTAGTTGCCGCTGACGCTGGAGTTCATGATCGCGGCGCTGGTGCACTCTTCGACGCCCGGATTGCACGCGCCGCCGGTGGCGTGGTTCTGGTTGGAGTGACGGAAGCCGAGGCCGTGCCCCAGCTCGTGGGTCATGGCCGCGGGGAACGCGGCGTTGGTGGCCGGATAGCCGTCCTGGAAGACGACGTCGGCGTCGGTGATGTTCAGCCAGCTCCTCCCCTCGAACGAATGCTCGCCGGCGAAGGAGATGAAGGTAATGGCGATGGTGCCGGAGCCGCCCCATGAGCCGCCGACGCGCCCCTGCGGATCGTTGTACTCGACCATGTTCGCGCCGTCGTGATTGGCCGAGCCGCGGGCGGCCTGGCCGCCGTAACCGAGGTTGATCGCGGAGCCGCACTCATTCGTCCACGCCGCCAGACCCGACTGGATGGCGGACACGCCGCCGTCCGCCGCGCCGGCGATGTTCTGGTCGGAGCGCTTGTAGAAGGTGATGCCGTTGGCCATGTTCGGCCAGCGGTTCGGCTGGTTGTTCACCCAGCTCGTGTACGTGGCGCCGGGAAACGGCGCGGCATTGGTGCCGATCGCGAACTGCAGGTCTTCGTCCGGCGCGATGGTGACCTCGGACGCCTCGACCAGGTAGTCGATGGCGAACGGCCGTCCCTTGGCGCGCTCTTCGACGAACTGCAGGAAGGCTTCTTCGCGACGGATCTTCTCGCGATGGACCCTGCCGGCGCGATCCCACCCGACGACGTCTTCCATGTCGCGCACGAGCAGGCGGTCGCCCGTGGTCGAGGTGACGAACTTGAATTTGCCGAGGGTGAGGTCGGTGGCGCGCCAGCGTCCGTCGTCCTCGGTGAGGAAGAGGAGCACGCGCTCGCCGCGATGGAACTGCGCCTCGCCCGGGACGAGCAGGCCGCGCCCGTCTTCGAGCACGCCGCCCAGGGTGACGACGCGCACGAGCGAGCCGTCGCGCAGTCCTCGGCCTTTGATGGTGCGCTCGATGCGGATCTCGTTGATGGTCTCGATGGTGGTCTCGGTCGCCTGCACGAACGAGCCTTCCACCGTGCCGGTGACGACGGCGGCCGACTTGGCGACCAGCTCCTCGTCCGCCGGAACGATGAACGTGCCGGCGCTCGCCGTGGCCGCGAAAAGCAGCGTTGCGAGTGCGACGGATACAGCGTTGGGTCTCATGGGTCCTCCGGAGAACGCTCCATTGAAAAGATCGCGCCTGTTTTATTTGCAGCGTCGAGAACGCCGCGGCTGGCACGTCACTTTCACAGCGCAACCCTTTCAGGAGACCCGCCATGCCCCGAATCCTCTGCACTGCCGCCCTCGCCATCGTCCTGAGCGTTCCGTCGTTCGCGCAGGAACAGCCGCCGCTGACGAATCCGATCCGCTACACCTGGATCGTGACGTCGTGCGCGACGTGGAACTGCGCCGCGGCCGCGCTCGTCATGGCCGACGGCGACAAGTACACGATGGCCCTCCCCACCGGCCGCGAGGAACGCCCCTGGCTGATCCTCAGGCGCGTCGAGGACGGATCGATCTTCATCCCCGAGGACGAGCCGTTCGGCTGCGAGGTCTTCGATACGGTCGCCGCCGCCTCCACCCACTTCGACGGCCTCGACACCTGCCGCGCCCCGATGATCCTCAGCCTCCCCGACGGCCGCGCGGTCGTGACGAGCGCCTACGAATGCGCAGGCGCGACGTCGGGCGCGACGCGCCGCCGGGCGGCGGGAGGGCGGTAGCGCGGACGTGCCGCCCCACATTTACTGCTGCTCGAGCCAGGCCTGGAACATGAGCACCGTCCAGAGGTGCTGCTGCCATTCGGCGCCGCCGGCGAGGTGGGACTGCCAGGCCTTCCTCACCTGCCGTGCGTCGAAGAAGCCTTCGCTCTGCAGGCGGCGCTCGTCGAGGAGGGACTCGGCCCAGTCGCGCAGCGGGCCGCGCAGCCACGAGTCGAGGGGGATGGCGAAGCCCATCTTGGGGCGCTCGATCATCTCCTCCGGCACGTAGCGCGCGAGGAGCTTGCGCAGGAGCCACTTCCCTTTCCCGTCGCGCACTTTCATGTGCAGCGGCAGGGTCCAGGCGAACTCGATCAGGCGATGGTCGAGCAGCGGCTCGCGCGCCTCGAGGCTCACGGCCATGCTGGCGCGGTCGACCTTCACCAGGATGTCGTCGACGAGGTACGACACCTGATCGAAGGCCATCATCCGCTCCGTGATGTCGGTCAGCGGCAGCGGGTCGTCGATGCGGGTCGGCAGCGGCTGCGCGCCGGGAACGACGTTGCGCCACTGCGCGACGAGCTCGCGGTACAGCGCGTCGGCATCGGGCGCGTTCATCGCGCGCGCGAGCTTGTGCAGGCGGTCGCCGGCGCGCTCGCGCAGCGCGGGGATGGCGCGGGAGAGCGGCGAGAGGATCCGGTTCCACGCCTTCGCCGGAACCGCGCGCATCGCGGCGCCGGCCAGGGGACGCAGAGGACGCGGGATGCGCCGCGTGTTGCGCCAGAGCGAGCGGCCGAGGAAGTAGCGGTTGTAGCCGGCGAACAGCTCGTCGCCGCCGTCGCCGGAGAGACTGACCGTCACCGACTGCCGCGCCAGTTTCGAGACGAGGTACGTCGGGATCTGCGAGGCGTCGGCGAACGGCTCGTCGTAGATGTGCGGGAGCAGTGGAATGACATCCCGCGCCTCGGCCGCCGTGACGTAGAGCTCCGTGTGCTCGGTGCCGAGATGCCGGGCGACGGCACGCGCGTGCTGCGCCTCGTCGTAGAGCGACTCGCGCAGGCCGATGGAGAACGTCTTCACCGCGCCGCGGTTCTGGCGGCGCATCTGCGCGGCCACCATCGTCGAGTCGATGCCGCCGGAGAGGAACACGCCCAGCGGCACGTCGGCGATCATGCGCAGCCCGACCGAGTCGGCGAGCAGCGCATCCAGCGCGTCCATCGCCTCGGCGTCGTTGCCGCGGAACGGCGACGCCTGTCCGCGCGCGACCGCATCGGCCACGCTCCAGTACAGATGCGGCTCCGGATGAGCGGTGCCCGGCTTGATGGAGAGAATCCCGCCCGGCGGCAGCTTGAACGTCCCGTTGTAGATCGTGTACGGCGCGGGGATGTAGCCGTACGTCGCGTACAGCGACACCACGTCGCGATGGATGCCGTGCTGGAAAAGCGGATGCGCGCGCAGCGCCTTCAGCTCCGAGCCGAAGAGCACCGCGTCGCCGACGAACGAGTAGTACAACGGCTTCACGCCGACGCGGTCGCGCACGAGGTGCAGCGTCTGTTCTTTCTTATCCCAGACGGCGAACGCGAACATCCCCACGAAGCGGCGCAGCGCGTCTTCCAGTCCCCAGCGCTCGATGGCCGCCAGCAGCACCTCGGTGTCCGAATGCCCGCGCCATCGCGGCGCCGCGCCGATGCTTTCCAGCTCCTCGCGCACCGCGCCGAAGTTGTACGCCTCGCCGTTGAAGATCAGGACGTATCTGCCGCTGTGCGACTCCATCGGCTGATGGCCGGCGTCGGTGAGGTCGATGATGGCCAGGCGCCGGAACGCGAGCACGAGGCCGCCGCGCTCGTCGTAGAAGTGTCCCGAGTCGTCCGGCCCGCGATGATGGATCGAGCCGCTCATCGCCGCTCCGGCGGCCGCGAGGTCGTCGCGCGTGGTGGCCGTGCGTAAGTACGCTCCTGCGATTCCGCACATTGCCGTCAGACCCCGTAAAAGCGGCGATACCACTCCACGAGCCGTCGCACGCCGTCGCGGATGCTCGTGTTCGGGCGGAAGCCGGTGAAGTGTTCGAGCTCCGAGACGTCGGCCATGGTCGACACCACGTCGCCGGGCTGGATCGGCAACAGCTCCATCTTCGCCTTTTTGCCGATGGCCTCCTCGAGCACTTTGATGAACTCGAGCAGTTGCACGGGCTGGTTGTTGCCGATGTTGTAGACGCGGTACGGCGCGCGGCTGGTCGACGGGCGCGGGTCGGCGTCGTGCCACTCCGGATCGGGCTGCGCCGGACGGTCGACGACGCGGATCACGCCCTCGACGATGTCGTCGATGTACGTGAAGTCGCGCACCATCCGCCCTTCGTTGTAGACCGGGATCGTGTCGCCGACGAGGATGCCGCGCGTGAACTTGATCGGCGCCATGTCCGGCCGTCCCCACGGCCCGTACACCGTGAAGAAGCGCAGCCCCGTGGTGGGGATGCCGTACAGATGCGAGTACGTGTGCGCCATCAGCTCGTTGGCCTTCTTCGTGGCGGCGTAGAGCGAGATCGGATGGTCGACGTTCTGGTCTTCCTTGAACGGCTGCCGCGAGCTGACGCCGTAGACGGAGCTCGACGACGCGTACACGAGATGCTCGACGCCGTGCGCGCGGCAGCCCTCGAGGATGTGCAGGAAGCCGGTCACGTTCGCGGACGTGTACGCGTGCGGGTTGGTGATGGAGTAGCGCACGCCCGCCTGCGCGGCGAGATGCACGACGCGCTGCGGGCGGTGCCCGGCGAAGAGCGCCTCCATCCCCTCGCGGTCGGCGATGTCGAGTTGCCGGAACTCAAAGCCGCCCGTGCCGGTCAGCCGCGCCAGGCGCGCTTCCTTCAGCGAGACCTCGTAATAGTCGTTGAGGTTGTCGATGCCGATGACTTCATCGCCGCGGGCGAGCAGACGCTCGGCGACGTGCATTCCGATGAATCCGGCCGCGCCGGTGACGAGGACCTTCATGCCTGTTGCCGCGTACGATACCAGTCGATGGTGCGGCGCAGTCCTTCCTCGAGCGCGACGCGCGCCTGCCAGCCGAAGCGCTCGCGCGCGCGGCTGGCGTCGATCTGCCGCCGCGGCTGACCGCCGGGGAGCGACGTGTCCCACACGATGCGGCCGGTGAAGCCGGTCAGCTTTGCGATGGTCTCCGCGAGCTCGGCGATCGAGACCATCGTGCCGGTGCCGAGGTTCACCGGATCGCCGCCGTCGTAACGCTCCGCCGCGGTCAGGATGCCCTCCACCGCGTCGTCGACGTAGAGGAACTCGCGCGTCGGCGTGCCGTCGCCCCACAGGGTGACCTCGCCGTTCTGCGCGTCGAGGAACTTGCGGATCATGGCCGGGATGACGTGGCTCGTGCGCAGGTCGAAGTTGTCGCGCGGGCCGTACAGATTCGCCGGCAGCAGATAGATGCCGTCGAAGCCGTACTCCTGCCGGTAGGCCTGCAACTGCACGAGCAGCATCTTCTTGGCCAGTCCGTACGGCGCGTTGGTCTCCTCGGGATAGCCGTTCCACAGATCGTCTTCGCGGAACGGCGTGGGCGTGAACTTCGGGTACGCACACACCGTCCCGATGCAGACGAACTTCGCCACGCCGGCGCGCCGCGCGGCCTCGATGAGCTGGATGCCCATCAGCGCGTTCTCGTAGAAGAAGCGTCCCGGGGAATCCAGGTTCGCGCCGATGCCGCCGACCACTGCCGCGGCGTGGATGATCATGTCGGGCCGGGCCTCGGCGAGATGCCGCTCGATCGCCTGCGGGTCGCGCAGGTCGACCTCGGACGCGCGCGGCGCGGTGAGCGTCGCGGGGCCGAGCGACTCGAGCCGCTCGCGCAGGTGACTGCCGAGGAAGCCGCCACCGCCGGTGAGCCACACGCGGCGAGAGGACCAGAAAGTCATCGCACCTCCGGGGAGCGCCGGCGTCCCGCCGGCTGCTCTGGCGGCGTCCCGCCGCCAGCCCCGGGGGCGCAGGCGAGACGCCTGCGCGGCAGCCGGCGGGACGCCGGCGCTCCGCGTCTCATTGCGCGCGGACCTCGCGCTCGGCCAGGGCCAGGTCCGACTCCACCATCAGCCCGATCAGCTCCTCGAAGCTGGTGCGCGGCTCCCATCCCAGTTCCCGCTTCGCCTTCGAGGCGTCGCCGCACAGGTCGTCGACCTCGGACGGACGGAAGTAGCGCGGGTCGATCTCGATCAGCACGCGGCCCGTCGCCTGGTCGACCCCCTTTTCGTCAACACCTTGACCTTCCCAGGCGATCTCGTAGCCGCCCCTGGCGAAGGAGAGCTCGCAGAGCTCGCGCACGCTGTGGGCGATGCCGGTGGCGATCACGTAGTCGTCGGGAGTGTCCTGCTGCAGCATCAGCCACATCGCCTCGACGTAGTCCGCGGCGTAGCCCCAGTCGCGGCGCGCGTCGAGGTTGCCGATGTAGAGCTGCTCCTGCAGTCCATGCCGGATGCGGCCCACCGCGCGCGTGACCTTGCGCGTGACGAACGTCTCGCCGCGGCGCGGCGACTCGTGGTTGAAGAGGATGCCGTTCGTCGCGTAGAGGCCGTACGCCTCGCGATAGTTCACCACCGCCCAGTACGAGAACACCTTGGCCACCGCGTACGGGCTGCGCGGATGGAAACGCGTCGACTCGTTCTGCGGCGGCGGCGTGGAGCCGAACATCTCCGACGACGAGGCCTGGTAGATGCGCGGCCGCAGGTCGAGCTCGCGGATGGCCTCGAGCAGGCGCAGCGTGCCGATGGCGTCGATCTCGGCGGTGTACTCCGGCGTGTCGAACGAGACCTTCACGTGGCTCTGCGCGCCGAGGTTGTAGATCTCGTCGGGACGGGCGATGCGCAGGATGCGGTTGATCGACGAGGCGTCGTTGAGATCGCCGTAGTGCAGGATCAGCCGGCGCACCGGCTCGTGCGGGTCCTGGTAGAGATGATCGATGCGCTGCGTGTTGAACGACGACGAGCGGCGGATGACGCCGTGCACCTCGTAGCCTTTCGCCAGCAGCAGCTCGGTCAGATACGAGCCGTCCTGTCCCGTGATGCCGGTGATGAGGGCGCGTTTCATGGTCTCAGTCGCCGTCGGCGATCGACAGGAGGTACCGGCCGTACGTGCTGTTGCGGAGCGGGCGCGCCAGCTCGCGCACCTGGTCCGCGTCGATGCTCCCCATGCGGAACGCCACTTCCTCGGGGCAGGCGATCTTCAGTCCCTGCCGCAGCTCGACGGCGCCGACGAAACTCGACGCGGCGAGGAGCGACTCCTGCGTGCCGGTGTCGAACCAGGCGTAGCCGCGCCCGAGCTGCTCGACGTGCAGCTGGCCGCGCTCGAGGTAGATGCGGTTGACGTCGGTGATCTCGAGCTCTCCCCGCTTGGACGGCGGGAGCTTCGCGGCGATGTCGACGACCTGGCGGTCGTAGAAGTAGAGGCCGACGACGGCGAAGTTGGACTTCGGCTCTTTCGGCTTTTCTTCGATGGAGAGCGCTCGTCCGTCGGGCGCGATCTCGACGACGCCGTAGCGCTCGGGATCGTGCACGCGGTAAGCGAAGACGGTGGCCCCTTCCTCGCGCGCGGCGGCGCGCTGGAGCTGCTCGGTGAGGCCGTGGCCGTAGAAGATGTTGTCGCCGAGGATCAGGCAGCTGGTGTCGTCGCCGACAAAGTCCGCGCCGACGATGAACGCGTCGGCCAGTCCGCGCGGCGACTCCTGCACCGCGTACTCGATGCGCAGGCCCCACTGGCTGCCGTCGCGGAGGAGGCTGCGGAAGAGGGTCTGGTCCTGCGGGGTGGTGATGACGAGAAAGTCGCGGATGCCCGCCAGCATGAGCGTCGTCAGCGGGTAGTACACCATCGGCTTGTCGTAGATCGGCAGGAGCTGCTTGGAGACGACGGAGGTGATCGGGTAGAGCCGGGTGCCCGAACCGCCCGCGAGAATGATTCCTTTGCGCATCGGGGGCGCATTCTA
>DASUSL010000466.1:0-9724 GCA_036375135.1 Thermoanaerobaculia bacterium | reverse complement strand
GCGCGCCCGGCTTCCCATCCACAGCAGCACCGCGCCCAGCGCGCAGGCGACGGGGCACACCAGCAGTGAGTAGCGCATCTGTCCCGGATCTTTGGCGACTCCGAGGGCGTCGCTGATCTTGCCGATGAGTGGGGAGCCGATGGCGTAGGCGGCGATGTTCACCGCGGAGAAGAAGATGCCGATGGCGAGGCCGCGGAGGTCGGGGCGGACGAGGTCGATCACGTCCGCGGTCGCGGGGCCGACCCAGAGGATGGCCAGCGCGTAGAGCGCGATGTTCACCGTCACCAGCGCGGCGACGTTGTTCGTGAAGAGGAGCGCCAGCCAGAGCGGGACGCAGATCACCGCCGTGATCGCGGTGAAGGCCATCCGCCCTCCGCGCATCTTCCGCGAGATCCGGTCGGCCAGCACGCCGGCGAAGATCATCGCCGGGACGCCCACCACCAGCGAGATGATCCCCGCCGCGGTGCCGATCGTCAGCAGGTCGAACTTGTGCACGCGCACGAAGAACGCCGTGACCCAGACGCCGATGTTGTTCGACGCCAGCCCGAGCAGTGCGTAGCCGGCGAACAGCAGCCGCAGCGGCTTCGAGCGGAACACGTCGCCCCAGTCCGATGTGGCGCGGCCTTCAGCCCGCGCATGCATCCGCGGCTGCTCGCGCAGGAAGAACACCAGCACCGCCAGCAGCAGCCCCGGAAAGCCGAGCGTGTAGAACGCCACGCGCCAGCCGTACGTCTGCCCGATCCAGCCGCCGAGGAAAAACGCCAGGCCGCCGCCGAGCGCGATGGCCGACGAGTAGATCGAGTTCACCGTGGCCCGCATGCGGGGAGGGAAGTAGTCGCCGATGAGTGAGAGTGCGGCCGGGCCGAGGGTCGCCTCGCCGACGCCGACCATCAGGCGGCAGAAGAAGATCGTCCAGAAGCTGTTCGCGAATCCCGTCAGCCCGGAGAACAGAGACCAGATCGCCAGGCCGATGGCGATCATCGTCTTGCGCGACACGCGGTCGGCCAGGCGGCCGAAGGGGATGCCGAGGAGCGTGTAGAAGATCACGAACGCGAGCGCGCCGAGGGCGGCGAGCTGGAGGTCCGTGAACTTCATCTCCTTCTGGATCGGGACCAGAAGGATGTACATGATCTGGCGGTCGAGGAAGTTGAGGACGTAGACGGCGGTCAGGAGCCCCAGCGCGTACCACGAATACGCGGGGATGCCGACCGCGCGGTCAGCAACAACCTCGTTGCTTTGCATGCACTTAGTCTAGTGCCCCTTCAGATCTGTTTCCATGGGTGCTTTGCGGCGGCGGCAAATCACCCATCGAAACAAATCTGAAGGGGCACCGGCAACGCTATTCGCGGAGCATGATGATCTCGCGCCAGACCTGTCCCGGCCCGGCCTCGAACTCCATGATCACGCGGAGCTGCAGCGGCTCGGACGGGCGGCGCGTCGTCTGCGCGACCGCCGTCGCGAACGTCGTCAGCGATTTCTCCGCGCCGGGCGCGATGGTCTCGCGGTAGTCGCGTACCGAGCGGCGCAGCGTGTACTGCCCCATGCCGGGCGAGTCGATCTCGATGCGGCGGACGGTGAGCGGGACGGCCGCGCGGTTGCGGACGCCCACCTCGATCGTGGCCACGGCCTCGTTGCCCGAGCCGAAGAACAGCGGGCTCACCAGGCGCGCGCCGAGGTCCGGCTGGGGGATGTTGGCGGGGCGTTGCGCCTGGTTCGAGGCACACGCCGCCACCAGAAGTAACAGAATTGACAAACTACGACGCATCGAAGACCTCCTCATCCGTGTTATGGAGCGGCGCCATGAAAAAGCTGATCATGATTCTCACGGTCGTCGCAACTGCGCTGACCGCATCCGCCCAGGAACGCCTCACGCGGCTCCTGCGCCAACCCGACATCCACGGCGACCTGGTCGCCTTCGTTTACGCCGGCGATCTCTGGCTCGCCTCGGCCAGGGGCGGCGACGCGCGCCGTCTCACCTCCGACGCCGGCATGGAGTACTTTCCGAAGTTCTCGCCGGACGGACGCTGGATCGCCTTCACCGGTGACTACAGCGGCAGCCGCCAGGTCTTCGTCATCAGCGTCGACGGCGGCCAGCCGCGGCAGCTGACGTATTACAACGACGTCGGCCCGCTCCCGCCGCGCGGCGGCATCGACAACCGCGTCGTCGACTGGACGCCGGACGGGAAACACATCCTCTTCAACCCGCACCGTCTCCCGTGGTCGGACCGCATGCCGGTGCCGTACCTCGTCCCGTTCGAGGGAGGCATGGAGACGCCGACGAAAATCCCGGAGGGGAGCGGCGGCTCGTACTCGCCGGACGGGACGAAGCTCGCCTACACGCCGATCGAGCGCGAGTTCCGCACGTGGAAGCGCTATCGCGGAGGCCGCGCGCAGGACGTCTGGATCTACGACCTGGCCGCGAACAAGGCCGAGCAGATCACGAACAACCAGTACACCGACAACCAGCCGATGTGGGTCGGCAACACGATCTACTTCACGTCCGATCGTGAAGACGGGAAGCTGAATCTCTGGGCGTACGACCTGCGCAGCAAGCAGACGAAGAAGGTCACCAGTCACACCGACTGGGACGTGCTCTGGCCGAGCGCGGACAAGAGCTCCGTCGTGTACGAGGCGGGCGGCTATCTGCACCGTTTCGATTCCGCGACGCAGAAGAGCGAGCGCATCCCCATCCGCGTCTACGGCGACTTCCGCAACACGCTGCCGTACTTCAAGAACGTGAAGGACAACATCGAGAGCTACGCGCTCTCGCCGACCGGCGCGCGCGCACTCTTCGTCGCGCGCGGCGACCTCTTCACCGTGCCGGCGAAGGAAGGGGAGATCCGCAACCTCACGCAGACGCCCGGCATCCGCGAGCGCGACGCGAACTGGTCGCCCGACGGCAAGTGGATCGCCTATCTCTCCGACAAGGGAGGCGACTACGAGGTCTACGTCCGCCCGTCCGACAACACCACCGGCGAGCGGCAGATCACGAACAACGGCAAGGCGTGGCGCTTCACGCCGATCTGGTCGCCCGACTCGAAGATGCTCGCCTACTCCGACAAGGACCACGCGCTGCACCTGGTCGACATCGCCAACGGCAAGGTCACCACGGTCGACAAGGACGAATACGGCGACATCTTCCACTACCGCTGGTCGCCCGACTCGAAGTGGGTGACGTACACGAAGCTGAACGCCGCGCGCTTCAGCTCCATCTACGTCTACGACGTCGCCGGCGCGAAGACGCACCGCCTGACCTCGGGCAACACGGACGACAACGAGCCGGTCTTCGATCCGAAGGGCCGCTACCTCTACTTCACCTCCAACCGCGACTTCAATCTCACCTTCAGCTCGTGGGAGTTCAACTACGTCTACACCGACCCGACGCGCGTCTACGTCGGCATGCTGTCCGCCGACGGCCCGGCGCTCTTCCTCCCGCAGAGCGATGAGGAGAAGGCCTCCGCGCCCGCCACGCCGGAGCCGAAGAAGGAAGAGAGCAAAGGGCCGGTGGTGGTGAAGATCGACCCGGCCGGCTTCGAGAGCCGCGTGCGCGCGATCCCCGGCGCCCCCGGCACGTACAACACGCTGGCCGCGCTGCCGAACGGCATCCTCTACATCAAGGGCGGCGACGACTCGAACTCGCTGAAGCTCTACAACATCGAGGACCGCAAGGAAGAGACGGTGCTCGAGACGCTGCGCGGCTACGACATCTCTCCGAACAACGAGAAGATCATCGCCCGCATCGGCCCGAACTTCACGATCGTGAACGCGAAGCCGGCGCAGAAGCCGAACGATTCGCTGCTCAAGCTCGACACGATGGAAGCGAAGATCGATCCGCGCGCCGAGTGGCAGCAGCAGTTCACCGACGCCTGGCGCATCCTCCGCGACTGGTTCTACGACCCGAACATGCACGGGCTCGACTGGAACGGCATCCGCGCCAAGTACGGCGAGCTCATTCCGTTCGTGGCGCACCGCGCGGACCTCGACTACATCCTCGGCGAGGTGGCCGGTGAGCTGAACGCGGGCCACGTCTACGTCGGCTCGCCCTCGGACATCAACACGAAGCGCGTCGACAACGGTCTGCTCGGCGCGGAGATCGTGGCCGACTCCGGCGTCTTCCGCATCAGGCACATCTATCCCGGCGAGAACTGGCACGACGCGTTCCGCTCGCCGCTGACCGAGCCGGGCGTGAAGGTGAAGGAAGGGGAGTACATCCTGGCCGTCGACGGCGTGCCGACGCGCGGCGTGGACAACTTCTACCGCCTGCTCGAGAACAAGGCCGACCGCGTGGTCACGCTGCTGGTGAACGCGAAGCCCGACACGACGGGGGCGCGTGAAGAGCGCGTGCGTCCGGTCAAGCGCGAGACGAACCTGCGCTACCTCGACTGGGTGGCGTCGCGCCGCGCGTACGTCGACAAGGCGTCGAACGGTCGCATCGGCTACATGCACCTCCCGAATACCGGCGCCGAGGGCAACCGCGAGCTGGTCAAGGCGTTCTATCCGCAGGTCGACAAGGAAGCACTCATCATCGACGACCGCTACAACGGCGGCGGCTTCATCCCCGATCGCATGATCGAGCTGCTGGAGCGTCCGGTGCTCAGCTACTGGGCGCGCCGCAATCATCAGCCGAACGTGACGCCGGGCTTCGCACACGTCGGCCCGAAGGCGATGCTGATCAACGGCTACTCGGCCTCGGGCGGCGACGCGCTGCCGTACTACTTCCGCAAGCGCGGCCTCGGCACGATCATCGGCACCCGCACCTGGGGAGGCCTGATCGGCATCTCCGGCAACCCGAGCCTCACGGACGGCGGCAGCATCTCCGCCCCGGCCTTCCGCTTCTTCGACACCGAGGGGATGTGGCAGGTGGAAGGCGTGGGCGTGGCGCCCGACATCGAAGTGGTGGACCGCCCCGACCTCGTCGCCGCCGGCCAGGACCCCTCGCTCGAAGCGGCGGTGAAGCACCTCCTCGCGGAGCTGGAAAAGAACCCCCGCAAGCCGGTGGTCGTCCCCCCGGTAACCGTGGAACGCTAGTCCAGGAGTGCGGCAGCGGCGAGCTGCCGCTTTGGAAAGGGCGGGCGCAAGCCCGCCCTTTCCGTTTCTGCACCTTCAGGTCAGCCAGACCAACTGGTGCGCCTTAAGTCCGCACGTTTTTCGGCCCGTCCGCAGTGTTTTCGGTCGGTCCGCAGTGTTTTCAGCCCGTCCGCACTGTGTTCCGCCCGTCCGCACGTGTGTTCCGCTCGTCCGCACGTGTGTTCGGCCCGTCCGCACGTGTGTTCCGCCTGTCCGCACGTGTGTTCGGCTCGTCCGCACGTGTGTTCCGCTCGTCCGCACGTGTGTTCGGCCCGTCCGCACGTGTGTTCGGCCTGTCCGCACGTGTGTTCCGCTCATCCGCACGTGCGTTCGGCCCGTCCGCACGTGTGTTCCGCCTGTCCGCACGTGTGTTCCGCCTGTCCGCACGTGTGTTCGGCCCGTCCGCACGTGTGTTCGGCCCGTCCGCACGTGTGTTCGGCCCGTCCGCACGTGTGTTCCGCCTGTCCGCACGTGTGTTCGGCCCGTCCGCACGTGTGCACCATGAATCCCCGTCCGGCGCCCTACATTTTTTACAGCCCTGCGTCCTTCAGATAGGACGCATTCACCAAAAACGAGAGCCATCGCGATTCTTCATCGAGCAAGTCTCTCGCTTCCTCGAGGGCGGCGAGCGCTTGCTCCTCGTAGACCGTAGGGAAATCGTCCAGGAACCCGGCGAGGGGGTGCCCGTGCGCGAGGTAATCGAAGAGCGTCTTCACCGGCACGCGCGTCCCGCGGAAGCAGGGCGTGCCGCCCATGATCTCAGGGTCGCTGAGGACGATGCCTGGCGTGCGACGATTTCATGCCGAACGCCTTCAGATCGATCCGCCCCCGCAGATCCAGCTCCACCCCCTCCGCCTCCAGCAGCATCCTTTGCAGCTCGTGCGAGTCGCCCGCGCTGCGCGGGCTGATCTCCCCCTTGGCGTTCACCACGCGGTGCCATGGCACGGTGCTGCGGGGAGGGAGGTTGTGCAGGGCGTAACCGACTTGTCGCGCGTGCCCTTCGAGGCCTGCCAGTTCAGCGATCTGCCCGTACGTCGCGACGCGTCCGCGGGGGATTTTGCGGACCTGGCTCCAGATGAGCTCGTAGCGTTTCAAGAAGTTGCATTGTAAGATGCACAGTCCCTTGGGCAGTGACGAATAAAGGCCCCGCAGCACCCGTTCAAAAGTCTCTCAGGAGTGTCTGAAATGCCACGTGCCATTGCGACCGGACAGATTGCTTTCGGCCTCGTCTCGATCCCGGTGAAGCTCTTCTCCGCCGCCGAGACGTCGGAGAAGATTTCCTTCAACATGCTGCACAAGGATTGCGGCAGCCGCATCCAGCAGCAGCTCTTCTGCCCCAGGGACGAGCGCACCATCGACCGCACCGAGGTCGTGAAGGGCTACGAATTCTCGAAGGGGCAGTACGTCCTCTTCAACGAGGAGGAGCTGAAGGCGCTCGAAGAGAAATCGACGCAGCAGATCGACATCACGGAGTTCGTGAAGTCCGACCAGATCGACCCGATCTTCTTCGCCAAGCCGTACTACCTCGGCCCCGACAAGGGCGGCTCGCGCGCCTACACGCTGCTCGCCCGCGCGCTCGAGGAGACCGGCCGCTGGGCCGTCGCCAAGTACGCCGCGCGCGGCAAGGGCTATCTCGTCGTGATCCGTCCGCTCGGCAAGGGACTGGTCATGCAGCAGCTCTACTATCCGAACGAGGTCCGCTCCATCGACGAGATCGATCTCGGCGATGCCGAGGTCAAGGAGTCGGAGCTGAAGATGGCGGTGCAGCTCGCCGAGATGAGCGCCAGCGACTCCTTCGATCCCGCGCAGTACCGCGACGAAGTGCAGGAGCGCATGCGCGGCCTGATCCAGACGAAGATCGAAGACGGCCAGGAGATCACCAACGCGCTGGTCGAAGAGCCGAAGGCGCAGGTCATCGATCTGATGGAAGCGCTCCGCGCGAGCCTCGGCGGCTTCGGCAAGCCCGCCCCGGTGAAAGCGGCCGCGCCGAAGGCGTCGTCGAAGCTGCCGATCAAGGCCAAGGCCGACCGCAAGGCGCCGAAGCGCGCGCCGCGCGCGAAGGTGGCGGCACAGACCAAACGGATGCGCTAAGGACGACGAGGGTCTCCCGCCGTGCCGGCCGGACGGTAGAATGTCCGCGGTATGTCCTACTCCCTTCGTGACGTGTCGGCGATGCTCGGACTCTCGCCGGCGCAGATTCGCGGCTACGCCACGAAGGGTTTCCTCGAACCGGAGCGCGGCCCGCGCGGCGAGCTGCGCTTCGGCTTCCACGACCTGATCATCCTCCGCACGGCCAGCGAGCTCACGGCCGCGCGCATCCCCCAGCGCAAAGTCAAACGCGTCCTGCAGGCGCTGCGCGAGCAACTGCCCGAAGGGTCGTCGCTGACCGGCGTGCGCATTTCGGCCGAGGGGGACGAGGTGGTGGTGCGGGATGGGGAGGCGGTGTGGAATCCGGAGTCGGGACAGTCGCTCTTCGACTTTTCCGTGGCCGACCTCGCGGAGAAAGCCTCGCCGCTGCTCATGCGCGCCGCCGCGGATGCCCGCAAGCGCGCCGACCTGAGCGCCGATGAGTGGTACGAGCTCGCCTGCGAGCTGGAAGTGACCTCCTCGGAGCAGGCCAAAGACGCCTACGAGCGCGCCCTCCGCGAAGACGACACCCACGCCGACGCCCACGTGAACCTCGGCCGCATGCTGCACGAGGAAGGCGCTCCCGCCGCGGCGGAGAAGCACTACCGCGCCGCCATGGAAGCCGATCCGCAGCACGAGACCGCCGCCTTCAACCTCGGCGTCGCCCTCGAAGACCTCGGCCGCGTCGAGGAGGCCGTCAAGGCCTACAAGCGCGCGCTCGTGCTCGACCCCGACAACGCCGACGCGCACTACAACCTGGCCGGCATCTACGAGCGGCGCGGGGAGAAGCAGGCGGCGCTGCGGCATCTGAAGTCGTATCGGGCGCTCACCGCATGAAGTCGTTGCCGTGTCGCTGTGTCGCCGTGTTCCTTGCGGAGTAGCGCCTGAACGCCATGCACCGCCAGCAACGAGCAACCGGCAACACAGCAACACGCATCCCCGCGCTGGACGCCTTCCGCGGCGCGACCGTCGCGTCCATGCTCCTCGTCAACAACCCCGGCACCTGGTCGGCGATCTACTGGCCGCTGCGTCACGCCGAGTGGCACGGCTGGACGCCGACGGACCTCATCTTTCCTTTCTTTCTCTTCGTGGTCGGCATCACCACCGAGCTGTCGCGCAAGGAGCCGAAGGGGATCCTCAAGCGCGGCGCGCTGATCATCCTCTGCGGCGTCTTCCTGCATCTCTTCCCGTACTTTCGCTTCGACACGCTGCGCTGGATGGGCGTCCTGCAGCGCATCGGCATCGTCTACATCGTGGCGGCGCTGATCGCGTGGAAGGCGTCGCGGCGGACCATCGCCGTCGTCGTCGGAGTGATCCTGCTCGGCTACTGGGCGGTGCTCACGCGCGGGCCGCTGGAGCCGCCGCAGGCGACCATCGCCGCGCAGGTCGACCGCGCGCTGATCCCGGAGCCGCATCTCTGGAAGCAGGCGAAAACGTGGGACCCCGAGGGACCGCTGTCGACCGTGCCGGCCATCGCGTCGGCGCTGCTGGGCGTGCTGGCCGCGCGGTGGGTGAGGGAGCGGAACGTCAAGACGTTGACCATCGCCGGCCTGTGCGGGATCGCCGTCGGACTGGCGTGGGGAGTGGTCTTTCCGATCAACAAGAATCTCTGGACCAGCTCGTACGTCGTCCTCACGGCCGGCTTCGCCTGCGTCATCCTGGCCATCTGGATCCGCTGGCTGCCGGCGAAGCCGTTCGACGTCTTCGGACTCAATCCGCTGGTCGCGTTCGTCGGCTCGGGGATGATGGCGCGGCTGCTGGGAATCATCAAAGTCGACGGCGTGTCGTTGCAGGCGCTGAGTTATCGCACGCTCTACAAGCCGTACTTTGATCCGCAGCTCGCATCGCTGCTCTGGGCGCTGACGTTCGTGGCTGTGTGGTACGCGATCCTGGCCCTGCTGCATTGGCGGCGAATCTACCTCCGCGTCTGAGGCGGACCGCCGGCCTCCCGCCGGCTGCCACGCGGGCGTCCCGCCCGCGGCGTGGCGGCGGGGACGCCGCCACGGCAGCCGCCGAGACGGCGGCGCTCCGCTCTGCCTGCGATAAGCTCCCGCCCCCATGGCGTGCACCAACTGCGGCAACGCACTCGTCGAGATCTACTGCGCGCACTGCGGCGAAAAACAGCCGAGCCATCACGACCGCACCGTCGGCCACTTCGCGCACGAGGCCGTGCACGAGCTGATTCACCTCGACGGCAAGCTCTTTCGCTCGCTGAAAGAGCTGATGCTCATGCCGGGGCAGCTCACGGCCGAATACTTCGCCGGACGGAAGAAGCGTTACATCGCGCCGATCCGCCTCTTCCTCACGCTCTTCGCCGTGACCTTCATCGCCTACAGCGCCTTCAAGCCGGTGGCGATCTACAGTCTCGAGGGGCTGATGAGCATGGACCCGAAGAACCAGCTCAAGCCGCGCCTCGAGCAGGCGGCGAAGAAGCGCAACATCACCTACGAGCAGCTTTCCACACGCATCGAGGTGCGGTGGCAGAAGAACATGTCGCTGATCAGCATGGTCAGCATCCTCTCCATCGCCG
>DASUSL010000465.1:0-6612 GCA_036375135.1 Thermoanaerobaculia bacterium | reverse complement strand
CACGATGTGCCCTTCCGAGCGCGCCACTTCATGCTCGTCGTCGTCCGCATCGAGCTCGTGCCCGAGGTGCCCCGCGACGAGCTCCACCAGCGCCTGGCTGACGAGGCTCGACTTGCCGGAGCCGGAGACGCCGGTGACCGTGGTCAGCACGCCGAGGGGAAAGTCGACGCGGAGGTTGTGGAGGTTGTTGCGCGTGACCCCTTCGAGCCGCAGCCAGCCGCTCGGCGTGCGCGGCGTGCGCGGCGCGACGTGGTCGCCCGCGAAGAGATGCACGCGCGTCTGCGACTGCTTCACGTCGCGCAGACCTTCGGGCGGCCCGCTGTAGAGAATCTTTCCGCCTCCTTCGCCCGCGGCGGGGCCGACGTCGACGATCCAGTCGGCGCGGCGGATGACGTCGAGATCGTGCTCGACGACGAACAGCGAGTTGCCCGACGCCTTCAGCCGATCGAGCGCGTTGAGCAGCGCTTCGGTGTCGGCGGGATGCAGGCCCGCGGACGGCTCGTCGAGCACGTACACGACGCCGAACAGATTCGACCGCACCGCGGTCGCCAGCCGCAATCGCTGCAGCTCGCCCGGCGACAGCGTGGGCGTGCTGCGCTCGAGTGAGAGATAGCCGAGGCCGAGGTCGAGCAGGACGTCCAGCCTCGCTAAAAAGTCCTCGGCGATGCGCGTCGCCACGAGCGCCTTCTCCGGATGGTTCTTCTCGGTCTTCGCGGTCCCTTTCGCGTGCGGACGGAGGATGGCCGCGAGCTTCTTCATCGGCAGCGCCGACATCTCCGCGATGTCGTAGCCGGCGAACGTCACCGACAGCGCCTCCGGCCGGAGCCGCTTGCCGCGGCAGGTCGGGCAGTCAGCGCTGATCATGTACTGCGAGACGCGCTTGCGGATGAGGGCACTCTGCGTGGTGGCGAAGGCGTGCAGCACGTAGCGCTTCGCGCTCGTGAACGTGCCCATGTAGTTCGGCTCTTCTTTGCGCTTCAGCGCGCGTCTCGTCTCCTCGGGCGTGTAGCCGGGGTAGACGGGGACGGTCGGCTGGTCGTCGGTGAAGAGGATCCAGTCGCGCACTTTCTTCGGGAGCTCGCGCCACGGCGTGTCGACGTCGTAGCCGAGCGTGACCAGGATGTCGCGGAGGTTCTGCCCGTGCCACGCCGGCGGCCATGCGGCGACGGCGCGGTCGCGGATCGTCAGCGAAGGATCGGGCACCATCGACTGCTCGGTCACCGTGAACACTTTGCCGACGCCGTGGCACTCGGGACATGCGCCCTCGGGCGTGTTGGGCGAGAACCCCTCGGCGTAAACGATGGATTGTCCCGGCGGATAGTCGCCCGCGCGCGAGTAGAGCATGCGCAGCAGGTTCGAGAGCGTGGTCACGCTGCCGACGGACGAGCGCGTGGTGGGCGTGCCGCGCTGCTGCTGCAACGCGACCGCGGGCGGCAGGCCGACGATGTCGTCGACGTCGGGAACACCCATCTGATCGAAGAGCCGCCGCGCGTACGGCGCCACGGACTCGAGGTACCGGCGCTGCGCCTCGGCGTACAGCGTGCCGAACGCGAGCGACGATTTCCCCGAGCCGGAGACGCCGGTGAAGACCACCAGCGCATCGCGTGGAATGTCGACGTCGAGGTTTTTGAGATTGTGCTCGCGTGCGCCGCGAACGTGGACGAAGCCTTCTTTCACGACGGAGGGGAGTTCATACACGCTGCCAATCGCGAACAGTGGAGGACAGGCAATCCTGCCTGTCCCGATTCCGGTCCCGGTCATGGACAGGCAGGATTGCCTGTCCTCCACTGAGAAATAACTTATTTGTATACATTTGCTGCCGATGCGCGTATGGTGGGAGCACGTCGGGGAGCCTTCCTCGTCCTTCAGTCCGTCTGAACTAAGTCAGATCCTCTGGACTCACCCCTCTTAGCCTCAGTCTCTCGAACGCGACCGCGTGCACGAGGGGCACGCCGGCAACGCCGGCAGGAGCTCCAATGAAATTGTATATAGGAAATCTCTCCAAACAGGTGACTGACGCGCAGCTCAACGAGCTCGCGGTGCCGTACGGCGTGCTCGTCTCCGCGAACGTCGCCACCGAGCGCTCGAGCGGCGTCTCGAAGGGCTTCGGCTTCGTCGAGTTCACCAACGCCGAGGATGGCCGCGCCGCGATCACCGCGCTCGACGGCCGCGACGTGCATGGCCAGATGTTGAAGGTCAACGAGGCCAAGCCGCGCAACGACGCCCCGCGCTTCTGACCGAACGCTGGAGGACGGCTCCGGCCGTCCTCCTCTCCACAGCCCGGTTGGAACGAGAGGACATCATGAGCTCCGACGAGAGAAGCATCCGACGCATCGCGGTGCTCGGCAATCATCTGCCGCGCCAGTGCGGCATCGCCACGTTCACGACCGACCTGAGCAACGCCATCGCGTCCGTCGGGTCCGATCTGGACTGCTTCGTCCTGGCCATGAACGACGGCCGGCACCAGCATGCCTATCCGCCGCGCGTCCGGTTCGAGCTCCGTGACAACGATCCCGGCGCCTACACGCGCGCGGCCGACTTCCTGAACGTGAACGCGGTCGACGTGATGTGCGTGCAGCACGAGTACGGGATCTTCGGCGGCAAGGCGGGCAGCCAACTGCTGCCGCTGCTGCGCGAGCTGCGCATGCCGATCGTGACGACGCTGCACACGATCCTCTCCGAGCCGAACCTGCATCAGCGCCGGGTCATGGACGAGCTCACCGCGCTGTCGGACCGTCTGGTGGTCATGACGCCGCGCGGCGCGGACCTGCTCCGCGAGGTGCATGGCGTCGACGCGGCGAAGATCGACATCATCCCGCACGGCGTTCCGAACGTTCCTTTCGCCGGCAGCAAGAATCGCCTGGGTGTGGAAGGGCGGCCGGTGATGCTCACGTTCGGCCTGCTCTCGCCGGACAAGGGGATCGAGTACGTCATCGACGCGCTGCCGACGATCCTCTCGCATTTCCCCGACGCGGTGTACATCGTCCTCGGCGCCACGCATCCGCACATCGTGGAGCGTCACGGCGAGACGTACCGGCTGATGCTCGAGGAGCGCGCCAAGCGCCTCGGCGTGGACGCGAACGTGATCTTTCACAATCGCTTCGTCAGCCAGTCCGAGGTCTCGGAGTTCCTGGCCGCGGCCGACATCTACATCACGCCGTATCTCAATCCGGAGCAGATCACGTCCGGCACGCTGGCCTATGCGCTCGGCGCCGGCAAGGCGGTGATCTCGACGCCGTACGCGTACGCGCGGGAGCTGCTCGCGGAGGACCGCGGCGTGCTCGTGCCGTTTCACGATGCGCCGGCGATCGCCGCGGAGGCCGTGGCGCTGCTCGACGATCCGGAGCGCCGCATGGCCCTGCGCGAGCGCGCCGCCGCGCATGGGCGGCCGATGCTCTGGCCGTCCGTCGCGCATTCGTATCTCCGCACGTTCGAGCGCGCCCGCGCCGAGCACGCGTCGCGGCGGCGGACGGAGTTCCGCGCCAGCACGCTGGCCACGCGTCCGGCCGAGCTCCCCGAGGTCAATCTCGATCACGTCGAGGTGATGAGCGACGCCACGGGCATGCTGCAGCACGCGGTGTTCAACGTGCCGCGCTACGACGAGGGCTACTGCATCGACGACAACGCGCGTGCGCTGCTGCTGATGACGCTCCTCGAGGACGCCGGCACGGACGACGCGCACACCGTGCGCACGCTCGCGTCGCGCTACCTGGCGTTCGTCAATCACGCCTTCGACGCCACGCGCGGCAGGTTCCGCAACTTCATGTCGTACTCCCGCCTCTGGCAGGAGGAAGAGGGATCGGAAGACAGCCACGGCCGCGCGCTCTGGGCGCTCGGCACGGTCGTCGGACGCTCGCACGATCCGGGACGGAACAGTCTCGCGGCCGCGCTCTTTCATGCGGCGCTGCCCGCGGTCTCACGCTTCAGCAGTCCGCGCGCGTGGGCCTACGCGCTGCTCGGCATCGAGCAGTACCTGAACGCCTTCGAAGGGGACCGCCACGTGCAGGCGGTGGGGCGGGAGCTGGGCGACCGGCTGCACGGACTCTTCCGCCGCGGCGATCAACCCGACTGGCCGTGGTGCGAGAGCCGCGTCACGTACTGCAACGCGCGGCTGCCGCAGGCACTCATCGCCACCGGCTCGTGGAGCGGTGACCCGGCCATGATCGCCACCGGCATCCGCTCGCTGGAGTGGCTGATGACCATTCAGCGCACGCCGGACGGCTACTTTGCTCCCGTCGGCTCGAACGGCTTCTTCGAGCGCGGCATGACCGCGGCGGTCTTCGATCAGCAGCCGGTCGAGGCCTGCGCCACGGTGTCGGCCTGCATGCAGGCGTTCCGCTCGACGGGAAAGCATCACTGGGCCGAGCACGCGCGCAGCGCGTTCACCTGGTTCCTCGGGCAGAACCAGTTGCAGCAGGCGCTCTACGATCCGCTCTCCGGCGGCTGCCGCGACGCGCTGCACGCCGATCGCATGAACGAGAACCAGGGGGCGGAGTCCACGCTTTCGTTCCTGCTCGCGCTGATGGACATGCGCGCCGATGAGGTGCGCCGCAACGCGATGCAGATCCCGCTGCCGGAGCCGGCCGAGGTGCTGATGGCGGTGAGCGCGGGCTCGGTGCGATGAGATACGACACTCTGCTGCACAGGAGCGAGCGCAATCCCATTCTCACCGCCGCCGACTGGCCGTATCCGGTGCACACGGTGTTCAACGCCGGCGCGACGCTGCTGCAGGACGGGACGACGCTGCTCCTCTGCAGGGTCGAGGACCGCCGCGGACACTCGCACCTCTGCGCGGCGCGCTCGGCGGACGGCGTCGGAGACTGGGTCATCGACAAGGTGCCGACGTTCCGCGCCGATCCGGAGAAGCATCCGGAGGAGCTGTGGGGCGTCGAGGATCCACGCATCACGTACGTGCCGGAGCTCGGCAAATACGCGATCGCCTATACCGCGTTCGGAAAGGGCGGCCCGGGCGTGTCGCTGGCACTCACCGACGACTTCGTCCACTTCGAGCGCTGCGGCATGGTGATGCAGCCGGACGACAAGGACGCGGCGCTGCTGCCGCGCCGCATCGGCGGGATGTACGCGCTCGTGCATCGCCCGATCGCCGACTCGGGAGCGCACGTCTGGATCTCGTATTCGCCGGATCTCCGCAACTGGGGCGGCCACCAGCTGATGCTCCCCGCGCGGCGCGGCGGATGGTGGGACGCGAACAAGGTGGGACTCTCGCCCCCACTCATCGAGACGGAGCAGGGGTGGCTGATGATCTACCACGGCGTCCGCCACAACGCCGCGGGCAGCCTCTACCGCCTCGGCGTGGCCCTCTTCGACCTCGAGCACCCGGACCGCCTCCTCCTGCGCGGCGACGAATGGCTCTTCGGCCCGGAAGCGCCGTACGAAACCACCGGCGACGTGAACAACGTGACCTTCCCCTGCGGCTACACGGTCCAGGGCGACACGCTGAACCTCTACTACGGCGCCGCCGACACCTGCATCGCCCTGGCCACGGGCAGCATCAGCGAGATCCTCGGCTGGCTGGAGACGCACGGGAAGTAACGCGAATACGCTACAATCCCCGCCTCTCCTGAGCGGGCGTAGCTCAGTTGGTCGAGTAGGAGCTTCCCAAGCTCATCTTCGACAGTCTTCCGCTCAACGCATGGCAGGTGCCCGCACGCGCGCTTCAGCGGCCGATGGCATGCCTCGCGCTTGGTACCGTCGGCATGGCTGACGCCGTCGTGAAAGACATTCACGTCGTGTTTCCGGCGAATCCCGCGAGAGAGCAACTGAGCGCGCTCGCCGCAGAATTGCTGGCACGACGGGACGTGATTCTGGACGCGTGGCGTGCTTACGGCGACGTCGTCCCGGGACAGAACATCGGCGCCTCGCTCTCTCGTGCCCAGTTCAATGACCACATCCCGGCCGTTCTCGACTCACTCTGTCATAGCCTCCACGCGTGGCCGGAAGAGGCGGCCGCCCAGGCGGCGCAACTCGAAGCGGATAAGGTCGCCGATCACGGCGTGCAGCGGTGGCAGCAGGGTTATTCGCTCAGCGAAGTCCTCCGCGAGTGGGGATATCTGCAGATGTGCGTCGCGGCCGAACTGGAGCGCTACGCAGCCGACCATCCCTCGCTCGAGCCGGGTGTCATGCCGAACGCTCGCCGCATCTGGGCGCAGTTGTGTGCGGATGGCGTCACAGCCAGCGCCACGCAGTATGGCCGTCTCCAGCAGACAGCGTCGGCCGGCCACGTCAACGCTTTGGAGCGGGCGCTGGCGGCGCTGCACGCTATGGAGCAGTCACGTGCCGAGGCGTGGCGGACCGCGGCGCATGATCTTCGTGGCAGCGTCACCGTCGTAAAAGGCGCCGCCACGCTCAACGCGAGCGGCGCTTCACTCCCCGAGCTGGTGCGCGTCGAAGTCGCGGAGATGCTCAGCAAGGGCGTCTCATCGCTCAACGACATGCTCAACGACCTGCTGAGCCTCGCCCGTCTCGAGGCGGGGCATGAGCAGCGCACCGTGACCGCGTTCGACGCCGCGGTGCTGCTGCGCGACTTTTGCACGGCCTCGCAGGCCGCGGCGACGGATCGCGGGCTATTTCTGAAGATGGATGGCCCGAGCA
>DASUSL010000464.1:0-8114 GCA_036375135.1 Thermoanaerobaculia bacterium | reverse complement strand
GTGGCGGCGTCCCGCGCCGCCACCCCGGGCGGCGGGACGCCGCCCGGGCAGCCGGCGAGGACGCCGGCGCTGCGCTGTTATCGCGTGACGCGGCCGGCGACGCCGATGGTGTCGAGGCCGAGGAGGCGCACGTCGTAGAAGAGCTCCTCGACGTTCGCATCACCGAGGTTGGCGAGAGGGATGTCGAGCTCGAGCTTCGTGGCGCCGAGGGTGAGGTCGCGGCGGCCTTCGCCCCAGGCGAGGGCGTTGCCGGCGCGGTCGGCGATGAGGACGTCGAGGCGGTAGGCGCCGGCGACCTTCATGTTCGCGTCGAGCGAGACGCGCAGCGCGTCGCCGACGATCTCTGTCTGGATGCGGCCGAGGCGGGCGGCGCCGCGCTCGGCGACCAGCTCGCCGGTGCCCGTGCGGGCGTAGCGGATGCCGGCGGGCGTCGTGCCGTCCGCGTCGAAGCGCACCGTCCAGGTGCCGGGCATGTGCATCGGCAGGTCGTCCACCGTGGCGGTGTAGACGCCGTCGCCGTTGCCGGTCAGCGTCACGCTGTGCGCGACGCGGCCGCGCGGGTTCGTCAGGCGCGCGACGACGTGCGCGCCGCTGAGGGGCGTCTCGCCGTCGCGCAGCTCCGCGTGCAGCGTCACCGGCTGGCCCGGCTGGCGGGAGAGCGGTGCGGCCCACGTCGAGAGCGTCACCGTGCTGTCCGGCTCCGCGACGACCACCGTCGCGGGCGCGTCGACCTCGAGCTGATAGCGCGCGGCCGCGGTCTTCATCACGTGCAGCACTTCATCGTCGTTCTCGCGGAAGCGGCGCAGTCCGCGCTCGATCGAACCGTTCTCGGACGGCAGCAGCTCCGCCCCGGTCGGGGTGCGCAGCTTCGTGGCCACCGGCTTCCCGGCGATCGTCCAGATGATCATGCCGCTGCCGCCGGTGGCGGGAAGGTCGACCGCCGACGCCTGCGTGACGCTCTTCGTGAACATGCGCGACACGTTCGCCGGCGCGTGCGCGGCCGGCTCCTCGTAGCGCGTGCCGGCGTCGAAACGGCCGGTGAGATCCGCGGCGAAGAGCGCGGAAGAGAAGGTGAGGAGAAGGAGCAGAGTGATCTTCTTCATGGTCGTTCTCCTCAGAAGTCCGTCGCCAGCGAGTCGCCGATCTTGCGGTAGTCGTTGCGGCGGTTGTGGTGGTGATTCGCGAGCGTCGTGAACCAGACGATCCCCACCGCCTGCGCGCTGTACTGCGACACCATGCCGTCGTCTTCACCCGGCATCCCGGCGATGCCCGACAGCGTGGCCAGTCCCGTGTCCTCGCTGTGAATGAAGTCGTTCCAGAGGCCCGTGCCGGCGATGTTGTAGATCGTCCTCGGCGTGGCGGGACGTCCCGCCGTCCCCTTGAGGTAGTACGTGTTGTAGTAGCTCATCGACGAGGTCGTGCAGTTCTTCGTCGAGTCGGTGTTCTGCCCGACGAGATCGACCATCCACCCGGTCAGCCACGAGCCCGAGAGTGTCCCCGCAAGGTTCGCCGCCTCGGAGCCTTTGTTCGGCGGGGCGATCGAGTTCACCCAGCGGATGCGGTCGATGATCGGCTGGTAGCGCGAGTCGTACGTCGGATTGGACAGGATCCAGCGGATGACCACGCCGCCGAACGAATGCGTCTCGACCACGATGTCGTCGATCGCGTTCGCCATCATCCAGTTGTAGATCTGCCCGGCCACCTGTCCGCCCGCGACCCACATGTACTGCGTGCCGTCGTACGCGACGACGAGGTGCGGGATGACGTAGCCCTTCGTCGTGGCGCGGATCATGTCCTCGCCCCAGTAGGCGCGGGCGACGCTGTACGTGGCGAGGTTCGCCCCGCCTTTGCCGTGGATGAAGACCACGCCGGTCTTGGCGAAGAGTGGCGCGGCCGCGAAGAGCACGACGGCGAGAGAGAGCAGAAATCGTCGTTTCATGGACGCGCCACTACTTCAACGATAGTGCCGTACGTATTTCCAACGAGTTACGTGCGCCGAGGGTCGCGCATTGAGCCATTCGGCCGGTGAATGAGGGTTCATTCCTGACCGAAAGGGTCTGCTTTTGTACCGCCTATTCGCGCGGAACCAGCACGAACTGGCCAGCTTTCGCCGGTACTGCCGAAACTCTCGCCACGACTGCCCAGCGTTTCGCCGGTACTGCCGAAAACTTTCGCCACGACTGGCCAGCTTTTCCCCGTGACTGCCGAAACTCTCGTCACGACTGCCCGGCGTTTCGCCGGTACTGACGAAACTTTTCGTCTCGACTGCCCAGCTTTTCGCCGGTACTGACGAAACTTTGGCCACGACTGGCCAGCTTTTCGCCGCTACTGCCAAAACGTTTCGCCACGACTGGCCAGCTTTTCTCCGTTACTGAAGAAACTTTGGCCACGACTGGCCCGCTTTTCGCCGGCCAACTGCCGAAACTTTCGGTACGACTGCCCAGCGTTTCGCCGGTACTGCCCAAACTTTCGCCACGATTGCCGAACTTTTCGCCGGAAAACTGCCGAACCTTTCGCCACGACTGCCCAGCGTTTCGCCGGTACTGCCCAAATTTTGGCCACGACTGCCGAACGTTTTTGCCAGTAATACCGAACGTTTTTGCCAGGAATACCGAACGTTTTTGCCAGTATTGCCGAAACCGTGGGCACGACGGCGCCGTTTATTGCCGTCCTTAAGGACATTGCGGCACTGGACGGAGGCCTTTCGGTCGTTCCCTCGCCGCCTACTCGCGGCTGAACCAGTTCTGCACTTCGCCGTCCGCGCGGCTCGGGTCGGTGAAGTCGGTGTACATCCAGACCCAGAGCTGGCCGGGACGGGTTACCGACATCTTCGCGAACACGTAGCGCTTCGCGAATCCCTGGTCGTAGAACGCGTAGACGTGGCCGGAGGCGATGCGCTGTGCGCCGACTTCGCCCCAGTCGCAATCGCTCGGACTGCATTTGCCGAACACGTGCGTGTACCAGGGCGGTCCGGGCGGATGCAGTTTCCCGTTGATGACCGTGTCCTGGCAGACGAAGCGGAGCTGGATGCGCGTCAGGCTGCGCGTCGCGGCGTCCGTGTTGATCCACGTGCCCTCTTCCGGCTGGGCGATGCAGCTGGCGCCGGCGGAGGCGGCGAGGCAGGCGAAGACGAGTGCGGCCGCGAAGTGTCTCATGCCGGGTAGTGACAGCGGGACGCGCAGCGTTTCATCCGCTTACCATGGAGCGCGATGTCGAGCGGCATCGAAGGCGTCCTGCACGTCATCTACGCTTCCCACGGCAGCGAAGCCGACTTCGAGCGGATCGAAGCGGATCTCGGTGCCGTCGCGGCGCGGAGCCGGCGTCTCGTGTTCGTCTTCGAAGACGTCCTGCCGCTCCACCTGCTGTACGAGCGACTCGATCCGTCGTTGCGAGGCCTGCCGCCGCACGTACTGCTCGACGACCGGACGGTCCGCCGCAACCGGGAAGAGATCGCACGCGCGTATGCCAGCGCCATGAGCGAGCTCGAAAGTGTGTATCGAGCATGGAACGTCGCTCCGCCGGAACGAAGAGCAACGCTGTCGGGCGAGCCCGGGCCGTTCAACCGCAGGCTCCTCCTGTGGGCGGCCGCGAACGGCGCCGAGCTCGTTCGCGGAGAGACGTCGCTCGAGGCCTGGCTCGTCCAGATGTCGTGGATCGTGGCGCGCCAGATGGGCACTGCCGTGGCGACAGGGGATCCGGCCGCGGTGTGGGCGGAGCATCGCCGGGAGTGCGAGCTGCTGGCCCGGGCCATTCAATTGCGCGACCTCGATCTCAACGCGCAGCTCACGCGGCTGCTGCGGGTCGAGCGGCGCGGCCATGACGCGCTCTACGTCGTCGGCGCGCTCCATTCCGCCAGCGGCAATCTGCTCACGCGCGGTCTGAAGGCCATCGTGCATCAGGGACATTTCATCGACGACAGCGGCGTACGCCTCGTCCGCGCCCTGATCGAACAGCGCCTCGACGACGAGCCGCCCGACGTACGGGAGTGGCTCGAGACCTTCGTCTTCGTATCCGACCGGCTCCAGCCGCTGGCACGGCCGGCTGCGTCCGTGAGCGACATCGCGCGGCTGACGCACAGGCTGGACGGCTGCGCGGCCGCCCGTGGGGTCACGCTGCGGCAGATCGTCGACTCGGTGATCGCGGACCCGGCGGTCCGGCAGTCGGCGGGAGCCTTCGAGAGCCGGGGGCTGCGCGTGATGACCGGTGTGGCGCTCGTCCTGCGGCTGATCGACGGCGGCTTCATTGCTCGCGCCGAGCTCGAGACGGATCTACGCCTGCAGGAAGCGGGATTGTGAAGGTGGGGAAAAGGGGGAAGGGTGCCGGCGGCTACGCCGGCTCCCACGGCTCATCGGCAATGATGTCGTCTACGACTTCACCATTCTCTTTGGCCTGCTTGCGTTGCGCCTTGCGTTCGGCTTTGACCTGCTGCTTTTCGCGTTTGGCCTGTTCGCGCTGTCGTTTGATGACGGATACCTGAGGTTTCGGCATATGGACCTCTACGATAACAAAAAGGACAGGATTGCTCCTGTCCTTCATGCTGCGAGTGTGTGGTGCTTAGACGGGGGTGACGTTCGCTGCCTGCAGGCCCTTGGGGCCGCTGACGACATCGAACTCGACCGCGGCGCCCTCGGCGAGGGAGCGGAAACCGCCGCCCTGAATCGCGGAGAAGTGGACGAAGACGTCTTCGCCATTCTCGCTCGTGATGAAGCCGAAGCCCTTCGCGTCGTTGAACCACTTGACGTTGCCGGATGTTCTCATTGGTGAATCTCCTTTCCGTGCTGCCTTCAGGAGATTCAAACGGCGTTCGTCTCTCGGAGCTGGCAAACCACTGATGTTCACCCCAGCCCAACCGGAGGGGGGCATCATGAATTCCGGCAAGCGGCCCTTCGTATGCCGAGCCACGCTGCGAGGCGCAGAGAGCTCAGCGGCGAGCGCCACCATGCCGCCCGCGAACGGAGGTAGCCGAGGTCGCACTCCGCGCGCTCCAGCGGACGCGAGCGGGTGCAGATCGAGACCGTCAGGGAGCCGAGATGCTCGTGCGCATAGATCAGATGTTGCGAGCCCGGCGTCAGTCCGCCGTACTCGCAGGTGGAGACGTTGTTCTGCACTTCGACGACCTGGCTCTGCGCACCTTTGAATCGTTCGAGGACGCGCAACCGCACTACGCCATCAGCGGACTCGAGGACCTCGCCCGCGAAGACGGCGGTGGCCGATTTGAACTCGGATTTCGGTTCGGACACGAGGCACGTGCAGGCATGCAACGTATGCGGCGCGGCGAGGAGAGCGAGCAGTACGGCGAGGAAGAGCCTCATCGTTGCAGCGTACCGCGTTGCCCCATCTGATCGGGGAGCGCCGGCGTCTCCGCCGCCCGCCCGGGTGGCGGCGCGGGACGCCGCCACGGCAGCCGCCGGGACGGCGGCGCTCCGCACAACTGGCCTATGATCCCGCGCGCATGCCGCACTACCTCCTCTCCTGGACGAATCCCACGGAACGCCTGCTCGACGTCGCCATCCGCTTCACCGCGCCGTCCGACGAGCCGCGGCTGCTGCTGCCGGCGTGGCGTCCGGGGCGCTACCTCATCCAGAACTACGCGGCCAACGTGCGCGAGTGGACGGCGGGAGATGCGCGCATCTGGAAGGACGGCAAAACGTCGTGGCGCATCGACGCACGTGCGGGGGAGGAGCTCGAATTCCGCTACCGCTACTACGCCGGGGTGCTCGACGCCGGGTCGAGCTTCCTCGACGAAGACGAGGCGTACGTCAACGGCTCCAACCTCTTCATGATGGTCGAGGGACTGCGCGGCGAAGAGCACTTCCTCACCATCGCCGCTCCCGCGGACTGGAACGTCGAGACGCAACTGCCGCGCGACGGCGAGACGTTCCGCGCGCGCGACTTCGATCACCTCATCGACTCGCCGTTCATCGCCTCGCCGGACATGACCCGCCACTCCTTCACCGAGCACGGCGCGCGCATCCATCTCGTCTTCCGCGGCGGCGAAAGGGTCGACACCGAACAGTTCGTCGAGCCGATGCGCGCCATCGCCAGGACGCAGGCGCACCTCTTCGGCGATGCGTTCCCCTTCCACGACTATCGCTTCCTCTATCACGTGCGCGACCGCTGGCACGGCGTGGAGCACGAGGACTCCTGCTCGATCATCGCCCGCCGCGCCGCGCTCCTCGGCAGCAAGCCGGGCGACGACGGCTTCGAGCAGTTCCTCTCCATCTCCTCGCACGAGCTCTTTCACGCCTGGAACGTGAAGCGCATCGTCCCCGCGAAGTTCGCGCCGTACGACTACTGGAGCGAGACGCCGACGCGCCTGCTGTGGGCGATGGAGGGGCTGACCTCGTACTACGGCGACCTCACGCTCGTGCGCGCCGGCGTGCGCACGGTGAAACGCTACCTCGAGCATCTGGCCGCCGAGGTCGAGCTGTTCGAGAGCCTGCCGGCGCGGCGGCATCTGTCGCTCGCGCAGGCGAGCTTCGACGGCTGGCTGAGCGATCCCGCGCAGCATCACGATCACTCCAACGCCTGGTACTCCTTCTACAACAAAGGAGAGCTCGTGTCGGCGCTGCTCGATCTCACGATCCGCCGCGCGACCAACGGCGCGCGGTCGCTCGACGACGTGCTGACCATCCTCTGGGAAGAGTACGGCCGCACCGGACGCGGCCTGGAAGAGGACGCCATGGAGCGCGTCGTGGCCCGCGTCGCGGGCGTCGGCGATTTCTTTGCCCGCTACGTCGACGGCACGGAGCCGCTGCCGTACGCGGAATTGTTCGCCGCTGCCGGTGTTGCATTCGCGGCTACCGCGCGCGAGCCGGAGCGCGCCTTCCTCGGAGCGCGACTCGGCACACGCGACGGGCTGCTGGTCGTCGAGTCGGTGATTCGCGGCGCGGCGGGGATGGACGCGGGACTGCTGCCGGGCGACGAGCTGCTCGCGCTCGACGGCCTCCGCGTCACGAACGAGGCCGCGGTGAAGAACGCGATGCGCGGCATCGCCATCGGAGGGACGGCGGAGTTGCTCGTCGCGCGCGCGGGCGTCGTGCGGACGCTCACGCTGGCGGGACGTTCCGACCCGCGGCCGTCGGTCACGCTGCGGGTCAGCGAGCCGAGCGAGCTGCGGCGGCAGTGGTTGTGGAGAGACGAATGACGGAACCGAAACCGGTCGAGCTCACCGAGGATCGCATCCCCTTCGAAGGGATCGAAGAGACCATCGAGGAGCTGGTGGAGATGTACGGCGGCGACATCACCGTGCGCCGCGAGCAGTCGCGCGACTTCATCCTGCCGCTGCGCCGCGGCGCGGGCGGGCAGGGGGTGGAGTGCACCGTGTCGTGGGCACCCGACGACGAGCGCGACGCCACGGTGACGCTGCTCTGCAACCGCAACGTCGACGCGCCGAAAGCGCAGCGCGTGTTCCTCCTCGTGGCCGGCGTCATCGGCGCGGTGCTGTTCATGCTCTGGCCGTTCTTCCCGCAGGAGCGCGCGTGGGGCTCGATGGCCTGGATGGGCGGGATCATCGCCATCGCCGTCTATCTGATGACGCTGCGCAAGTCGAGCGGCGGCCTGGCCTTCGACTTTCTGCAGCGGCTGGCGGACCGCCAGCGCGCGACTATTTCCCCGAGTTAGCGAGCGCCGAGGCCTCGTTGATGCGGTTGTCGATCGCTTCCTGACGCTGCACGAAGTCGCTCGCGCTGGAGCCGTTGCGCACCGTCGAGTCGAGATCGCTCACCAGCGAGCGCAGGTCGCGCATCGCCTCGCGCGCCTTCGCGCACGACTCGACCCGGCAGTCGCAGTCCGCCTCGGCCGCGTTGATCTTCGACTCCACGCTGCCGCGGAAGCTCGACCACGCACCGGCGTCGTACGGCGGATTGGTGAAGCGCGCCAAACCGCTGCCCCACGCCTCGGAGGCCCGCTCCGCGCTGCGCACGCACGACGCGCCGCCGCCCGCCACCAGCGTCCTGTCGTCGGGGCCGCCTTGCTGTTTGACCCAGGGAACGACGTACTTCCACGCGACGAACACGATCGCGGCGACGAAAACGAGCTTGATGATGCGATCCATGGAGACAGTGTAGCGGAGCGCCGGCGTCCCGCCGGCTGCCGCGCAGGCGTCCCGCCTG
>DASUSL010000463.1:0-7127 GCA_036375135.1 Thermoanaerobaculia bacterium | reverse complement strand
AGGATGGCCACGACGTTGCCGACGTACTTCTGGTTGATCAGTACGTGGATGACCATGGCCAGCGCGGCGAAGAGCAGGAAGCCGCTGAGCTGGAAGCCGAAGAGCGTCTGCACGTAGAGGCCGAGGTCGACGAGCGGGGCGAAGCCCATCATCAACTGCACGCTCACGCCGGAGACGAGGAAGATGGCCTCGGTGACGACGAGCATGAGGCCGAGGGCGAGGAACTTGCCGAGGAAGGAAAGCCACTCCGGGACGGGCGTGACGTCGGCGATGGCGTTCATGCGCGCGGCGCGCTCCCGCCAGACCAGTTCTCCGGCGGAGATGGCGATGAGCAGCGCGATCATGCGCGCCAGCTCGCTCGCGGCCAGGATCTCGGCGACGCGGGCCGTCGTCGCCGCGCCGGGCGTGCCCAGCTCGACCTCGAGCACTTCCGCCGCGCTGCTGAGGAAGAGGATGGCGGTGAGCGGCACGAGCAGCCACGCCTTGCTCACCACCAGCTCGCGGAACGAGCGCATGGCCACGGCACGCAGCTGGTGCATGCGCGTGGCGAAATTGAAGACGCGGCGGGCGGTGGGGACGGTGATCGCCGTCCAGCGCTCCGATGGAGGAGAGACAATCCTGTCTGTCCCGCTTCCCGTCCGGACAGGCAGGATTGCCTGTCCTCCACCACCGCTGTACGCGAAGCGGAAGCGAAGGTGTGCGATCGCGAGTATCGCGATGGCCACGCCGAGCCAGAGCAGACGATTGGAGAGCATCGTCTGGTCGAGCTGGATCAGCAGCGTGTTCCTCTGCAGCGGATTGAACGACCGCCACAGCGCGTGCAGCGGCGTGTAGGCGAGGGGATCGAGCAGCTTGGCCAGTCCCCAGTTGCCGAGCTTCGCGCCGATGAAGCCCTCGGTGATGAACGCGGAGAAGAACAGCACCGCCGCGCCGGCGTACGCCGTGATGGCGCTGCGGCTGATCGTCGCCAGCGAGAAGAGCACGGCCGTGCTCAGAAACGCATTCGGCAGCGCGAAGAGAAAGTACGACGTCAGATACGCCTCGGCATGCATCGGGCCGAGGGCCGCGGGGTCGACGCCGGGGACGTGCGTGGCGAGAAGGAGTCCGAGCGGCACGGCCAGCAGCAGCAGCGCGGTGACGGCGAAGGCGCCGAGGAAGCGGCCGGCGAGGTACGAGGCCTTGCGCAGCGGCGTCGTGTAGAGGAGCGAGTCGATGCGGATCTGCGCGTCGCGCGTGGCCGCGTCGCCGGCCACGCCGGAGGTCACGAGCAGCGAGACCATGCTGGCGACGATCGTGATCAGGCCGGTGACGATCGGCGCGTTGAAGTAGTAGCCGTCGTTGCGCGCGTCCATGTAGATCGCGAAGCTCAGGAGCAACGCGAGCGCGAGGAAGAGCGCGAAGTAGACCCGCGTGGAGACGCGGCTCAACTGGAAGTGCAGCTCGAAGCGGAAGACCTCCCAGGTCTTCGTCATCGCGCCACCTGCAGCACGCTCCTGCGCTTCGCGTAATGGCCGTTCATGACGCTGAAGTAGACGTCCTGCAGGTCGGGCTCGGCGGCGTGGAACGCGGGCGACGGCTGCGTGTCGCTGCAGACGCGGACGAGCGTGCGGCCGGAGAGGAGCTTGGTGGAGAGGAGGTCGTGGTCGCGCTCGATCGCGGGCAGCTCTTCCTTCGCCACGACGCGCTCCCACACGCGGCCGTGCATCTCGGCCACGGCGCGGAGCGGCTCGGCTTCGAGGAGGATGCGCCCCTTGTTGATGATGGCCATGCTGGTGCAGAGCTCGGAGACGTCTTCGACGATGTGCGTGGAGAGGATGACCACGCTGTTCTCACCGAGCTCGCTCAACAGGTTGAGGAAGCGGACGCGCTCGGCGGGATCGAGTCCCGCGGTCGGCTCGTCGACGATGAGCAGCCTCGGATTGCCGAGCAGCGCGATGGCGATGCCGAAGCGCTGGCGCATGCCGCCGGAGTAGCCGCCGAGCTTCTGCTTGCGCACTTCCCACAGGTTGGTCTGCCGGAGCAGCGCCTCGACGACGCTCTTGCGCTCGCCGCGGTTGGTGATCCCTTCGAGGATGGCGAAGTGCTCGAGGAGGCGGTCCGCGGCGATGTTCTTGTAGACGCCGAAGTCCTGCGGCAGGTAGCCGAGGGTCTCGCGGATGGCTTCTTTGTTCTTGACGACGTCGAGGTCGCCGAGGCGGATGGTGCCCTCGTCCGGCTCCTGCAGCGTGGCCAGCATGCGCATGAGCGTCGACTTCCCGGCGCCGTTCGGCCCGAGCAGACCGAACATTCCGGCGCGGATGGTGAGACTGACGCCCTGCAGTGCCTGGACACCGTTGGGATAGGTCTTGGAGAGGTTGTCGATGCGGAGCTCGAAGGGCATGTCGGCGGTTAGTACGTCCCGGAATGGAAAGGGTGCACAGGCGTGGCACCCGCCCTGCTACTTCCTTCGCAGAGGAGAATGAGATGACCAATCGCAATGACGCCGCCACCGATCCCCGCGCCGCGGCGCAGCAGGACCAGGTGAAACGAGACCACGACGTGCTCGAGGAATCCGCCCGCCGCGTGGAAGCCTCGGTGCCGTCGAACCAGCAGCCCGCCACCGACCGCGAGAACGCGGCCCTGCAGGACCAGGTGAAGCGCGACCACGACGCTCTCGTCGACTCCGCCCGCCGCGTGGAGTCCTCCGCCTCGCAGCCGACGACGGACCCGGACGCCGCGGCGAAACAGGACCGCGTCCGCGCGGACCACGACCGCCTCGAAGAGTCGGCGCGCCGCGTCGAAGCCTCGGTGCCCGCGGACGTGCGCAACACGCCGGTGCAGCCGGCGCAGGGGAACGAGGAGGAGGGGCGGAGGCGGGGGTGAGCGCGAAGCGACGCCGGTGAGAGCCGGCGTCGCAAGGCCGCGCTCTATTGGTCGTAGATTCCAAAGGGAATCACGATCCGGCTGCTACGATGCCGGACGTCGTGGCGAAGCATCAACATGAGATCCGAGACCCGATTCACAACTTCGTCCGGGTCACGGCCGACGAAGTCGCGGCGATCAACTCTCGTCCCTTTCAGAGGCTGCGCAACATCCACCAGCTCGCGCTGACGTACCTCGTCTATCCCGGATCGTGTCATCGGAGGTTCGAACACTCGCTCGGCGTCATGGAACTGGCCGGCCGTGTCTTCGATGTGATCACGCACGAGCGCAATCGACACCCTGATGTGGATCTCTTTCCCGACAGCGAAACGCTGACCGCATGGCGGAAGGTGGTGCGGCTCGCGGCACTGTTTCACGACCTTGGGCATCTCCCGTTCTCCCATGCGGCCGAGGAACAGCTTCTTCCCGACGGGAAGCACCATGAATGGCTCACCGTCGAGGTGCTTCGGTCCGATGAGATGCGGCAGATCCTGAAGGACATGATGCCGTCACCCGATCCGGATCTGGTGGCGAAGATCGCCATCGGCCCGGAGAAGTGGGGAAAGTGGTTCGGCAAGGCCACCGACTTCAGGGAGTGGGACCTCCTGATGACGGACATCGTGACCGGCGACGCGTTCGGCGTGGACCGCATCGATTACTTGCTGCGGGACTCACATCATGCCGGTGTCGCCTACGGACGCTTCGATCATTACCGGCTCATCGACACGCTTCGCATCCTCCGTCATCCAGTGCTCGAACGCCCTATGATCGGGATCGAGAAGGGCGGCATTCACGCTGCCGAAGCGCTCCAGCTCGCGCGCCAGTTCATGTTTCTCCAGCTCTACTACCACCACGTTCGCATCGCGTACGATATTCACCTCAGCGAGTTCATGGTGCAGTGGCTGAAACGCTATCCCACCGACGTCGAGGGGCACTTGCGCATGACCGACAACGAAGTGCTCTCCGCGATGGCAACAGCGGCGATGGACAAGGCGGCACCAGGCCACGAGCCGGCCCGGCGAATCATGCAGCGGGGACACTTTCGCAGGATCTATGAGCGGAATGCGCTCGATCAGAGGATCCATCCGAACGCAGTGGGTCGTGTTGCCGCGGCGTTGAAGGTGCATTTCGGCCAGTCGGCCGTTCGCGAGCGCATGATCCCGCCGAAGCAGCAGAACATCGACTTCCCGATCCTGCTCGACACCGGAGACATCAGCACGTCGCGATCGGAATCGACGATCTACGCCGATTTCAAACCGGCCGCCGTCGGGTTCGTTCTGGTCGATCCGGAGAAGCGAAAAGACGTACGCGCCTGGTTGACCACGAACAAGCAGACGATCCTGTCCGAACAGATGGAGCTCGACTTATGACGATGACTGACCTGCAGCGCTCCGCGATCGTCGCAACACTGGTGAAGGAATGCCGCGCACGCGATGCATTCTGCGGCGAAACGCTGGTTCAGAAAGCCGTGTTCGTCCTTCAGGAGCTTCTCAACGTGCCGCTCGCGTTCGACTTTCAGTTGTACATCTACGGCCCGTTCTCGTTCGAGTTACAACGGCACGTCTCGTCGATGATGGCCGACGACATGATCGCCTCGCGCCCTCTCGAGTATGGCTCGACCTTCGAGCCGGGGGAGCAGGTCGCCTATCTCGAGAAGCACACCGCGGAGACGATTGCCGCGCACCGCGCCGCCGTCGAATTCGTCGTGCAGCATCTCGCCGGACGCGGGGTGAAGCAGCTCGAGCGTGTTGCTACGGCTCTCTACTTCACCGTAGCTTCGGCCGATCTGTCAGTTGATGAACGTGCGGCGCAGATCTGCGAAGTGAAGCCGCACATCACTTCCGAAGAAGCGCGGAAGGCGGTCGAGGAAGTAGACCGCTGGCGCAAGGAGCTGGCGGCGTAACAGGTTCCCCAGCCACCTCCCCCCAAAAAAAATCTTCCCCACCTACGAAACCTTTCGTCGGTTCCTTCGAATCACCGTTCACGCAGTCGAAAAAGAGGGCTCGGGCGGCTAACCGATCCGGCATCGTGCCGTCTGACCTCACGAAAGAAAAGAGCCTGCATGAACCTACGCGTCCTGATCGTTGCGGTCGTTCTCGCCACTACTGTCGTCTTTGCCCAGACTCCTCCGGCCGAGGGGCCGCGGACGTACACGCCCGCCGACTTTGCCCAGTTCGCGCCGAAGACGGCGCTGGACATGATCAACCGCGTCCCCGGCTTCGCCGTCAAGGAAGAAGACCAGGAGCGCGGCCTCGGCGAGGCCACCGGCAACGTGTTGATCAACGGCCAGCGTCTCTCCGGCAAGTCCAACGACGTCGTCACGGAGCTGAGCCGCATCCCCGCCAGCAACGTCGAGCGCATCGAGATCGTCGACGCCGCGACGCTGAAAGTGCCCGGCCTCACCGGCCAGGTCGCGAACGTCATCGTCAAGTCGACCGGGATCAAGGGACAGTGGGCGTACCGCCCCGAGTTCCGCTCGTATTACACCGACCCGCTCTTCACCCGCTTCGAGGTGTCGGTGAGCGGGACCAAAGGCCCCGTGGAGTACACCCTCGGCCTCGACAACCGCGGCAGCCGCAGCGGCGCCGGCGGCCCGACCTGGATCTTCGGCCCGAGCGGCAGTCTGGTCGAGCAGCGCGACGAGCAGTGGCGCGGCAACGCCGAGCAGCCGCGCTTCAGCGGCCGCTTCGTCTTCGACGCGCCCGGCTCCGCCACCGCCAACCTCAACGTCCTTTATGGGCGTCTCTACTACGACTTCCTCGAGACCGGCATCCGCACCGACACGGACGCCGGCGGCGAGCGCTCGCGCCGCGTGACGGTCGACGAGCACGGGCACAACTACGAGCTCGGCGGCGACTACGAGCTCGAGCTGGGACGGGGACGCCTGAAGCTGATCGGCGTCGGCCGCGGCTCGCGCTATCCGAACGAGACCGAGGTCGTGACGAGCTACGACGACGGCTCGCCGGCGACCGGCTTCCGGTCCACCGGCGTCGGCGACGAGGCGGAGCGCATCGGCCGCGCGGAGTATCGCTGGACGAGCAACGGCGCTGAGTGGCAGGTCTCCGGCGAAGGAGCGTTCAACAGTCTCGACAACACGTCGCGTCTCTTCGAGATGAACACGGCGGGCGTCTTCGTCGAAACGCCTCTCGAAGGAGGCACGGCGCGCGTCGAAGAAGACCGCTACCAGATCATGGGCAGCTACGGGCGCCCGGTGCGGAAGAACGTGACCATGAAGCTGTCCGCGGGCGGCGAGTATTCGCAGCTCGCGCAGGCCGGCGCGGGCGGCACGACGCGCTCGTTCTATCGTCCGAAAGGGGAGCTGTCGGCGGCGTGGAAGGTGTCGCCGGTCACGGACGTGAACATCAAGCTGGCGCGCCGCGTCGGCCAGCTGAACTTCTTCGACTTCCTCGCCTCGGTGAACGTCCGCGACGACATCCAGACCGCGGCGAACCCGAACCTCGTTCCGGAGCAGAGCTGGAATCTCGACGTCGAAGGGGTGCGCAACCTCGGCACGCTCGGCTCGACGACGCTCCGCGTCTATGGTCAACTCATTGACGACATCATCGACTACATCCCCATCGGCGCCAGCGGCCAGGCGCCGGGCAATCTCGATCAGGCCACGGTCTACGGCATCCAGTCGCGCAGCACGTTCAACCTCGACCGCATCGGCTGGGCCGGCGCGCGCTTCGACCTGGAGATGCAGTGGCAGGACAGCGAGGTGGAGGATCCACTCACCGGCGAGTCGCGCCCGATCAGCAACAGCCTGCAGGAGTACCTCTACGCGGCGCTGCGCTACGACATGCCGAACACCGACTGGGCATTCGGCACGGACTACTCGTATGCGCTGAACGCGAAGAGCTACCGCCTCACGGAAGTGGGACGCCAGTGGGAAGGGCCGCTGTGGGGCGCGGTGTACGTGGAGCACAAGAACGTGGGCGGCCTGACGCTGCGCGCGGGCGTGCACAACCTGTTCGCCGCGGACAGCATGTGGGACCGCACGGTGTACACGGGACGCCGCACCACGGACCCGGTCGACTACGTCGAGCATCGCGACCGCCAGATCGGCCCGATCTTCTCGTTCGCCGTGCGCGGTAAGTTCTAAGCAGGGCGCACGCTTTTCGCCGACGCACGAGGGAACGACCGGGAGGCCTCCGGCGGGCCGGCCCGGCCGGCAGCGCTGATTGCTTCGCAGAACGCACGCTCTCGGCGGAGCAACAAGCGCTGCC
>DASUSL010000462.1:0-8554 GCA_036375135.1 Thermoanaerobaculia bacterium | reverse complement strand
TCGGCATAGCCGGGCCGCACGGTTGTCGCCTGAAGCGTGCGTCTCGGAGACGCACGTGCATGACAAGCGCTGCCGGCCGCGCCGGCCCGCCGGAGGCCTCTGGTCGTCCCCTCGTCCGTTGGCCGATTGCGTGCGGTCCGTGCTCAGCGAACGCCCACTAGCTCGACCTTGAACACGAGCGTGGAGCTGGGAGGAATGACCGGCGGGCGGCCCGACGCGCCGTAGCCGAGGTCCGGCGGGATGACCAGCGTGCGCTTCTCGCCGACCTTCATCATGCCGATGCCTTCATCCCAGCCGTCGATGACGCGGCCCTGGCCGAGGGGGAACTCGATGGGAGTGCCGCGGTCGCGGGAGCTGTCGAACTTCTCTCCGTTCGTGAGCCAGCCGGTGTAGTGCACGCTGACGAGCTGGCCGGGCTGCGGCTGCGCGCCGGTGCCGGGCTGGTCGATCGTGTACTTCAGCCCCGAGGCGGTGGACTGGAGATTGGTCGGCATCGAGAAGGTGTCCATGGCGCCTCCCTGCGGCTCGGTGGGAACCATCGCCTCGGCGGGCGTGGTGTCGGATGCGGCGACGGTGGTGGCGGTCGTCTCGGTCGCGGTGGTCGTGTCGGTCGCGGACGGCTTCGCGCACGCCACACACAGAAGGAGCAGAACGGCGGTGAGTGCTTTCATGGGCGCGGAGTGTATTTGAATAAGATGCGCCGGTGCCACACGACGTCAGTCTCATCACCACCATCGCGGCCGGCCTCGGGCTGGCCATGGTCTTCGGATTCATCGCCGCGCGGCTGAAACTCCCGCCGCTGGTCGGCTACCTGCTGGCCGGAATCGTCATCGGCCCGCACACGCGCGGGTTCGTCGCCGACGTGGCACTGGCGGGACAGCTCGCCGAGATCGGCGTCATGCTGCTGATGTTCGGCGTCGGCCTGCACTTCTCGCTCGACGACCTCGCCTCCGTGCGCGGCATCGCGCTCCCCGGCGCGATCGTGCAGATCCTCGTCGCCACCATCCTCGGCATCGTCACGGCGATGGCGTGGGGCTGGAGCTTCGGCATCGGCCTCGTCTTCGGACTCTCGCTCTCCACCGCCAGCACCGTCGTGCTGCTGAAGGCGCTCGAGTCGCGCGGCATCCTGGAGACCTTCAACGGACGCATCGCCATCGGCTGGCTGATCGTCGAGGACCTGGTGATGGTCCTGGTGCTCGTGCTGCTGCCGCCGCTGGCGGGCGTCCTCGGCGGAAGCGCGCAGGAAGGGGGCTCGGGCATCGGGATGACGCTGGCCATCACCTTCGCCAAGGTGGCGGCGTTCATCGTGCTGATGATCGTCGTCGGCAAGCGGCTCTTCCCGCGCATCCTCTGGCTCGTGGCGCGCACCGGCTCGCGCGAGCTGTTCACACTGTGCGTCATCGCGGCCGCGGTGGGCGTGGCCTACGGCGCGGCGGCGCTGTTCGGCGTGTCGTTCGCGCTGGGGGCTTTCTTCGCCGGCATGATGATGCGCGAGTCGTCGCTGAGCCACCGCGCGGCGGACGAGTCGCTGCCGCTGCGCGATGCCTTCGCGGTGCTCTTCTTCGTCTCGGTGGGCATGCTCTTCGATCCGGCCGTGGTGGTGCGCCAGCCGCTGGCGATCCTGGCGGTCGTGGCCATCATCATGCTCGGCAAGACGATCGCCGCGGTCGGGCTGGTGTTGCTGCTGCGCTACCCGCTGAACACGGCCATGACGGTCGGCGCGAGCCTGGCGCAGATCGGCGAGTTCGCGTTCATCCTGGCCAGCCTCGGCGTCGAGTACAAGCTGCTGACGGCCGAGGGACAGAACCTGATCCTGGGCGGCGCGCTGATCTCCATCGCCCTCAATCCCGCGGTGTTCGGCGTCGTCGAGCCGGCGCGGCGATGGATCCTCCGGCGCTCCGACATGGCGCGGCGGCTGGAGCATCGCGTCGATCCGCTGGCGCAGCTCCCCGACTCCGTCGACGCCGCGACGCTCACCGGCCACGTGACCATCGTCGGCTACGGACGCGTGGGACGCCGCATCGCGGAGGCGCTGGCGGAGCGGCAGATCCCGTACACGATCGCGGAGCAGAACCGCGACATCGTGGAGCGGCTGCGCGAACAGGACGTGCGCGCGGTCACGGGCAACGCGGCCGATCCGGCGGTGCTGATCCAGGCGCACGTGGCCCGCGCGGCGATGCTGGTCATCGCCACGCCGGACGCGGTCGACGTGCGGAAGATGATCGACGTCGCCCGCAAGCTGAATCCGAAGATCAAGGTGGTGCTGCGCACGCACAGCGACGAGGAGGCGACGCTGCTCAACCGCGAGGCCGCCGGCCGGGTGTTCATGGGCGAGCACGAGCTGGCCCGCGCGATGACGCAGCACGTGGTGGAGACGATGACGACGGGAGAGGCAGGCTGAAGCCTCCCCTGCGTTCGAACACGCAGGATGGGCTTCAGCCCGTCCCGGATCTCGCGATCAGTGACGCGCCGAGCGACGCTTCGGCGCCTGCGCACTGACGGTGATCGTCGCGCCGAGGGCCACGCCGCAGCGGTTCGTGACGCGCTTCCAGTAGCGTCCCGGCGATGTCGGTGGAGGACAGGCAATCCTGCCTGTCCCGTCGGAGGACAGGCAGGATTGCCTGTCTTCCACCACCGGCGTGCTGGTGTCGCCGCTCTCGCCCGCGAACCATTCCCCGTCGCCTGTGGCCGAAGGCTTCGGGCAGTCGGGATTCGGTGCGCCGCGATTGACGCGGATGAAGTCGAGCCAGAGCGCGCGCGCACGCGGGTCGTTGCGCACCGGCGCGGGCGCCTCGAAGTAGTTCAGAAGTTGCTCGTCGGTCTCGTCGCCGCGCAGCGACCACGCGTCGGCGAAGCCGAGGTAGTTGTGCGCGTTCCAGCCGTACTTCAGCGACGCGGGGCGCGAGGCGAATGCGCCGGTCGGTCCGGGATACGACCACGGTGCGCCGGAAGCCCAGACGAAGCGTCCGTCCTCGTGCCCGTCGGGGTGATAGCGCGACGGCACCGGATCGTCCGCGCGGCGCGCGCGCAGACGCGAGACGCCGTGCGTCCCGAAGCCGCCGACGAGCACCGCGCCGCGCGGATCGACCGCCACCAGCCACGGGTAATGCGGCGCCGTCGTCTCCCCGCGCGCGCCCCATCCCGCGGGATGCGGATTCCAGTGCGCGCCGAACACATAGCGGCTCTGTCCGCCCTCGGGCGGCAGCCACGCGTAGACCTCGTTGAAGTGCGCGCCGCCGTCGCCGTCGATCTCGTCGCCGACCGACTTGCACCAGTAGATGCCGTCCTTCGGGCCGCTGTGGCCCCAGCGGTCGACGTCGAGCCACGCCCAGCCGCGGTAGTCCTCCTGGAAGATCTGATGCACGTCGCCGAGGACGGTGGTGGCGCGCGTCTGCGGATCGATGCGGCGGATCCAGCCGTAGCCGAGCTCGAGGAGCACGACGTTGCCGCGGCTGTCGGCGCGGATGCATTGCGGCATGTAGATCTCGTTCGACAGCGCGCGGTTCGCGGTCTGGTCGAAGACGTCGGTGGCGCCGCGCGCGCGCAGGCGATTCGCCGCGCCGGGCCCGCCGAGGAGCGTGGTCACGACGCCGGAGCGCGTGATCTTGCGGATGGCGTCGTTGTCCTGATCGGCGACGTAGAGCGCGTCGCTGACCGGATCGAAGACGAGCGACGCGGGACCGCGGAAGCGCGCGGCGTGGCCATTGCCGTCGGCGAAGCCGGCGGTGTGATTCGGGTCGCCGGCGAAGACGCTGACGCGCACTCTGTTCGTGGCCAGGTCCTCGATCTCGATCTTCCAGACGCAGTGATCCTCGTAGCCCACGACGTACCAGACGTTCTCGTTCTTCGGGTCGATGGCCAGATCGAGCGGCGTGAAGAATTCGCCGCGACCCTCGGTCCACTGGCCGCGCTTCTCCATCACGCTGCGCACGGTGGCCAGCGGCTTCGAGCTCCAGACGGGGTCGCGATCGGGACGCACGCGCCAGCCGGCCACGGTGACGATCTCGCCGTCGGGTTTCATGTAGCGCGCGGGGCCGCCGGTCTCGACGAAGGCGAAGCCGCCGCGCGAGTCGACCTGGCCGGAGACGTAAGGGCTCATCCAGCCGACGCCGCGCGGGCCGTCGCGGAAGGGGAACTTCTCGTGCTTCGCGGCGACGCGCAGGCCGCGGTGGTCCTGGCTCTGGTTGGGATCGAGCGCGCGCACGAACGGCACGCCGGGATGCGGCGGGTCTTCCCACCAGAGCTGCGCGCCGGCCACGTAGTCGCCGTTCGGCGCGAGCTGTTCGAGGTAGAGATCGGCCGCGTGCGGCGGCGCGCTCCACGGCGTGACGTTGGGATTCGCGGGGACGCCGGTGAGGCGGCGCTGTCTCGAGTCGACGTAGACCACCGCGGGACCGAAGTCGCCGTCGCCGTTGTAGCCGGTGACGCCGGCAATGACCGGCACGAGCGTGCTCACCGGACGCCCGCGCGTGAGATGCAGGAACGCGCGCAGCGGCTTGTAGCGCATGCGATCCGCGCCGCGCACTTCGACGCTGACGTCGTGGAAGCCGTCGTCGAGCGCGTTCAGCGCGGGGTTGTCGACGCGCAGCGTGAAGGGCGCGTTCGGCGACTGCCACGGCGAGACCGGCACGCCGTGCACGGTGTAGCGGATCTCGACGTTCGGCGCGCTGACGACCTCGGACGACGAGCGGCTGCCGCGGAAGACGTTCGCGCGCAGCGTGACGGCGTCGCTGTCCGCCGCGGTGGCGTGGTGCTGGTGGAGATGCATCCAGTGCGGATCCTCCGGCTCCAGCCCTTCGTCCTTCAGCACTTCGATCGTGTTCTCGGCGAAGTGGAGCGGCCACTCATCGGCGGACAGGCCGGTGGCGAGGAGAAGGAAGAGAAAAAGGATGGAAGGACGCACGTTGGTCTCAAGGTACGGCCGGTGCGGCGCAGCGGCCGTGAGCGGGGTCACGATCTGTCATCCTGAGCCGCGCAGACGGCGAAGGACCCCCTGCGGCTGCACGAGACTCGCTCCGTAGGCAGGGGGTCCTTCGCCGTCTACGCGGCTCAGGATGACACGGGGATCTCGTCGTCGACGAACTGCAGGTCGTAGAGCTTGCGGTAGACGCCGCGGCGGGCGAGGAGCTCTTCGTGCGTGCCCACTTCGACGATGCGCCCTTTGTCGAGCACGACGATCTTGTGCGCGCTGCGGATCGTGGAGAGGCGGTGGGCGATGACGAGGGTGGTGCGGCCGCGCATCAGGTTGTTGAGGGCCTGCTGCACGAGGCGCTCGGACTCGGTGTCGAGCGCGGACGTGGCCTCGTCGAGGATCAGGATGGGCGGATCCTTGAACAGGGCGCGGGCGATGGCCAGGCGCTGGCGCTGGCCGCCGGAGAGCAGCACGCCGCTCTCGCCGATGAACGTGTCGTACCCCTGCGGCAGCGCGGAGATGAACTCGTGCGCGTTGGCCGCCTGCGCCGCGGCGATGACGTGCGACTCGTCGACGCCGGAGCGGCCGTAGGCGATGTTGTTGCGGACCGTGTCGTTGAAGAGGACCACTTCCTGCGTGACGAAGCCCATCAGCCCGCGCAGCGACTCGAGCCTCGTGTCGCGGATGTCGACGCCGTCGACGGTGATGCGTCCCGCGCTGACGTCGTAGAAGCGCGGCAGCAGGTTCACCAGCGTCGACTTCCCTGCCCCGCTCCCGCCGACCAGCGCCACGATCTCGCCCGGCGCGACGCGCAGGTCGATGTTGCGCAGCACGGGATCGTTGCCGTAGGTGAAGGTCACGTCCTCGTACCGCACGCCGGCGCCGACGTCTTTCAGCGCCACCGCGTCCGGCTTCTCCACCACTTCGTTCGGCACGTCGAGCATGCGGAAGACGCGCTCGGCGGCGCTCAGTGCGGTGTTGAGTGAGAGGTTGACCTTGTTCAGCTTCTTGATCGGCGCGTACATCATCGCCAGCGCGGTGAGGAAGCTGATGAACTCACCGGTGGTGAGCAGTCCCGCGGAGATGCGGCTCTGCGCGTAGCTGAAGAGCAGGACCATGCAGACGCCGGCCAGCAGCTCCATCACCGGCGAGGTCATGGCCTGCACGCGCGAGGCGCTGAGGGTCCAGCGCAGGTGGCGGCGCGTCGCTTCGCGAAAGCGGCCGATCTCGAACCGCTCCATGGTGAAGGCCTTCACGATGCGCACGCCGCGGATCGTCTCCTCGAGGATCGTCGCGATCTCGGCCATGCGCTCCTGCGAGCGATGCGTCGTCTTGCGCAGCCCCTTGCCGAACTGCACGACCGGGATGACGATCAGCGGCGCGCCGACGAGGCTGACCAGCGCCAGGAACGGGTTGATGTAGAAGAGATACCCGATCAGTCCCGCCAGCGTCACCGACTCCTGCAGCAGGTCGCCCATGCGCGTGGAGACGGCCGCCTGGATGGCGTCGGCGTCCGAGACGACGCGGCTGACCATCTCCCCCGTCGGCCGCTCGGTGAAGAAGCGGTGGCTCTGGCCGATCATCCGTTCGTAGAGCTGGTTTCGCAGGTCGCGGACTGTCGACAGTCCCACCTTCTGGAACGAGTACTCGGAGAAGAACGACGTGAAGGCGCGGACGATGAAGACGATGAGGATGACCGTCAGGACGCGGCCGGGCTTCGTCTTGGCGTCGACGTTCCACCACCTGTCGAAGCGCGCCTTGGCGTCGCCGATGAGAGGAAGATTCTCGATGGCCTCGACTTCGGCTCCGGCGGGCCGGGCTGAAGCCCGGCTTGTGTTTGTTTGCGGAGAGAGGACGTCGTCGATGAGAGGCCGGACCAGCGCCACGAGCACCGTCTGCGTGAGCGCGAAGATGATCATCGAGCCGAACGCGACGAACGCCCACGCCTTGTACGCGCGCAGGTAGCCGTAGAGCCGGCGAAGCGGTTTCATCCCGTCACCATCTTATGAATTTCCTCGGCGGCGCGGCGGCTGGCGCCCGGCGTCCCGAGCTTGCCGCGGATCTCCGCGAGCTCGCGTGCGAGCCGCGCATTCGTCTCCGGCTCCATCATCCGCCGCACCTCGGACGCGATGCGCTCGCCGTTCACGTCGTCCTGGATCAGCTCCGGCACCACTTCCCTCCCGGCGATGATGTTGACCAGGCTCCAGTGCGGCAGGTCGACGAGACGGCGGCCGATCAAGTGCGTGGCCCAGCTCAGGCGATACATGACCACCACCGGCGTGCCGAGGACCGCCGATTCGAGGGTGGCGGTACCGGAGGACGCCAGCGTGACGTCGGCCGCGGCCACGCCTTCGCCGCGGTCGTGCGGCAGGATCGGCACCTCGACGCCATGCTCGCGCATGATGCGCTCCAGCTTCTCGTGCGCGATGGTCGGCGCCTGGATGACGTAGGCCTCGACGTCCCGCTCCCTGCGGAGCACGCGCACGGCGTCGAGCATCGGCGGGAGCAGCGTGCGCACCTCGTGCTTACGCGAGCCGGGCAGCAGCGCGATGCGCAGGCGGCCGTCCGTCCGCGCGGGCTTCTTCACGCCGGCGAGCTGCTCGATCAGCGGATTGCCGACGTACGTCACCGGCACGCCGTGCCTGCGATAGAACTCCTCCTCGAACGGGAGGATGACGATCATCCGGTCGACGTACTTCGCGATGTGCCGCACGCGGCCCTTGTGCCACGCCCAGACCTGCGGCGAGATGTAGTAGACGACGCGCAGGCCGAGCTCCTTGCAGCGCCTGGCCACGCGCAGGTTGAAGCCGGGATAGTCGATGAGGAGGACCGCGTCGGGGCGCTCGGCCTGGATGCGGTCGATGAGCTCGCGGAAGAGGCGGCGGAACATCGGCAGGCGGCGCAGGACGTTGAACAGTCCGACGATGCCGAGCTCGCGGGCGTGATGGAGGAGCTCCGTCCCCTCGCGCGCGAGCAGGTCTCCGCCGAGGCCGAAGGTCTTCAGGGAGGGATCGAGCTTTTTGAGCTCGCGCACGACTTCCGACGCGTGCAGATCGCCGGATGCTTCTCCGGCCACGATGGCGATTTTCATTATCGAGGCAGCCGGTACATCACCCAGCCGATGGCGATGGCACCGAGGAACAACGAGAAGAAGATGACGAGGAAGGAGCGCAGGCGCTCGCGCCGCGTTTCCCTCCAGAGCAGGGCGAAGAATAGCGCGGTGGCGAGCGCATAGACGAACATCAGGCCGATGTGCGTGCGGAAGAGCGTCATGGGTGTGCCCTCCAGCGGAGCGCCGGCGTCCCCGCCGGCTGCCGCGCAGGCGTCCTCGCCTGCGCGCCGGGAGCGGCGGCGGGACGCCGCCGCGGCAGCCGCCGGGACGGCGGCGGTCCGCTGATCACTTGCGGCCCCGCGCGATGTCCCAGCAATCGAGGACGAGCAGGAGGTTCATCAGCCCCGCGGTGAGCGTGAACGTGCGGCCGCCGGTCGACGTACTTCGCGCGGCCGATGTGGGTGCGGAAGAGGGTCATGGGTGTGCCCTCCAGCGGAGCGCCGGCGTCCCCGCCGGCTGCCGCGCAGGCGTCCTCGCCTGCGCGCCGGGAGCGGCGGCGGGACGCCGCCGCGGCAGCCGCCGGGACGGCG
>DASUSL010000461.1:0-6944 GCA_036375135.1 Thermoanaerobaculia bacterium | reverse complement strand
AGCCGCCGCGACGCAGGCGATGCTGGGGCATCGTTGAGGAGCGGCGGCGCAGCAGACGGCCCGCCGCCGCCGCGAAGAACCCACGTTTTTAGGCGTGACACGACACTAGGTAGATTGCGTCAGGGAACGACCGGGAGGCCTCCGGCGGGCCGGTGCGACCGGCAGCGCTGAATGCTTCGCTGAACGCACGCTCTCGGCGGAGCCACAAGCGCTGCCGGCCGCGCCGGCCCGCCGGAGGCCCTTCGTCGTTCCCTGTAGCAACTCACACAGCAGGCACGGTGAAGGTGAACATCGCCCCGCCGCCCGGCGCGTTTTCCGCCCACACCTTGCCGCCGTGCGCCTCCACGATGCCGCGCACGATCGCCAGGCCGAGGCCGGCGCCCATGTGCGCGGTCTTCTTCGCCTGCCAGTACGGCGTGAAGACGTTCTTCAGGTCCGCCTCGGGGATCCCGGGACCGCTGTCGCGCACGCTGAAGCAGACGTTCGAGTGGCGATGCCGCACGTCGACCTGGATCACGCCGCGCTCCGGCGTGAACTTGATCGCGTTGCCGAGGAGATTGCCGAGCACCTGCACGAGACGGTCGCGGTCCGCGCAGATCTTCGGCAGCGTGCCGCGGATCTCGCACACGAGACGCTGCCGCTTCTGCTCCGCGATCGGCTCGTGCGCCGCCACCACCTCGCGCACCAGCGGCTCCGCCTCGATCACCGCCGGCGCCACGGCCAGCCCTCCCGCCTCGACTCGCGCCACATCCAGCAGGTCCTGAATCAACCGCTGCATCTGCCGCGCGGAGGTGCGGATGGTCTCGATCAGCTCCGGCTGCTCGTCCGGATCGGCACCGGTGAGCAGATCGGCGCTGAGTGCGATCGTCGTCAGCGGATTGCGGAGGTCGTGCGACACGATGCCCAGCGTCTCGTCGCGCACGCGCACCGCCGCCTCCGCCTTCTCCTTCGCCTCGCGCTCCTGCTCCATCAGCCGCACGCGGCGCAGCGCCAGCGAGGCCAGATCGCCGAGGGTGCGGGCGCGGACGATGTCCGTATCGCGGAAGTGGCGCCCCGAGGCGCGGCTGTTGAGCAGCACCAGCGCGCCGAGCGGCTCCTGCTCGGCGACCAGCGGCGTCACCAGCACCTCGCAGTTCGCGCAGGTGTCGGCGAGATACGGCGCCATGCTGCGGCCGAAGCCCGTCATCTCGGTGAGGATCACCGGCGAGCCGCCGCTGAGGATCTCGTCCGTCATCGAGCCGGGGAACGCCACGCGCAGCCCGCGCGCCGGCGCGCCGCGTCCCGCCGACGACACCACCTCCACCAGCTTCTGCGCGCCGATGTTGAGGATGCGCTCGACGTACACGCCGTCCGCGCGCGTGACCAGCGTGGCGCGGTTGGTGATCTCGTACAGCACCTCGGTCATCTCCACCGCGCCGGTCAGCGCGCTGGCGAGATGGCGGAACGACGCCTCCTCGTCCGCGCGGCGCTCGAGCTGCTGCTTCGTGGCCTCGGCGTCGGCGCGCGCCTGCTGCTCGATCTCCAGCGCGCGCTTGCGCTCCGTCACGTCGCGGGCGAAGCCGGTGAAGATCGTCCCGCCGTCGCCGCGCCACTCGCCGAACGACAGCTCGCACGGGAACTCGTGTCCGTCCTTGTGCAGCGCCGGCAGCTCCACGCCCGTCCACGGGATGTTGCGCTGCCGCGTGCGCAGATAGCGCTCGATGCCGTGGCGGTGCGCCTCGCGCAGGCGCTCGGGGATGATCACGTCCAGCGTATGGCCGATCAGCTCCTCCGGCCTGTAGCCGAACATCCGCTCCACGGCCGGGTTGCAGAACGTGATGCGGCTCTTCTCGTCGATGGTGAAGATCGCGTCCTGGGCCGTGTCCGAGACCAGGCGGTAACGCTCTTCGCTCGTGCGCAGGAGCTCCTGCGTGTGGTGGCGCTCGATGAAGTCGCCGATCTGCGCGCCGATGAGCGTCATGACCGGCATCAGCGCCTGGTCCGGCTCGCGCTCGTCGACGCTGAAGAACTCCAGCGCGCCGGTGACCTTCCCCGCCGCGGTGATGGGAAAGGCGAACGCGCCCGTCATCCCCGCGCGCTCGGCCAGCGGCGCGCGCGGATAGCGCGTCGCGTCGCGGAAGCGCGGCACCCACACGGCGGCGCCGGTCTCCCACACTTCTCCCGGCAGGCCGATGCCGCGGGAAACGCTCCCCTTCTGGCACAGCACGCGCGCCGCCTCCGCGTCGACGTGAGGCGCGCTCCAGTGGTCGACGCAGGCCATCTCGTCGCCGCGCACTTCCCAGAGCATCCCGATGTCCCAGCCGAGGTTCTCGCAGACGGTGCGCATGACCTCGCGGGCGCTTTCCTCGAAGGGGCGGTCGACGCCGACGATGCGGGTCAGCGCGAGCTGCGCGGCCAGGCGGCGCTCCACCTGATGGCGCTCGGTGATGTCGCGGCCGAACTTCGAGTAGCCGGTGACGCGTCCCGTCTCGTCGTGCAGCGGCGTGGTCACGCCGTCCATGAAGATCCAGCGGCCGCTCTTGTGGAGGTGCCAGCGGGTGTCGTCGGCGCGTCCCGCGGTGCGCGCGAGCTCGAGCTCCTTCTGCGGCGCGCCGAGGGCGCGGTCGTCGGGGACGAAGATGAGCTCGACGTGCTTCCCGTCCACCTCCTCGGCCGTCCAGCCGAAGATCCGCTCGGCGCCGTGATTCCACAGCGTGATGCGACCCTCGGGGTCGAGGAGGATGATGGAGAACTCGCGCGCCTCCTCGACGATGCGGCGGAAAATGTCGGCCATGAGCCCTGGGGGCGCACCGAGCACAGCGCATGCCGCTTCTGCTAGACTGCGCGCCCCGCGAATGCCCCGCGCGCGCCGCGCGTTGTAGGGTTTCCCGCCGAATGCTGGGGAGTCGCCAAGTGGTAAGGCAGCGGCCTTTGGAGCCGCCATTCGGAGGTTCGAATCCTCCCTCCCCAGCCAGGTGTCTGCGGCTATGCTGCACAAAAGGGGCGAAAAACAGCCACCTTGACGTTCGCTGCTGACAAACCGACTTCCTTCGTGCTATCTTGCCGCCCGTAAATCGCCCATGACGCATTTCGACGACGAGTCGCTGTTCGAGTACGTGGAAGGCACCTCGCCCCGAGCGAGCGAGATCGCCTCGCACGTGTCGTCCTGCGAGGACTGCGCGAAGGAAGTCGGCGAGCAGCGCCAGCTGATCTCCACGCTGGCCGACACTGCAGTCTGGGAGCCCGCTCCCTTCACCACTCCCGCCCCGCGCCAGTTCATCGTCAACGTGGCGGCCTTCGCCGAGCGCGCGCGCCTCGAAGACGAGCGCGCGGCCATCCTCTGCGAAGAGATCCTCAGCGGCCCGCCGGCGTGGTGGAAGCAGCGCCTGCGCAAGGCGGAAGGCGCGATCACGGCGGGCATGGTCAAGCAGCTCCTCGACCGCATGCGCGTGCTGATCGAGAGCTCCCCGGCCAACGCGCTGCAGGTCACGGCGCTGGCGATCGAAGTCGCCAACACCCTCGACGTCAGCGAATACCCCTGCGACTACGTCATCAAGCTCCGCGCACAGGCCCTGCGCGATCACGCCTACGTCCTCTCCTTCATGGGCCGCTTCCCCGAAGCCCTCGACTGCGTCGAGCGCTCCAAACGCCTCTTCGACCAGGTCCCCCTCCCCGAATACGACCTGGCGCGGCTGGCGCTGGTCAAGGCGTTGATCTTCCAGAACATCGACAGGGCGGACGAAGCTGCCATCCTGGCTCGTGAAGCCGGCGACACGTTTCTCCGGTTCGGGGATCGCACGCGCTATGTGAATGCGAGGATCACCGAAGGGTCGGTCGTGTACTGCGGAGGCGCCATCGAGCGAGCTCTGGAAATCTGGAGGTCGGTCGAGCACGACCCGGCACTGGATGAAGTAGGCGCTGTGCGCGTGACGCACAACATCGCGATCTGCCTCGCGGAGCTCCGGCAGCCTGCCGCAGCAGTGGAGTATTTGCTGCGATGCGTGGTGCAGTTCGACATGTTCGGGATGGAAACCGAGCGCACCCGCAGCCGCGCCATCCTCGGCCGCGCGCTGCTCCTTGCCGGCCGGCCGGCAGATGCCATTCCGGTCTACCGGCAGGCGTGGCGCGAGTTCGAGCAGCTCGACCTGATCGCCGACGCGGGACTGGTCGCCTTGGAGCTCGCCGAGGCGTTGGTGATGACAGAGCAGACCAGCGAAGTTCCCGCCATCTGCCGCGACATCATCGCGCAGTTCACGCGCGCGGGAATGGCGTCGCGGGCAATCACGGCACTTTCCTTTCTCCGGGAAGCCGTTGCCATCGGACAGGCATCCACGAGTATTGTGCGGCACGTCCACGCGTTTCTGCGCCAGCTACCCGCCGAGCAGCCCCGCCTTTTCGCGGCGCCGCCGACCGGCTTCGGAGAGTAGCGGGTCGCGCGCGCGTTTCCCACCTGTCACGCATCTTCAGCGCACACCGCTGAGCAACCGAGAAAAAGGCGTTTCGACAACGCAAGGAGGAACTATGCGCTCTTCGTCCGTCTCGATCATCGTGCCCGTGCGACAACCGTAATCCGGCGGGGATTAAGTCCCTGCACTCACTCATCCTCGGCCTGCTGTCGAAAGAAAAGAAACGAAAGAAAGAAGGAGAAATTCAATGCGCAAACTCGTCATCGCCACCACCCTCACGCTCGTCCTCGCCGGTACCGCCAGCGCGGCCAAGGCCGGTTCCGCGGATCGCGGGCCCCGTGAACGCGACACCCCGATTGTTCGCGTCATCAAGCTGATCAAGCGCGTCTTCACGCCGTCGGCGAATGCCGCTCCGACCGTTCCAATCCCTTGATCGCCGGTGCCTGTCCCGCCTCCTCCCGGCGGCGCTATGCGCCGCCGGAGGACGTGCAGACGCAGCGCAGAAGTGAAGACCCCAGCGGCTCAGTGTCAGCGCGACCATCGGGCGGCGATGAGCCGATGCGCACCCGCAAATTGCCGAGCGCTAAGCTCGCGCGGCGAACCATCGCGGCTCGATCGGTGCGTACGTTTGAGAAATGCGAAGGATCACGCCAATCTTATCCGCAAGCGCCGTCTCGCCCCGAACGCTCGCTCCTGTAGCCGATGCATGAGGGAGGAATGCGTTCGAGCTCCCGTGCGATGGTGCTGCGATGACGGCCCATGAGCCGCGCGATCGCTGCGACCGACAGCATCGGGACTTGCTTGCGGAGCGTTGCCAGCGTATACCGCTCGGCGGGGGTGATCTGGTGATAGCGCACTGCGATACCTTCTTGCCGGAAGATTTCGTCAGTGTTCCAGATCGCCCCTCTTCACGGAAGCCGTTGTTGCACTTCATCCGTGAATCTGCGCGCTCATTTTGTCTTCAGAGGCTCGAACACCGTGCGACGTGATTCGTCTTGTACCCATTTTGCGCCTCGACTTAGCTCCTCAATCGCCCCTGGCGTGTACTGAATGCTGCGATACACGGACTCGCCGCCGGTGATGGTGTTCCGTCCTCGCACGCCGGTGAGAAGTTCGGACTTCAACTTGCGCTTCAACCATTGGACGTCCTTCACTGGCCTGGCGGGTACTTTTTCGTAGTCCTCTGCCTCGATGGACGTCAGCATAAGAACACGCTCCGAGCCCCGCCTGTCCTCGCGACCAGGTCGAACGTCGACCCACCCCCACTCACGAGCCCGAACGTCGTTCATCGAAAGTTGTGACTGAACTTCCGCTGGCACCGGGTACAAAAACACGCGATACAGAGACGGCGACCGAATTGTCTCTGGCGTGCCCGGGAGACCAACTTGTGATTCACGGACGAAAGCGATGACTCCATGGCTCCGCTCACGCGAGAGCATGTCAATCCACCCGGCGAGCTCCTCGCGCGTACAAAACACATGAAGTGATGCTGAAGCTAGTTTCTTACCGGTCATACGGAGTAAACCCAGGTCGCTTCCCGGTGGCGCCCTCCAGGTCGTTCAGTGCATCTATCTCACGCTTGATCGGCGCACCGCTCGCGTAAGTCTTCCCGATATTCTCGTGATAAACCTCACCCGTAACCCGATTCCTGAATGTGATATCCGGACGGCGCGCCGATTTAACACCACCGGGTGTCAGGATGACCTGCTCCTTCAACATTCCACCCGCAACGTGTTCCCACTCAGGCCCAAGCTCTGCCTTGAGTTGCGCGATGCGCGCTTCGATCGTGAGGTTGTGCGGCCCTTCACCTTTGGGCTTCGGTCCTCGCTTTGCCTTAGCCGTATTTGTAACGTGCGGACCGACGGCGCCGGTCTCCGAGGACAGTATCGAGTTGTTGTATGCCCTCACAGCCCGGCTACCACCCTGCTTCAGGCGCTGCTGTGCAGCAGGAGCATGCGGCATGAATCCGCAGACGACCGCGGCGCCAACGAACTTGACCGCCTCGTCACTGACGATCTCTGCATGAATTTGTTCAAATGACTTGCACAGGACGCTCTGATCACCAGCGGCACGCGCGGCTTCAAAATACAGGCCTGCACTTTCGGAGATCCCACCAAGCGACAGCATCCGCGTGGCAAGGATGTTGTCCTCAGCCTGCAGGTCGCCTATGTCGCGACCTCGTCGCCGACGGATCTCTTCGGCGATCGCCTTCCGCCGCTGCCACAGCGTATCCGCCTGCGCGCCGTACCATCGGACGTACGCTTGGTACCTATCGTCGTACGCGTCCTCACCCGTCGGGTCGCGTCGATTAACGGGATCCCCCCCTGCGAATGCATACAAATTGGAGGAGTCGATGTAGCCCTTGGGATCAGGGCTCAGGAATGACCCTGTAGAGGGGTCGTACCAGCGTGCGCGGGCGTATATAAGTCCCGTTGTGGGTTCAACAAAGGGGAGAGCCTGGAACGCGCCGGTGCTCAGCACATGTGCCGGACCGTTCGCCACCTCCCTCCACCCGCCATCGTGAAGACCGCCGTGCTGCGGGTGGTGGCGGGGGGGATG
>DASUSL010000460.1:0-5005 GCA_036375135.1 Thermoanaerobaculia bacterium | reverse complement strand
CGTGCATCACTCCTTCGATCTCGACCGCTTCCTCGTCCCGAAAGAGCTCGTGCTGCACGTGACCGCGCTGATCGCGGGCGCGTTCACCTGGCGCACGCGGACGACGCGCGCCGACCTCTTCCTCCTCGGATTTCTCGCGCTGAGCGCGATCGCGGTCGTCTTCGCCACGAATCCGTGGCTCGGCGTGCGCGCGATGGCGGTGAGCGTCTCCGGGTACCTGATTTACCGCGCCGCGCGGACCGTGCCCGCCGAGCCGCTGCTGAACGCGCTCGCGCTGGCGGTGGTGCTGGCGTCGGTGACGGCGCTGCTGCAGACGTACGGCGTCTGGCTCGACCTCTTCACCGACAACCGCGCGCCGGGCGGCACCCTCGGCAACCGCAATTTCATCGGACACGCGGCCGCGTTCGGATTGCCGGTAGTGCTGCTCGCGGCGTTGCGCGGCTCGCGGCTCGCGCCGTTCGGCGTCGCCATCGTCTCCGCGGCGCTGGTGCTGACGCGCTCGCGCGCGGCGTGGGTGGCCGCGGCGGTCGTGGCGGTGATCTTCATCGCCGGGATGATCTGGGGCGCGCGCGTGTGGAAGCGGTTCGCGGTCATCGCGCTGTTCGCGATCGGCGGCATCGCAGCGGCCATCCTCATCCCGAACACGCTCCGCTGGCGCAGCGACAATCCGTACCTCGAGTCCGTGCGCGGCGTGGCCAGTTACGACGAGGGGAGCGGGCGCGGACGTCTCGTGCAGTACCAGCGCTCGCTGCGCATGGCCGCCGCGCATCCGCTCCTCGGCGTCGGCCCCGGCAACTGGCCGGTCGACTATCCGGAGTTCGCGGCGCGCTACGACCCGTCGCTCGACAACAACGAAGCGGGCATGACCACGAACCCGTGGCCGAGCAGCGACTGGATCGCCTTCATCAGCGAGCGCGGATTCGCCGCCGCGATCCTGCTCGCCATCGCCATGGTCCTCATCGCCTTCAATCGAAGCGAGGACGCCCTCACCGACATCACCCGATTCGCGACGGTGGCCGGCGCCGCCACCACCGGCGCCTTTGACGCCGTCCTGCTCCTGGCCGCACCGACCCTGATCGTCTGGGCGACGCTGGGCGCACTCACCACCCGCCAGCCGCCAACCGACAAACGCCAACCGGTCGTTGCGGTGCTGCTGCTCCTCGCGCTGCTGGGCACCTTCCGCAGCGCCTCGCAATGGACGGCCATCGAAGTGTCGAAGAGCAACATCACCGCCGCGGCGAAGATCGATCCCGCGAACTACCGCCTGCGCATGCGCCTCGCGCGCGGCGGCAGGCGCAAGGCGCGCTGCGAGCACGCGCGCGCCGCGCATGCGCTGTTCCCGCAGGCGGCCGAGGCGCGCAGGCTGGCCAAAGGCTGCGACTGATCACGGCGACGGGTGACATCCCGCACGCGCCGCGGACGGGGCTGCGTCTGAGACTCCATCTCAACAGATGCGAGCCTCCATCGTTCTCCTCGTCCTGGCGCTCGCCGCTCCGCTGCGGGGCGGCGAGCCGTCGCCGATCGAAGACCGCAACTTCATGCTCGAGACGGGCTGGAACCGCGACGACGCCGCGCTGCAGGTCAACAGCTTCTTCTTCCGCGACACCGCCGCGCACGAGCTGGTGCAGGAATGGGCCGTATCGTCGCCGCGGCATCAGCTCAGCTACACGATCCCGTTCTACGCCGACGATCGCACCGGCCTCGGCGACGTGATGCTGAACTACCGCTACCAGCTCCGCGGCGGAGCCGAGTCGCGCGTCGGCATCGCCCCGCGCCTGTCGCTGATCCTCCCCACGCGCGACGCGCATTTCGGCGAGCGCTCCAGCGGCCTGCAGGTGAGCGTGCCGGTGAGTGCGTCGCTGACCGGGCGCCTCACCGTGCACACGAACCTCGGCGCGACGTGGTTCAGCGACCGCGGCGAAACGGAGCTCAACCTCGCGCAGAGTGTTTCTTTCGACGTCATCCGCCACGTCGCCGTGAGCGTCGATGCGAGCTACACGCGTCCCGGCAGTCTCTACGTGCGCCCCGGCGTGCAGTTCGCGATCGACGGCCGGCGCGGACTGCAGATCGCGCCCGGCATCGCCTTCCCGAATGGCGGGGGAGTGCTCGTGTACGTCGCGCTGGAACAGGCGCTCGACTAGACGCCGATGTCTTCGTTCCAGACGTCGGGCCGCTCCCGGATGAAACGCTCCATCAACTCGACGCAGCGCGGGTCGTCCACCACCTCGACCTCCACGCCGCGCGCGCGGAGCAGCTCCTCTTCGCCCATGAACGTGCGGTTCTCGCCGACGATCACGCGCGGGATGCCGTAGAGCAGGATCGCGCCGCTGCACATCGAGCAGGGCGACAGCGTCGTGTAGATCGCGCTCTCGCGATAGACGGCGGCGCTGCGGCGGCCGGCGTTCTCGAGCGCGTCCATCTCGCCGTGCAGCGTCGGGCTGCCGCGCTGCAGGCGGCGGTTGTGGCCGCGGCCGATGATCGCGCCGCGGTACACGAGCACGCAGCCGATCGGAATGCCCCCCTCGTCGTAGCCCTGCTGCGCCTCCGCCACCGCCGCGTCCAGGAAACTCACTTGCATTCGCACGTGTCTCCGCGCAGCGCCTCGCGTCCCTCGCCGGCGATGATCGGCACCATCACCAGCGCCGCGACCGGATCCGCCCACCACCAGCCGAAGGCGGCGTTGAGTGCCAGTCCGGCCAGCAGGATCGCCGACAGGTACATGCAGAGCTGCGTCTGCCGCGCCTCGGCGTGCATGGCGCGGCTCGAGATCGCGGCGGCCACGCGCCGCTTCGCGCGCGCCAGCCACGGCATCACGATCACCGACACCGCCGCCAGCACGATCCCGATCACGCTCTCGTCCGGCGCCTCGCGCCGCAGGAGCGACTTCCCCGCATCGAAGGCCACGTACGCCGCGAGCGCGAGGAAGCAGGCGCCGACGAACTGCAGCGCCCGTTTCTCCGCGCGCTCGCCCGCGTGCAGCCGCCAGACGAGCAGCAGCGACGCCGCCACCTCGATCGCGCTGTCGAAGCCGAAGCCGACCAGCGCCACGCTGCCCGCGACGATGCCTGCCGCGACGGCGATCACTCCCTCCAGCGAGTTGTACCCGATGGTGAGGTACTCGAGCTGCTTTCCTCGGCGAACGACGACGTCGGCGGTCATGATCTGTACCTCGTCTCGAACAACTTGCGCCCCGCCGCGATTGCGTCGCTCGGCAGCTCGACCGGCGTGCCGATCGTCAGCGCCTGCACGTACACGCGCGCGCACGACTCCATCACCAGCGCGGCGTTGAGCGCGTGCGCGAGCGTGCGGCCGACGCAGACGTTGCCGTGGTTGGCGAGGAGTACGCCCGCGCGGTCGCCGAGGGTGCGGAGGACGTTCGTGCCGACGGCGTCGGTGCCGGTGAAGGCGTAGTCGGCCACGGGGATGGCGCCGCCGAGGTGCACGACCATCTCGTCGATGAACGGCGGGAGCGGCGTGCGCAGGATCGAGAGCGTGGTCACGTACGGCGCGTGCGTGTGCACGATCGCGGCGATCTCCGGATGCGAGCGATAGATCGCGAGATGCATCGGCAGCTCGTACGACGGCACGCCTGATTCAGATTCGCCGCCGGCGACGTCGACGATGACGATCTGCTCGGCGGTGAGGACGTCGTACGCGACGCCGGAAGGCGTGATGGCGATGCGCTCGGCGTCGATGCGGCGGCTGACGTTCCCCGCGGAGCCGGTGACGAGTCCCGCCTCCCACATCTTCTTCGCGGTCCGTAAGACTTCGGTGGGCATATATAGGAGTGCGGCGGCGATCGAGCCGCCGCTTTGGTACGCTCTCGCGACAAGATAGCAAAGCGGCGGCTCGTTCGCCGCCGCACTCCTGAACATGCGCCGGTTCGTCTGCTTCCTGGTCCTGTTCGTTGCCTGTTCGCCTTACGGCGGGGTGAAGAATCTCGACTCGCGCGGCTCCGCGGTGATCGCCTTCGGCGACTCACTCACCGCCGGCTACGGGGCGGGGGAAGGGGAGGACTGGCCGTCGCGCGTCTCCGCGTCGACGAACGTCGCCGTGATCAACGCGGGGGTGAGCGGCGACACGACCGAGGGCGCGCTGGCCCGCCTCGACGACGACGTGCTGGCCCGCGATCCGCGCATCGTGATCGTCGGCCTCGGCGGCAACGACTATCTGCGAGGCGAGCCGCTGTCGTCGACGGAAACGAACCTGCGCGGCATCGTACGGAAGATCCACGCGCGCGGCGCGATGGTGATCCTCCTCGGCTTCCGCTTCCCGAGTCTCAACGCCGACTACGAGGCGATGTACGAGCGCGTGGCGGAAGAGGAAGGCTGCCTGCTGGTCGAGGGAACGCTGAAAGGGATTCTCACCGACGCGAAGCTGAAGAGCGATCAGATCCATCCGAACGCCGCGGGCTACGCGCTGATGGCGGAGCGCATCGCCGGGCCGCTGCGGAAGCTCATCGCGAAGGCGAACGCGTGAATCTGCTGCAGCTCTTCGACCTCTCGCTGGTCGCGCGCGCGGAGCAGCCGGCGCTGGAGTGGCAGGGACGTACGTACACGTTCGGCGAGCTGGAGGCGCGCAGCAACCGCGTCGCGCACGAGCTGCTGGCGCGCGGCTTCGTGCGCGGCGACCGGTTGGCGGTGCAGCTCGCGAACTCGGTGGAGCTGATCGAGCTGTATCTGGCGTGCGTGAAGATCGGTGTGATCTTCGTGCCGGTGAATGTGCTGTATCGGGAGCGGGAGGTTTCTCACATTCTTCAGGATGCGGAGCCGCGGGAGTTTCTTACGGCTCCTGTTGCACCGGGGGGACAGGCTGAAGCCCGTCCTGCGTTTGTTGCGGATGGCGGGACGGCGGCGGCGATCATTTACACGTCGGGGACGACGGGGGCTTCGAAGGGAGCGGTGCTGTCGCACGACAACTTCATGGCCAATGCGGTGAACCTCACCGCGTGCTGGCAGATCTCCGAGCGCGACCGCTTTCTGCTGGCGCTGCCGCTGTTTCACAT
>DASUSL010000459.1:0-3085 GCA_036375135.1 Thermoanaerobaculia bacterium | reverse complement strand
GCGGCGGCGGTGCGCACCATCGACTTCGACGAGCTGCATCGCCACCAGAAGACGCTGCTCCCCGCGATCGTCGTCCTCAAGAGCGCCGCCTCGGGGCTGCTGCACTACGTCACCGTCGTCAAGCTGACGCGCACGAGAGTGTGGCTCATGGATCCCGGCTTCGGCCTCTCCGTCTGGAGCGCGGCCGAGTTCCTGTCGCGCTGGTACACGCTCGAGCACGCGGCCGATCCGGCGAAGCTCGAGGCCAGCAACAAAGACCCGCACAACGTCGACGAAGTGCGCAACGCGCTGCGCGAGCTCGGCCTCTCCGCGTCGCGTGCCGAGGCGCTGCTGACGAAGATGCCGCTGCTGCACATCGACGACCGCATCCGCTACGTGCGCGCGCTGCGCGATCAGAAATTAGTCCCCGGCGGCGACGCGGCGGCGTACGTCGAGCGGCTCATCCTGCATTACGAACAGTTCCCGATCCCCGAGGAATACACCACCACGCATTACGTCCCGAACCCGGACGGGAGCCCGCGGCTCATGGCGCGCGGGCATCTCATGCTCACGGTCAAGCCGGGGACGGACCTCGAGCAGCATCACGATCCCGCCACGCATCCGCTGCGAAGGATCGCCAGCCTCATGGCGCGCGAGAAGCGGATGTTTGCCGAGGTCTTCCTGGCCGCGGTGCTGGTGGCGATTCTCGGATTGACGCTGCCGCTCTTCATCCAGCTCCTCGTCGATCACCTCCTCGTGCAGCGCGACGCGAAGGTGCTGCCGTACTTCATCGGCGGCTTCCTGCTTTTGCAGCTCTGCAAGGAGGCCTTCAACTTCTATCGCGCCTGGCTGCTCATCCGCGTCTCGCAGAAGCTCGACCTGCGCCTCATGACCGCGTACATCGCGAAGCTGATGCGCCTGCGCCTGCGCTTCTTCGAGGCGCGCGCCACGGGCGACATCACCAGCCGCGTGCAGGAGACGATGTCCATCCGCCAGTTCGTGGCCGGCTCCGCGCTGAAGATCGTCTTCGACCTCCTCTTCATCGGCGTGGCCCTCGGCGTGATGTTCCTCTACGACGTGCGCCTGGCCGCCATCGCCGCGCTGGCCATCCCGGTCTACCTGCTCATCGTGCGCGTCTACGCGCCGATCCTGCGCCGCTCCTCGCGCCATCAGATGGAAGACTGGGCCGGCGCCATGTCGCTGGCCATCGAGTCGGTCGAGGGGATGAAGACCATCAAGCTCAACGCATCCGAGCCGATGATCCTCGGCCGCTTCGACGCGCGCCTGGCCAAATGGTCGAAGAGCTGGTTCCGCCAGGCGCGGAACTCGTTGTTCGCCGGACAGCCCGCCGCGATTCTCACGGTCGTCGCGACCGCCGCGGTGCTCTACGCCGGCAGCCGCGCCGTGCTGGCCGGCACGATGACCATCGGCCAGCTCGTCGCCTTCCAGACCATGCTCCTCCAGCTCCTCGGCAGCCTGGCCGGCCTCGTCATCGCCAACGACGAGATCCAGCGCGCCTTCGCCACCGTCGAACGCCTCTTCGAAGTGCTGGAGTCGAAGGACGAGGAGCGCGACCACGAGCTCGTGCTCCCCGACCGCGAGCTGCGCGGCGAGCTGGCGCTGGAGAACGTGACCTTCGCGTACAGCAGCGGCGCGCCGGTGCTGAAGAACGTGTCGTTCGCCATTCAGCCGGGGGAGGAAGTGGCGGTCGTCGGCGCGTCGGGCGCCGGCAAGTCGACGCTGGTCGGCCTGCTCGCGCGGCTGCACGACGCGGAGAGCGGCGCGATCCGCATCGACGGCCACGACATCAACGACTACTCGCTCTCGAACCTGCGCCGCCAGATTGCCGTCGTCGCGCAGGACACGTTCCTCTTCGGCGACACGGTCTACAACAACATCGCCCACGGCGTGAGCTGGGCCACGCTCGACGAGGTGATGGCCGCCGCGCGCGCCACGCTGGCCGACGATTTCATCCGCGAGCTGCCGGAGAAATACCAGACGGTGGTGGGGGAGCGCGGCGTCGGTCTCTCCGGCGGCCAGCTCAAGCGCATCCTCCTCGCCCGCGCGCTGCTGATGCGTCCCTCGGTGCTGATCCTCGATGAAGCGTTCCACGGACTCGACGCGTCGCTGCAGGCGCAGGTGAAGAGGAACGTGCGCGAGTGGATGAGCGGCCGCACGGTCATCAACATCACCCACGACCTGCGGCACGCGCGCGAGGCGGACCGCGTGATCCTCCTGCAGAAGGGAGAGATCCTGGAGCTCGGCAGCCACGAGTCGCTGATGATGCGCGACGGCGAGTACCGCCGCCTCTACGACGACTTCTCCAGAGTGGAACAGACACGCCTGCATCCATTCCCTGACAGGGCGGAGGCCACACCGGCATGAGCGACATCAGCGAGCTTCTCGACCGCCGCGATTTCTCGGAGACCGTCGACGCCATCGTCTACGCGCGGCCGCGCTTCACGGCGCTCTTCTTTCCTCTTTTCTCTTTGACCTTTTTCCTGGCTCTCGGCTGGGCCGCGTTCATCCCGTTCGAGCAGACGGTGCGTGCGCGCGGCGACGTGCGCGTGGCCGGCGACGCCGTGCCGCTGCACGCGCAGCAGGAGGGACGCGTGGTGTCGATCGCCGCACGCGAGGGCGCGTTCGTGGAAAAGGGCGCGGAGCTGTTCCGCCTCGACGAATCGTCGTCGCGACTCGAAGGCGCGCGCCTGCAGACGGAGATGGAGCGCACGCGCGAACAGATCGCACTCATCGCCGCCCAGCGCGAGCGCGCCCGCGCACGCGGCGCGGTGGAGCTGGATCGCCTCGCGCGCGATGTCTCGCGCCAGCGCGCGCTGTTCGAAGGAGGCGTGCTGCCGCGCGAGATGGTGGAGAACCTGGAGAGCGAGCGCCGCGCGCACGCGGAGTCGACGCGGCAGGAACAGCTCGCGCTCGAAGCGCAGGAAGTGGCCGCCGGACAATCCCTCGCCCGCCTGCAGAGCGAGCACGCCCAGCTCTCCCTCGGCGAGCACATCGTGCGCGCCTCTGCCTCGGGCGTCATCACGAAGCTGCACGTCCCCGCGCCCGGCCGGTTCCTCGAGCGCGGCGCCGTGCTCGCGGAGATCAC
>DASUSL010000458.1:0-16266 GCA_036375135.1 Thermoanaerobaculia bacterium | reverse complement strand
GGAGCCGCGGCGAGTTGCGCGAGGATGACGATGAGATGGATCACTGTCTTGCCCTCCTGCCGGAAGTATATCTCTCAATGGAAGTCATGGCTGTACACCTCGTGCACGCCCGATAGCGGGAAGAAGCGCTCCGCGCGTACGGAGGGCTGTCCGTCCTGGTTCTGCACGATCCCTTCGACGATGAGGCCGGAGTTGGTGAGGATCGTGGAGCGCTGTTCGGCGAAGAGTTGCGGGTTGACGATGGCCTGCGAGAGGCCGGTCTCGTCTTCGAGGGTGAGGAAGACGAATCCCTTCGCCGTGCCGGGACGCTGGCGGACGATGACCGCGCCGGCCGTGGCGGCATAGGTGCCGTTCGGGACGTGCTTCAGTTGCTCGGCGGAGAGGATGCCGTCGCGCTCGAGCTGCGGGCGGTAGTGCTCCATGAGGTGCTTGCCCGCGGTGAGCTCCATGGCGTGGTAGTCGGCGACGGTCTCCTCGAGATGCGACATCTCGGGGAGCGGGTTCTTCTTCTTCCGCGGCGTCGCTTGCTCGAAGAGCTCTCCCGCGTCGCGCGCCGCCTCGGAGGCCTGCCAGAGCGCGGCCCTGCGCGTCATGCCGAATGACGCCAGCGTGCCGGCGTAGGCGAGCTTGGTCAACTGGTCGTCGCGCAGGCGCGCGCGGCGGGCGAGATCGTCCGTCGACGCGAACGGCTGCGCCGCCTCGACGCGCAGTCCCGATTCCGCGCGCAGTCCTTTCACGAAGCGCAGGCCGAGGCGCACGGCGCCGTTCTCCCAGCGGCACTTCCAGCCGGAGAGGTTCACGTCCACCGGCAGCACCTTCACGCCGTGGCGCTGCGCGTCCTTGATCAGCGTGGCCGGATGGTAGAAGCCCATCGGCCACGCGTTCAGCAGCGCCGTGTAGAACGCCACCGGATGGCGCGCCTTGAGGTACGCGCTCGCGTACGCGATGAGCGCGAAGCTGGCGGCGTGCGACTCGGGGAAGCCGTAGAGCGCGAACGAGGTGATCGACTTGACGATCTGGTCCTGCGCCTCGACGCCGATGCCGTTCTGCGTCATGCCGTCGCGCAGGCGGGTCTCGATGTCCGCCATCCGCTCCATCGAGCGCTTGAAGCCCATGGCGCGGCGCAGCTCCTCCGCCTGGCCGCCGGTGAAGTTCGCCGCGACCATGGCGATGCGCAGGAGCTGCTCCTGGAACAGCGGCACGCCGAGGGTGCGCTTGAGGATCGGCTCGAGACAGGGATGCGGATACTCGACCGGGATCTTTCCCTGACGCCGGTCGAAGAAGGGACGGATCATGCCGCCGACGATCGGCCCGGGACGGATGATCGCCACCTGCACGACGATGTCGTAGAAGCACTTCGGCGCATGGCGCGGCAGCGAGGCCATCTGCGCGCGGCTCTCCACCTGGAACATGCCGATGGTGTCGGCCTCGTTGAGCATCTTGTAGACGAGCGGGTCGTTCTCCGGCAGATGGGCCAAGTCAACTTCTTTCCCTTCGTACGTCTCGATCATCGGGATCATGTCTTCGATGGCGGCCAGCATCCCCAGGCCCAGGAGATCCACTTTGATGATGCCGAGATCGGCGCAGTCTTCCTTGTCCCACTGGATGACCACGCGGCCGGGCATCGACGCCGGCTCGAGCGGCACGACCTCGTCGAGGCGACCCTTCGCCAGCACCATGCCGCCGGAGTGCTGGCCGAGGTGGCGCGGCAGATTCTGGATCTGCATGTAGAGGCGCATGAAGTGCTGCACGCGCAGGTCCGCGGGGTCGAAGCCGCTGCCCTGCAACTGCTCGGGGAGGCTCTCCAGCTTCTCGCGGATCTCGCCGAAGTGCCACGTGCTGACGGTCTTGGAGAGCTTGTCCGCCTGCTCGAGCGAGAAGCCGAGGGCCTTGCCGACCTCGCGGGCGGCGGAGCGGTCGCGGTAGGTGATGACGTTCGCGGTCATGGCCGCGCCGTGCTGGCCGTACTTGGCGTAGACGTGCTGGATGACTTTCTCGCGCTGCGTGCCGGAGGGGAGGTCGAGGTCGATGTCCGGCCACTCGCCGCGCTCCTCGGAGAGGAAGCGCTCGAAGAGGAGGTCCATCTTCACCGGGTCGACGGCGGTGATGCCGAGGGCGTAGCAGACCGCGGAGTTGGCGGCCGAGCCGCGCCCCTGCACGAGGATGTTCTCGCGGCGGCAGAACTGGACGATGTCCCAGACGATGATGAAGTAGCCCGCCAGCTCGAGCTTTTCGATCATGTTCAGCTCTTTTTCGATCTGCGCCTGCGCGCGCGCGGTGAGCGGGCGGAAGCGCGCCGTGGCGGCGTTCCAGGTGATCTTGCGGAGGAACGAGTCGTTCGTCTCGCCGGGCGGAAGCGGGTAGTCGGGGAACTGGTAGCCGAGGTCGGCCAGGGTGTATTCGAGCGTGTTCGCCAGCTCCCACGCACCATCCAGCGCCTCGGGCAGATCGGCGAAGAGCCTCGTCATCTCCTCGGCGGTCTTGATGTGCCGCTCGCGGTTCATGCCGAGGAGGCTGCCGGCGGTGTCGACGTTGCGCCCCTCGCGGATGCAGGTCAGGACGTCGTGCAGCTCTTTGTCTTCGCTGTGTGCGTAGCGGACGCCATTCGTCGCTACGAGTGGTAGACGCAGCTTTCTGGCGAGATCGACGAGCCGGACGTTGTGATGCTCCTCGGCGCGCAGGTGATGCCGCTGCAGCTCGAGGTGCGTCCGCCCTTTGAAGATGCCACTGATCCTGTGCACCGTCGCTTCGTCGGCGCGGGTGAGGCAGCGCAGTCCCTCCGCGTATTGCTCGACGAGCTTCCAGTCGTAGACCGCCTGTCCCTTCGGATGCGCGAGCGCGCCCGCCGTGAGCAGCTTGCAGAGGTTCTTGTAGCCGCTCTTGTTCTCGACGAGCACGCTGAGGCGCTCGGGAGCCTCACTCATCCGCAGCTCTGCACCCATGAGCGCGCGCACGCCGCTCTTCTTCGCGGCGGTGAAGAAGCGCGGCGCGCCGTAGACGCCGTTGGTGTCGAGGAGGGCCATGGCGGGCAGATCGAGCTCCGCCGCCTGATGCATGAGGTCCTCGGGCAGCGAGGCCCCGTCGAGAAACGAGAACGAAGAAGCTGCCCGCAACTCCGCGTAAGGCCGCCCTCTCTTTCTACTTTTCTCTTTCCTCTTTGGCCTTTCCTCCTCCGGCTGGGCGCGATAGGTGCCGCCCCACTGCTCATGCACGAACGGGATGTGGTCGTACTCCCCCGACAACGGCACCCCCGCCGCCCGCTCCTTCACCTTCTCCTTCTCCGCCCCCGGCGGGTTGTGAGTGATGTGCAGCGCGTCGAGATCACGCGTGGGCTTGCGGGTACTCAAGGATCAGGATTGTTCCTCGGCGAGGGAAGGGAGGCAAATGTTCTACGCTGTGGAGCGCCGGCGTCCCGCCGGCTGTCGTGGCGGCGTCCCGCGCCGCCACCCGGGGCGGGCGGGAGAGATCGCGCGGGAGAAAACGGGGTGCTCGTGTTCGAAGACGTCAGCGGCGGCGACGACTCCGCTACGTGACGATCCCTACACGTCGATCGTCAAGCCGCCGTCCCCGCCGTACTTGACCGAGTACTTGTGCTGTTTCTTCAGCGCCGCGTCGTCCCAGAAGTCGTTGAACTCGGAGCGGTAGTTGAAGAGGATGCGCGGCTTGTTGCCGCGGTGAATGATGCGGGCGATGGCCTCTTTGTTCGGATGGCTGTATCGCTGTCCGTTCGACGAAACCAGGAACGTGCCGCAGGCCAGCTCGGCGAGGAGCTCGGAGCTCAGGTTGTTCCGGCTGCCGTGGTGCGGCAGTTTGAAGATGGAGACCTTCTTCCGCTCCTCTTCGGACATGCGCGCCAGCGAAGCCGCCAGCACCTTGGGGAAGGCGTCCGCACCGAACAGCACGCTCTTGCCGTCGTACGTCGCCACGAAGGCGATGCTGCTGCCGTTCGGCGCCGAGGTGTCGCTCTTGAACTTGCTGGTGGCCAGGCTCTCGACGTCGATCGCCTCGTCGCCGAGAAGGTCGTCGATTTCTTCGGGAGGCATCTTCGCGCCGACACCCGGCACGAGCCCGGCGGCCTTGATGACCTTCTGCCACTCCTTCTCCAGTTTCAGGAGTTGCGCGCGCATCGGCGAGAGCAGCGTGATCTTCATCCCCGCGACGTCTTTCCTCGGGAGCGGGCCGTCATCGGGCACGACCACGGCGCGGCCGTCGAAGCGGGCGTTCCACTTGTAGCCGCCGTCGACGATGCGCGCCGAGAGCTGCTCGCCCTGTTTCGGTCCGAGCAGGTCGGTGAGGTGCTCGTAGCCGTTGAACCAGATCTCCTTGAACTTCAACCCGAGCGCTTTCGCGTCGTCGAGCAGCGGCAGGATGCCGCCGATGTGGTCGATGTCGATGTGCGTCACCACCAGCAGTTCGAAGACGCGCTCGGCCTTCGGAATGGCCTCCAGCGCCTTGCGCACCGCCGGATACGACTCGGCGGTACCGGCGTCGATGAGGATGCGCTTCGGTTTCGCGCCATCGCCGGGGCCGTATTCGATCAGCAGCGAGTCGCCGAAGTACGCGGGGAGCATGTGGATGCGATACATGAAGTTCTCCTTCAGAGCCGCCAGTCGGCGTCGCCGTAGGCGACGACCGTGAGTGCGAACGGATCGCCCGCGGCGAGCATGGTCTGTTTGGTCTCCAGCAACACCTCGCCGAACGGCGTGTTGGTGCCCGATTTCTTCTTCAGGACGTCCAGGAACTCCTTGACGAAGCGCGTGGCGTGGCGGCCGCGGATGATGGACAGCGTCCCCACGACGATCGACGCGCCTTTCTCGCGGAAGCGCCCCACGAAGTTGTGGAAGGCGACGCGCGGCAACTGCGTGCTGCATCCGAGGAGCAGCACCAGCGGGCCGGGATCGCTCTCCTCGGTGCGGACGTAATCGTCTTCCAGCACGCCCACCTTCAAAAACTTCTCGCCCACTTCCAGCGCCTGCTTCCCATCCTTCTCCTCGGAATGCGGAAAGAGGACGAGCAGCGACGGTGAGTGCGTCCTGATCGCGTCCGGCCAGTCGTTCCACGTCGGCACGACGTGCACGTTCGACTTCACCGCCGCCTTGACGGCCTTCTTCGCCGAGGCCACGTCGGCCGGGGCCACGCGTTTGCTGGCGCCGAGGATGGCCGTCTGCAGCGGGTCGATGGTGGTGTGATTCGGTTTCGGCACGCTGAGCCTGTAGTTGAAGTTGTCCTCGAGATCCATGTGCGGCCAGCGCTCGATGACGCGGCTGAACCCCCAGAAGACGGACGGGCAGACGAACTTCCGATCGCGCTCGTTCGGACATTTGGTCTTGCGCGCCTCGGCCAGCTCGTCCTTGCCGTGCGGGCAGAGTTTCGCGTCGTCGTTCGGCGCGAAGGAGGGGTAGACGAACTCCAGCGGCAGGAACGCGCCGGGGCGCGCCTCGACGATCTGGATGCGCTCCGCGGTGGCCAGCTCCGGCGGCAGCTTCTGGGCGATCCAGTCGGAGATGAGGTGCCCGTCGTGCGCGAGCGAGATCAGGACTTTGATGACCGCCGGATCGGTGAGCTTGACCTTGTCGGGCAGCTTGGTCAGCTCGGTGATGGCGTTGGCGATGGCCTCGATGGCGTCGGTGATTCCTTCCGGCTCGTTGTACGTCACCGACTTCGCGGTGATGCCCATGACCGCGCTCTTGCCGCCCGCTTTGTTCACGACCAGCGCGGCGTCGAACGCGCGGCGCGTGCCGAGGATGTCGAAGCCGGGATGGATGACGTTCTCCTGCGTGAGCGTGAACGCGGTCTCGAGCTCGTGGAGCGGCGCGCGGAAGAGGAGCGTCTGCAGCACGCGCGTCTGATGCAGGACGACGATGCGCGCCGCGAATGCACCCGATTGCGGCGCGAGGATGGGGAACCACGCATACGTCGACGGACGATCTTTCTCCGGCGGCAGGTGCACCGTCGCGCGCGCCGGCGGCGAGGCCGGCGCATGATCGTCTTCGCGCAACTCGAAGAGGGCGATGGTCAACTCGTGGCCGGTGGGCGAGGCGGGAAGCTGCGACTCGTCGAGAGCGACGTTCGCGACCGCTCCCGGCCCTTCGGGCGGGCCGATGTGCACGCGCAGAAAGTACGGCGTGTCGGCCGCGATCATCGGAAGGCGGATCGCCTTCGTCTGATCGAAGAACGACGCGCGCAGGAAACGCTCGGTCTCCACCTTCGCCTCGACTGCCGCCGGCATCGGCAGCTCGAACGTCATCGGCCCGGGGGCCGGCGGCATGCTCCGCGTCATGCGCGGCACTTCGATGCGCTCCAGCGTGGAGCGCTCGACGGCCTCGCGCGTCTCGACGATCGCGGTGGCGTCGCCCGACTCGTACTGATAGTCGTACGAAGGGGCCATCGACTCGAGCATGCCGCCGAGGTCTTCGACGGATGCGGTCTGCGGAACGCGCAGCTGGCTGCTGGCGTGCGCGTCGACGTCGACGGAGACTTCGCGTCTCCGCGCGTTCTTCATGGCCGTGCCGAGGCGCTCGGCGAAGTGGCGCAGCGTGGCCAGCTCGGCGAGCTTGCGCGAGCAATACATCAGCGGCGCGGCGATCTCGGTTGCGCGTGCCGCGGCGCAGAGCGCGGTGTCGATGGTCTCGCTGTGCGAGAGATGCTCGATGAGGACGCGCAGCCACTCCTGCCGCGCGCTCTTCGGCACGGAGCCGAGGGCCACGCCGGCCGTGCGCACTTCACCGCGGATGACGGCGAGCAGCGCCTCGACGCGCTCGCTGTCGACTTTCGGACCGCCGAGGACGATGGTGCAGTCGGCGGTGATGGGCGCGGCGGCGGCGAGCACGCGCTGCACGGCCGCGCGCAGGTTGCAGGGGATGAGCAGCAGCTCGCACTCGGCGGGTTCTTTTCCGACCTCGACGAACTCCACGAGGCGGCTGGTGCTGCGGCCGGTCAGCGCGGTGCGCAGCTCGCTGGCGCGGTCGTCGGCGAAGAGACCGATGCGCAGCGGCCATTGCCAGGCCACGGAAACGTCCGGCTCGTCGCGGCGGAAATGCACGCCGCCGTGCGGAACGGCGCGCGCCAGCGTCGCCGCGAGCCAGAGCGGATCGAGTCCGCCGGCGTCGACGACTTCGAGCTGGCGCACGGGCTGGCTCGATTGCCAGCGCTGCAGCGCGTCCTCGACCGACAGCTCCGGCGGAACCCGAGGCACGTGGAACTCGGCGATTCCGCTCGGGTTGTACAGATTCGCCACACCTGCGCCCGCCAATGCCTCGGCAAAGGCGTCGTCATCGAGCTTGATGCCCCAGACCCCGAATCGGTATCGGCTCATGATGGATTGCCGCCATTATCCGCGCTCGGGCGCCGTCCCACAAATTCATGTGGCATCTACAATTCGCGGAGTGGCGCCGCAGATCGTGATCATTGCCGGCCCGAATGGTGCGGGCAAAACGACGTTTGCGCGCGAGTTTCTGCCTGCCGAAGCGGATTGTCCGCTCTTCATCAATGCCGATCTCATCGCCGCCGGACTTTCACCGTTTCATCCTGAAACTGTAGCGATTCGCGCCGGACGATTGATGATCGCGGAGATCGATCGCACCGCTGCCACGGGAATCAGCTTCGCTTTCGAAACGACGCTCGCGGGCCACACGTACGTGAAACGGATACCGCGATGGAGGGAGCAGGGTTACACGGTGAAACTCATGTTTCTGTCGCTGGGCACGCCGGAGGAGGCCATCGCCCGCGTGGCCACGCGCGTGAAGCAGGGCGGACATGATGTCGCCGAGCAGGTCATCCGCCGCAGGTTCGTGAGCGGTATGCGAAACTTTCTCGACGTGTATCGACCACTGGTCGACTACTGGCAATGGTTCGACAACAGTGGTCAGGCACCGCGCCTGCTTGAAGAAGGTGGTCTGAACCGATGAACGACGACGAACTCCGCTCCTCTCTGCCCGATCCTGTGATGCAGGCCGCACCTCGTGCGCTCCTCCGCGCGGCGCAACGCGCGCGAGAAATCGCGCGGGAGACGGGGACGCCGCTGGTGATCGTACGCGACGGGGTGCTCGTCTTCGAAGACGTGAGCGAAGAGCTGGAACCTACTTCACCAGACCGAACTGCGCGTTCTTCGCCTCGATGATCTTCCCGTCGAAGTCGAGGGTGAGCGTGCCGGCGGAGGTGGTGAGGGCGATGTCGCGGCGGCCGTCCTGGTCGCGATCGACGAGCTCCAGCCGTTCGATCGACTGCGCGGCGGGATGAAGGTAGCCGTACCAGAGCTGCGTGCCGGTGCCGAGGTTGCGGAGGTACGGCGGCGCCTCGCCCTGCACGCGCTTCGGGTCGAGCATGAAGACGCTGCTCACCGCCCCGCCCGCGCCGACCGTTTTCTGCAGCGCGTCGTTCACGCCGGTGACGACGATCTTCGGCAGATGACGCGTGGTCAGCGCGGCGATGGCCACGTGCCGCAGCGGGCCCGGATGCGCGTACGTCGCCACGACGCGGCCGTCGGCGTCGAAGATGGAGAGGCTCGCATGCGACAGCGCCACGAGCTGCCGGCGTTTCCTGCGGAAGAGGTCTCCGGCGGCGTACGCATGCACTCCCTCGGCGCTCCACCATCGCTCGCCGGTGGCGCGCACGACGGCGAGCGTCGTGCCGGCCAGGGCCACGGCCTCGTTCGCGCCGTCGCCGTCGAGATCCAGCAGCTCCGCGCGCGCGATGCGATCCGCGAACGTCATGCGCCACAGCTCCGCGTTGCGCAGATCGAAGGCGATCAACGACGTGCCGTCGACGGCCACCCGCACGGGCGAGATCGGAGCGGGCGGCGCCGGGGAGCAGTGCGCGAGCGGCATCGCACGCGCGGCGCCGTCGGCGGTGAGCTGCACGGCGGTCTGCGCGCGCCGGTCGCGGTGTTTGCGGATCCACGACAGCAGACGCTTCTCCGCGTACGCGTGCAGCGTCTCCACGGTCACGAGTCCGCGCGCGTCCGTCTTCGCGCGGCACTGCAGGCCGTCGACGATGGTGTCGGTGAAGGCGCCGTTGCGGGCGAGCGGATTGTCCCAGGTGTACTGCCCCGAGATGGCGAAGACGACCTGTCCGGCGGCGCGCGTCAGCCCCTCGAACAGCGGCGGTGCGGCGCCCGCGGCACGGATCCGCGGGCGGATGCGCTCGCGGCAGGAGTCGAAGAAGAGAATGGAGCGCGGTGCGCGTGCCGCGATCGCGGCGAGCTTCGCGGTGGCCAGGGTCGTCTCCGGCCGTTCGAAGACGGAGGACGACGCGAGCACGTGCGGCGCACCGTCGCTCTGGAATCCGTGCGTCGCGAACGCGGCGATCAGCACGCCGCCGCTGCCGACCGCCGCGGCCTGCCGCGCGAGCAGCGTCTCGATGTCCGATTGCGTGGCGGTCTTCACCACCGCCCCGGCCTCGATGAGCTTGCGCAGGCGATCCTCCGAGGCCTGCTTCTGCGGCTTGCCGGACACGGCCAGCACCACACGCTCCGGCTCGACGAGACTGACGCGCGGGTCGAGCGCGAACAGAAACGCCAGGTCGATGGCGTCGTCGACCGCGTAACGCACCTCGTCCAGCGTGGCGTCGGCGGGGAACTCGCGCACGCCGACGAACAACGCCGCCGACTGCGCGCGCTCGAACTCCGGATCGGATTCGAGCGGACGGATCCCCGCTCCGGCGGTGCACGCCAGCAGGGTCACGCACAACAGTGTCCACGATCGCATTGCCGAAGCAGTGGCCCCCTTCCGGCGGAACCCATCATGCGAGGATCGAACGGCCTTGCAAACGAGTCCTCGGCACGGAAGAGGGCCGTCCTGGAAGACACGAATTCAGGAAATTAGTGGGGTCGCGGCTTCACCGACTCCATGACCACACGCTCGATCGACCATTGTCCGGCATCGAACGGACCGGCGCGCACGCCGTCCCACGCGAGGATCCACGGACTCGGCAGCGGCTCGTCGGTGGTGAGGAACACGAACGTGTCGAGACCGTACGGCGGTCCGACGCGGAACTCGCCCAGCGACACCTGCGGCTGCGAGGCGGCGAGGCGGTTTTCCACCGAGCCGTCGAGCGGATGCAGGAGCGTGCTCTTGCCGTGGCTGTCGATGATGAACGCGTAGAACCAGCGCGGCTGCGCGTGCGGCGCCGCGGCTCGCGCCACGAGCTCGTAACGCTCGTCGCCGGTGAGGATGCCGTCGCTGACGAAGGCGCGGTCTCTCGCGCGGCGCAGCGCCAGCCGATACGGCGCGCGCGAGCCGGGAGGCGCCTCGAGGACATGCCACAGATGAATCCTGCGCAAACGCGCCGCGTGCTCGCGCAGCGCGGCGGCGGAGCTCACCCATTCGCTGCGCACGGGAAGGGCGATCCTGCGGCGATCGCGGTGCGGTCGTACCCACGCATACGACAGCTTGCCGCCGGTGTAGCGTCCGGTCAGGAGGTAGTCGGCGCCCTCGGGGCGCGCGACGGCGGCGATGCCGTCGGCGGCGATGGCATCGAGGGGACCGGGGAACTGCACGAAGAGCGGCGTGCCCCGAGGCAGTGCCGCCAGCAACGCCAGCGGATCGTTGCCGCTGCCCGTCACGCCGCCGGGACCGATCGATTCCCATGCGGCGCCGTTCCAGCGCAGCAGATGCATCTCCGCCGCGGTGGAGGTCGGATCGTCGATCCAGCGCATGCCGCGCTTCGCCGCCTCGGAAGCCAGGCGTTTCGCCAGCGATGCGAGGTCGCCCGGCGCGCGCGGCATCCAGAGGCGCAACGGCCGCGTGCGCGGCGGAGTCCATGCGGCCACTTCGAGGAGCGCGCCGCTCTGCGTCTTGCCGGCGAGCAGGCGCGCCTCGCTGCGCGCGAGGCCGCGCATGGCGGTGACGGCGACGCGCGCCGTGCCGTTGCGCAGCTCGCTGCCGAGGGAGAGGCCGTTCGCCCAACCGCCCTGCAGGATCACCGTGCCGTCGCTCTGCACGCGTTCCACCGCGATGACCGTGCGCTCGCCGCGGCGGTCGACGCGCGGGCCGAGGAACGGCGCGGAGCGCGCGGACTCATCGCCGGCCAGGACCGGTTCCTGAAACGGCGTCTCGTAGCGCATGCGCGCGTCGGCGCGGAGGAACGTGTGCTCGGCCGGCTCGCCGCCGGGCGCGTCGCGCAGCGCGCGCAGGAACGCCCACGTGAAGACGCCGTGCATCTCTCCCTCGGCATCGCGGATCTCCCAGGCCCGCTCGGAGTCCTGCGTGCTGCTGAGCACCAGCGCGCCGCGCGCCTCGGGACGCGGCCCGTAATTCGTGGCGTCGCGCAGGTCGCGCAGATCGGGACGGACCCCGCGTGCGACCGCGCCGTTCGGCAGGCCGCCGCGCGCGCCGGAGCCGCTGTAGCAGTTGTCCATCATCACCGTCAGCCGCGCCCCTTTGTCGAGGATGCGGTTGAAGTAACGGCGCAGTTGTTTGTCGCGGATGTCGGGCGCGCCGAGGCGCGAGTCGGCGGGGACGATGGCCTCGTCGTACCGGTCGTCCTCGTCGGAGAGCGAATTCGTGATGCGCGTGCCGTGGCCCGCGTAATAGAAGAACACGACGTCGCCCTTCGCGGCCGGTGCGACGAGGTGCTGCTCGAGGCTCTGCAGGATGGCGTCGTGCGTCGCCTCCCGATCGGTCAACACCTTGACGTTCTCCGGCGCGAAGCCGTACGAGCAGATCAGCATCTGTTCGAGGATGCGCGCGTCATTGACCGCGCCGAAGAGCGTCGGCCATGCGCGTCCCGGCGGCGGCGGTGGGTGGCGTACGCGCGTCGCCGCGGGCGCGACGGAGTAGTCATTGATGCCGATGATGAGCGCTCGGCCCGCGGCCGCGGCGTCCGTGGCCAGGATGACTGCGATGAAGGCGATGACGATTTTCATAGTGCCTCAACGGCAGACGGCAATCGATTTTGCCTCTTCGGCGTCGAGGTTGCCATACGTCCAGACGCGTTTGCTCTGGTCTCTGTAGACGACGCCGTGAAATGCGCTCTCGCGCGAGAAATGCTGCATGCCATGGCCGTCGACGGCGTAATGTCCGGCGCCGTAATGCATCGCCTCCACCATCGAGTCGTCGAGGATGATCGACGTCTCGACCAGCAGGACGCCGCAATCGCGGCCCGCGGCGCTGGCGCGCACGTTCCACGGCGCGAATTTCGAACGTGAATAGCGCTGCGTGAGCGTGCTGGCGGCGGAGACGTGCGCGTCGGGGTTGCGGCAGCCGAGGACGCTCAGGAGCAGCAGGGTGGCGACGATCTTCATTGCGTCCTCCTCGAAAGGGGTTCGCCACCCGAGGGTGGCGAACCGGGTGTACTGCGAATTACGGGAGGGGAATGCCGGCCGGGGGACAGAGCACGCGGTCGTACATGGAGCGCCCCGCGTTCAGCCGCACTGCATTGAGCAGCTCGGAGTAGAGGACGCTCTGCGGATGCACGGACTGCCATCCCACCTGCGGGTACGACACGCCGGTCACGCCGATGCGCGGGACGAGGCGCGTCTCGGCCGCGGGGGGATTGGTGAGAAGCGAGTAGTAGGCTTCGAAATGGCGCCCCACTTCCGGCGCCTCGTTGTCCGCCGAAGCCGGCGGGACGAAGGGCGGGACGTTCAGCACGAGGACCTCGACCTTGCCGTTGGAGTCGGGCTCGAGACGCATGGTACGTCCCGCGCTGCCGCTGAAGCTCGACTCGGCGATCTCGATGCTGCTGCCGGAAACCTGCAGATCGACGCCGACCATGCTGGCGATGGCCTGCACGTTGGTGCCGCTGCCGGTGCCGTCGAGACGCTGGAACTTCACGGGGGTGACGTCACCGCCGATGCGCGCCACGGAGTACGTGAAGACGCTGCCGTTGCGCACGCGGATGCGCGCCGCGATCAGGCCGGCCGGCGGGTTGTTGCCGAGGACGGCGGAATTGAGCGTGCAGCCGCCGGCGCAGAGCTGCTTGAGGTTCGGAATCCACGACGTGTCTTCACGCTCGGTGGACGTCGTCGGAATGATGGTGGTGCGCAGGCCGGTGCGCAGCGAGAGCGCGGGCAGCGCCGGATCGTTCGCATCGCCTTTGCGGAATTCGATGTCGGAGCCGTTGAGGATCCAGGCGCCGCCGTTGTTGCCCAGCGCGGCTTCGAGTGCATCGGCCGCGGCGGAGGCGGAGCTGCCCTTGAAGATGAAGTCGGCGATCGCGGCGTCGCGCTTCGGACACGTGCCGGTGCAATTGCCGGCGCGCGCCAGGATCATCGATTTGTGCGGGGGAACGGCGGAGCCGTCGGAGGTGTGGACTGCGTGGTTGTCGGTGTTGAGGAGGAGGACGGTCACTTCCGTGCCGTCCGCGTTCGGGACGAAGGCCATCAGGCCATTGAAGAGGATTCTCAATACGAAGCTGCTCAAGGTGGTTCTCCTTTTTCGGTTTCTGTGGCGGGCGGCGCGAACGGTGAGGAGGCATGTCCGATCACCTGAAACGGCGCCCAGGCAGTACCGGTGTTGTAGCCGCGGCTTTGTTTGCGGATCAGACTCAGTTGTGCTTCCCGCAATGCCACCGCCGCGTCTTTGTGCTGCCGGTAGTGCCGATGAAAAGACACCAGAAGCTCGCGCGTTGTGGCGTCGTTCACGTTCCACAGACTCCCGATCACCGCCGGAACGCCCGCGGTGAGAATGGGCCGGACCAGCGGGGCCACTCCGTCATTCCCTCCCTCCCGTCCGCCCGCACTGCGGCACGCCGACAGGACCACCAGGCGCGTGCGATCGAGCCGCAGGCCGTCCAGCAGCTCGTCCGCCGTCAGGACGCCGCGATGCGGCGGCGAAGGGGCCATCAATAGATATGAGCTCTCGGGCTCGGCGGCGTTGACCACCGCGTGTCCGGCGAAATGCACGATGTCGGCGTTCGCGGTGCCAGTCAGAAATGCCTGCACCGTGGCGGCGTCACCGATGAGTGGCTTCGTTCTGTAAAAGCCCGCGATCTGCTGCGCCTCCAAGGCCGCGTGCGGAAGCGAAGGAAACTCTCCGATGATCGGCAGTGTGGTGTCGAAGGCGGGATTACCGATGGCCAGCAGAGAAGGGGAGTGGCTCTTCGCCAGCATGGCGTCGCGGACGCGCGCATATGCATAGAGCGTGGCGCTGGGCGCGGTCTCGATGACGTAGTTCTGCACGAGATAGCGGCGCGTGTCGGGATTGCGCAGCGCCGCGAACGGCAGTCCGTGCATTGCGCCGTCGGGCACGATCACCAGCCGCGGCGTGTCGACGAATCGCAGCGCCGGCGCGATCAGCTCCGCATACGGCGCAAAGAGCGCGTCGTCGAATTCTTCGGGGCGGCGGCGGTGGCCGGCGCGGTACAGAGCGCGCGTCCAGCGCTCGACGTCCTCCGCCGTGGCCTTGAGACGGTGCACGCTCGTGCGTGTGGCGGAGACCACCCAGACGTACGTACGGTCGTCCATGACGCTGTACAGCAGCATCGTGCTGTTTTCCGGCAGACGCGCGCGGATGGAGGCGAACTGCGCCCGGTCGCGGAGCCGCAGTTGTGCGAGCAGTTTCTTCGTCTCCGGTCCGCGCGCGTATTCGGCGTGCATGAGCGCCTGCACGACGTCGCGCTGGTCGATGTAATGGCGGATGAGGTGCAGATACGTGTCTTGAAAGCGCGCAAAATAGCCCGGCGGAAGTCTCTTGCTGGAACGGCGGTCGCGCCCCTCGAAGAGGCGTCGCTCCTCCGTCTCCAGCTCGCGCACGGCTCTCTGCAGATCGGCGGCCGCATCATTCTGTCTGTTCATGCGCAGCAGGGCTTCGGCACGTTGTGCGTAAAGCGACGCGCGCATGGTCAGGAACTCATCGTCCGCGGCCAGTGCCAGTGCCCGGTTGTAGGAGGCAACGGCCTCTCGCGGATCGAGCGCCGAGGCACGGCCGCGGCTCTCGTAAAGTGTAATGTCGATGAAATGGCGGATGAGGGGATCGATCGGCTTGCCCGCGTGCAGGCGCTCGGCCTCGTTGAGATCGGCATTGGCGCGGGCGTAGTCTCGCAACTCCGCGGCGACGATGGCGCGATTGCGGAGCCCGATGGCCAGTTCGTTCCGGAGGCGGCCCAGCCCGTCCGTATTCGAAGGATTGGTGGCTTTGATGCGCGCCTGATAGCGGCCAATGATGCGATCCGCATAATGCATTGCCGCATGAGGACTACCGATGGCGACCGCCACCGCCGAAACCTCGCCGTTGACGTTCTGATGTTCCTTCGAGTCGACCACGCGGAATTCGTCGCGCAACGCGCGCAGTGCCTCGCGGGCCCCGCCTTCAATGTCTCCCGATTTGCGGCGAATGCCCGCGATGCGCGAGCGCGTGCCGGCGATGCCGTCATAGTCATGCAGCGCGTCGTACTGCTGCAGTGCCTGTTGATATGGGGGCAGACTGTCGATGAAATTGCCTTGAAAACTGAGGCAGTAACCGCGCAGTGAATGGATGCGCGCCAGGAGGTGGAGATAGCCTCTGCGTCGCGCCTCCGGCTCGATCGCATCGAGGATCGACAGCGGCGCCGCCAGTTCACCTCCAGTCAGCACCTGCGCATGCCGCTGCCGTGCGACGAGGAGCAATGGATTGCCGGCCGCGCTCAGGAGCCGCTCCGCATCTCCAAACGTGACCTCCGATGGCGCGCTGGCGATCTGCGCGCCGCGTGCGACATGAAACTCCGCCACGCCGCGCCGGTCCGCGCGCATGGCCCGCACGACGTCGCGCGCCAGCGGGTCTTTCGTATTCCGGTACAACGCCTCGGCGAAGAGCTCCGCCGCCGCGAGATCCATCTCGAACAGGTGGTCTTCGAAATGGACCTGTGCCACGCCGGGAAACGGCGCAATCAATTTCGCCGCGGTCGCGGCGTCGCGGCTGCGCAGGGCGGCGTCGCGCGCAGCGGTCCATTGTGCGACCGGGTCGGGGGCTCCCGGTTTGTGGCCGAGGGCCTCTTCGATCAGGGCGCGATTGACTCGCGTCGCGGCGGTGTCGGGTGCGGTCGCGAGCGCGTCGTACGCGCGCAGCAGGTCCGAGGGACGCTGGTAGCGCTTGAAGCGAATGTAGAAGGCGGCGCCGAGGTCCGGGCGCGCGTCCGGCGCGGCCCGGGAGAAGCGCTGCAGCGCCTCCACCGCCTCGTCCGTACAGTCCGGCTCCTCGGCCAGCATCTTCACCGCATCGTCGTGCCTGACCGGCGGCGTCCGCCCGCACCCGTGCTGCGACGCGGGCGCGCTGCAATGCGTGCAGTCCTGCCCACCGCTCAAACGGGGCCCGGCTCCGCCACGCCCCAAAAAGCGCGATTTCGTGTCTG
>DASUSL010000457.1:0-13187 GCA_036375135.1 Thermoanaerobaculia bacterium | reverse complement strand
GTCACACCCGTTCCCATTCCGAACACGGCAGTTAAGCTCTGCATCGCCGATGATACTGCGTGGGCAACTGCGTGGGAAAGTAGGACGCCGCCGGGATAATTTTTATGAAAAGCCGCTGAGAAATCAGCGGCTTTTCGCTTTTCTACCGCCTTTCCTGTAACGAATCCGCGGCTGCGTGCACTACTCCCGAGGAGGCTCGTCATGCACCAGCGCGCATCGCTGTTCCTTCTCGCCGTCGTTCTCACCGCCGGATCGCTCCAGGCGGGCGACGGGCGGCTCAACGCCGACGGCACGCTCGACCTGCAGGTCAACTTCCGCTATCCACCCACGACCGCGCAGATCGACGTCATGCGCGCGCAGCTGGAGCTCGCCAACGACATCATCTGCGACACCACGGACGGGCAGGTGCGCTTCGGGCAGGTCCGGCTGACGGGTGGCGGCGCGGCTGAGGATGCGGCGAACATCTGGGCTTACTCGGAGCCCGGCCGCTCCGCGGTCTCGTTTCACATCGACGGCAGCAGCCTGCGCACCCTCGGCTGGCACATCGCGTTGTTCAGCAGCGGCGTCGACTCCGTCGTCATTGCCCACGAGCTCGGGCATCACGCCTTCGGCATCGGAGACGAGTACGCGGAGCGGCAGCGCTGGACGCTCGGCGACGCCTGCGGCATCGGGCCGACCTTCGACACTCCCCGCGACGGACGCAACGAGACGCTCATGGGCGACCTGGGAGCGACGGAGATCTCCGTGGCCGCGAACCACGATCTCATTCGGGGCACGAACACCACCTGTCCGCCGGCCATGGCCTCCACCTCACTGGCCATCGACGCGGAGCTGAACGACGCCGCGCCGCTGCTGGCGTTCGATTCCTCGAGCTTCTCGAACGCGCGCAATACGAGCAACATGTTCGGAGAGGCCGGCGTCTTCGACTCTCTGGGCGGCGTTCCTCCGCACATGGTGACGGTGTTCGCCAATCGCACCGGGACGCGCGCATGGCGGCTTCGTTTCGGCATCAACGACGGCGACATCACCGGCGGAACCGCCGGCAATCTGCGCATCCTGCAGACGGTCGACGTGACGCTGAACGCCGACGGCACGCTCGGGGCGATCGTCCCTGCATCGCCGGCGGTGGCCATCAACAACCTGGCGAACACCGCCGCCAACATCACGCTCAACCTCGACCTCGGCACGCTGAACATGGGCGACGGCCTGCGCGGCGGCGCGACGTCGCGCTTTCTCGGATTCGACGCCGGCGGTTTCGCGCTCTGCACCGATCGCTGTCCGGAGAAATGGAGCACGGCCACCAACAACTACGAGACCAGCCAGCAGACCCTCATCCACGGTGACTCCGGGTGGCAGACGCTGCGCCGCAACTATCCGATCATCACCCTCCCCGGCGGCGACGGGCTACCGGTGGCGGCGGCGCCGGCGAACTGCCGCAACCGCCTGAACTTCGTCAACGACGTCATCGGCTCGGATCAGGTGATGCTGATCATCGACCGTTCCGGCAGCATGGCCGTGCCCGTGGCGGCCGGCTCGACCTCGACCCGTCTCGACTTCGCGCAGGCCGCGGCGCGCGCCTACGTCGACCTCCAGGCGGGGATGGGAGCGGACGTCGGACTGGTGGCCTTCGACGACACGGTCACTCGTCCGCGAGACCTGATTCCGCTGGCCGCCGCGGACGCGCCGGCGTTCAAGGTGACGATCAACGACCTCCGTCCGGGCAACTGGACGGCCATCGGCGATGCGCTGCAGTCGTCGACGAGCGAGTTCGTGCGCGTGCTCGCCGCGGGGCGGAACCGCACCGCCTTCCTGCTCTCGGACGGTCAGAACAACGCGGGGATCGATCCGCGCGCGGCCGCGGACGCGCTGCAGGCGCAGGGCGTGCGCATCTTCACGATTCCGGTCGGCTCGGCAGCCGACCGCACCCTGCTGACCGACATCGCCGGCGTGGGTGGCGGCACGATGTTCGACGCACCGACCGGCTCGGAACTGCCGGCGATCTACGCGGAGCTCTTCGCCCGCTCGCGCGGCGAGGCTCTGACGCTGCCGCGCACGGAGTCCGCGGTGCGCGGTGCAGTGCCGATCATCGGCGACGGCCCGCGCGCGAACGGCATCGAGCTCGCCGCGCAGCGCTTCCAGCTGGTGCAGAACAACGACAAGAACCTGCCCGAGGTGGATGAGTTCCCGATTCCCGTCGAGGGGGGCGCCGGACGGCTCAACGTGTTTCTCTCCGCGCGGAACATCGACGTCACCGACTGGTCGCCGGGATTCACCCTGACCGCGCCGGACGGCACGGTCATCACCGACGCCTCGCCGGGCATCATCCGCGACCGGTATTACCGGATCATCCGCGTGCCGTCGCCGGGCGCGGGGACGTGGCGTCTGCGCGTGTTCGCGCGCACGCCGGCGGAACAGCTCTCCTTCGTGCTGGCCCACCTCGAGAATCCGCTGCCCGATCTCTACGCGGACACGCTGCCGCGCGCCGTGCCTGCCGCGCAGGCGGTCCGCATCAGCGCCCACGCGACCTTCGGCTCCGACCTCCTCGGCGTGCGCTACGAGGGCGTGGTGCGGCGGCCCGACGGCACGTTCGTGCCGATCACGCTCACGCGCGATCCGCAGACCGGTGCCGTGACCACGAACTTCAGCAATTACGCCGGCCGCGGGCTGTACGACGTGACCATCCGCTCGGTGGCCGACGCCGGCGCGCGCCTGCTCCCGGGCGAGAGCATCTTCAGCGGACCGCCGACGCCGCCGTTCGCGCTGACGCCGTTCGTGCGCGTCGGACGCACGGCGTTCATCGTCAACACCGGCAGCGTTCCCGATCTCCCGGGCAACGACGACGACGGCGACGGCATCCTCGACACCGAGGATGGATCGGGCGATCCCGACGGCGACGGGCTGCCGTGCAGCCGCGACGAGGACTGCGACGGCGACGACGTGCCGGACCTCGTGGAAGGGACGCGCGACAGCGACGGAGACGGCACGCGCGATTTCGAGGACCGCGACTCCGACAACGACGGCGTTCCCGACGGCAAGGATCCGGACCGCACGGTCCCGGATCGCACGGGCGCCCACTCCCGCAATCTCTGGTACAGCTTCCACCTCGGCCACAACTTCCCGCTGGGCAAGCTGAATGGCGACCATGACGCGGCGGCGAGCATCACCCTCGATCTCGAATACCTGTTCCGGGATGACCTGGCGCTCTACTTCATGCTCGGCCACCACTACTTCCACGGCACGACCGTGCCCGATCTCGCGCTGACGAATCTCTCGGTCAATCTGCGCCGCTATTTCGGCGGCACGTGGCGGCCCTTCGTGCAGATCGGTCCCGGCTTCTATCGCGACAACGGCGGCTCGACCGACGTGGGGGCCAATGCCGGAGCCGGAATTCTCTTCCCGCTGCACCCGAAGTTCGGCGTCGAAGTGGGGGCCGACCTGCATGGAGTGAACCGCTCGAACTGGGTGTGGTTCGCCGATGCGAAACTCGGGATCCGCTTCCGGTTCTGAGAATGGGCGGCCATCTACAGGCCGCGGTGGCGGAGGCAGCGCGCGAGGCGGTCCTGAAGGGAGATGCGGCGGTCGATGCGGAGTATCTGCGGAAGGTGTTCCGCAACGTGGTGCCGCTGTCGAAGACGAATCCGGAAGCGATCGACAGCATCCGCGCGTGGGGCCGCGAGCGCGCGGTGCCGGCGTCCGGCGTTCCCATGCCGGCCAGTGAAGGACAGCAACGGGCGCGGAGATCCGTGCTCGTGTAATCGACCGTCGGGGCACTCATCGACGCTGGAGGGGCGGCCCTGTTCGCCCGCCCAGTGAACGAGCTCTGCCGTGGTACGCTGCCGCGCCATGCAGAACTTCAGCGGCGTCGTCCAGTCCGGAGGCACCTCCCGCAGCGAAACCCTCACCGCCACCGTGCAGCTCTGCGAGGTCGGTCCGGACGGGATCGTGCACGTCTCGCAGACCACGACCGACGGCACGGGGGCCTTCACCTTCGAAACGGACGGCAGCACCGACGGCGTCTTCTACGTCAAGGCCATCAAGGGACAGGTCGTGCTGATGGCGCTCCTCGGTGCCACGCTGCCGGCCAGGCCGATCGTCGTCAACGAGCTCACCACCGTGGCCGCGGTCTGGTGCGGCGCACAATTCTTCCTTCATGAGGAACTGCACGGCGCGGTGCGCGGGATGCGTCTCGCGGCGAACATGACCACCAACGTGGTGACGCTCGGGAGCGGCGAGGCCTCGCCGGTCCTGACGCACTCGCCCAACGCCGCCGAGACCAACGCCCTCGGCCTGGCGTACTCGCTGGCGAACCTCATCGCCGCGTGTCTGCGCGACGACAGCGTTCGCGCCGACCTCTTTCAATTGACCACCGTCGATCCGCAGCAGCCGCCGCGGACCACGCTCGCGGCGATGATCAACCTGGCGCGCAATCCCGCTCGAGGCGTAGGGGACGTGTATCTCCTGACGAAAGCGTCGGCGCTCTACGAGCCCGCGCTCAGGCAGCAGCCGGACGCATGGACGCTGGCCGTCAAAGTGAACGACTCCGGCAGCGACGAGCAGTTGTTCGGCGGGCCGGGCAATCTCGAGTTCGACCAGAACGGCAACGCCTGGATCCTGAACAACGTCACGCAAGGGGAGCCGACGTCGACCGAATACTCCATCGTGCTCGACGAGATCGGCCGGCCGGCGCGGAACGCCGCCGGGGAGACGATGTCGCCGTTCACCGGCGGCGGTCTCCTCGGTCCGGGGTTCGGCGTGGCGCTCGACACGAAGCAGCAGGTGTGGATCGGCGATTTCGGCTGGGGCAAAGACTTTCCCACCGGCAGCGTGTCGGTGTTCAACATCGCCGACGCGTCGCCCGTCTCGCCGGACGGCGGATATCAGGGCGGCGTCTATCGCGTGCAGGGGATGGCCATCGACGGCGACGGCAACGTCTGGTGCGCGAGCTACGGCAACCACTGCGTGGTGGTCTACCTCGAGGGCGACAGCAAACGCACCGCCGTCTACACGGGACCGGAGTGGTTCTCTCCGTTCGACGTGGCCATCGCCGCCGACGGCACGGGCTGGGTGACGAACAGCGATCCCGACACGAGCGGCATCTTCAACTTCCGGCTCGACGGCGACCGGCTGACGCTGGAGCGCAGCACGATCATCGGGCGCACGATGAAGGGCATCGTCATCGACTCGTCGGAAACGATCTGGGCGGCCTCGGGCGGCAACCATCACGTGTACGCGTTCGACCGCGAAGGCAAGATCATCGGCGGCTACCAGGGGGGCGGCATGGACGGCCCGTGGGGCATCTGTCTCGACGGCGCGGAGAACGTCTGGGTCGGCGACTTCGGACCGCTCGAGCCGGGGAGCATCTTCACCGGCCGCGTCACGCAACTGGCGGGCGTGAATGCCGCGAAAGAGCGCGGCGTGCTGCTGGGCGACGCCATGACGCCGCCGAGCGGCTACACCCTCCCCTCCGGCGGCGCGGAGGTGCTGATGCACAACCTCCAGCCGCTGTACGGCCCGAACGGCCCCGCGTGCTACATCCCCATGATGCGCACGACCGGCTTGCGCGTCGACGCCGCCGGCAACGTCTGGACCTGCAACAACTGGAAGCCCGACTTCGACATCGACACGAAGGGACAGAACCCCGGCGGCGACGGGATGATCATCTTTCTCGGAGTGGCCACGCCCCGCTGATTTCGAGAAAAGCAGCCTCGGGAGGTAGGGGAAAGCCGTCGCCAGGACACTCCCTTGGTAACGGTCCGCATTTCCGATCGAGGGAGCTTGTCGATGCGAATGCTTCGCATGGTGGTGGTGATCGTCGTCCTGGCGCTCGTCGCCGTGGGGCTGATCTGGTGGTTCTTCCTCCGCACGAGGCCGGGAACGGTCAAGGACGAGGCCCTCCTCGCCGGCCGCACCGCGGAGTCGCTCGCCGGCGCGGACGAGGACTTCTTCCGCGACATGGACAACGGCATCTCCCGCAACCCGGAGGCCGTGCGCGCGGCGCTCGAGCCCTTCATGCCCCAGATCTCGACGCAGGAGGCGATGCAGCGCTTCGTCCGCGGCCGGAACAACTGGAACGTCTGGAGCGGCGGCAACGACCGGTTGTGGGATGGTCTCAACGGCATCAGCTTCGGCACCCTCGATCTCCTCAAGACCGTCTCCAGCCACCCGAGCATGAAAAAGTACGGCCGGCGCAATCGCTGGCAGTACCTCGGCCTCGTGAACGAGCCGTGTTTCCAGGCGCCGAAGAAGGGACGCGCCGACCGCTACGGCCTCTGGCTCGACGAGCGCAAGCCGGGCTGCGGGCCCGATCCCTTCGAGAACGAGGCGAAGTATCCCGGCGTGAAGATCGGCGCGCGCGGCAAGAACCTCCCCGTCGGCTCGTACTACGGCTACGCCAGCGGCGTCCTCGGCCTGCGCCTCTTCCCCAATCCGGAGTTCGACGAGGAAGCGCAGAAGAAGTGGGATCCGGAGCGCTATTACACCGATCCCTCGTACTACAACGACAAGAATCTCAAGAAGCCGTACCGCGTCGGCATGTCGTGCGGCTTCTGCCACATCAGCCACAATCCGACCAAACCTCCGGCGAACCCCGAAGAGCCGGAGTATGTGAATCTCAGCAGCAATCCGGGCGCGCAGTACTTCTGGGTCGACCGCATCTTCGTCTGGAACACGGACGAGAAGAACTTCGCCTACCAGCTCTTCCACACCTCCAAGCCCGGCGCGCTCGACACCTCGTTCGTCTCCTCGGATCAGATCAACAATCCGCGCACGATGAACGCCATCTACAACTTCCCGGCGCGCATGGAGATGGCCAGGCGCTGGCACGAGGACTCGCTCTGCTGCGAGGAGCTCGGCAACAAGCAGTTCAACGACTATCCGTACATCAAGGAGAACAGCGCCCTGCGCGCGTTCTACGACCCGAAAACGAAGAAGTCGTGGACGCCGCGCGTGCTCAAGGACGGCTCGGATTCCGTCGGCGCGCTGGGCGCCTTGAACCGCGTCTACATCAACATCGGCCTGTTCAGCGAGGAGTGGCTGCTGCACTTCCTCCCGCTGCTCGGCGGGCCGAAGATCACGCCCATCCGCATTGCCGACGCCGAGAAGAACTCGTCGTACTGGAAAGCGACCGAGGAGCAGACGCCGGACGTGGCGCTCTTCTTCCTGGCCAGCGCCAAACCCGATCTCCTGAAGGACGCGCCGAACGGTCCGGCGTACATGGACGCGTCGCAGGTCACTCGCGGCAAGGTCGTCTTCGCCGAGCGCTGCGCGCGCTGCCACTCCAGCCTCCTGCCGGAGAAGGCGTACACGGAGCACTTCAAGTCCGAGTGCAACGGCGAGAAGTACCTCGAATGCTGGGAAAAATACTGGAAATGGACCAAGACGGCCGAGTTCCGGCAGGCCATGGTCCAGCGCGCGTTCCAGCCCGACTTCGACACGGAGAAGAACGCCTTCACGACCGACGTGCGCATCCCGGTGACGCTGCTCGAGACGAACGCCTGCAGTCCGCTGGCGACGAACGCGCTCGACGGCGACATCTGGAGCGACTTCGCCTCGCAGTCGTACAAGCAACTGCCGTCGGTCGGCAAAGTGCGCATGCAGCATCCGGTCACCGGCGCGATCTCGGAGTACGAGATGCCGGCCGGCGGCCGCGGCTACACCCGCCCGCCGTCGCTGGTGAGCGTCTGGTCGACCGCGCCCTTCTTCGTCAACAACACGCTGGGCAAGTTCTACTGGCGCGGCGACGTGCCGGCGCGCATGGCCTCGTTCGACGACAGCATCAGGAAGCTCCTGTGGCCGGAGCGCCGCGAAGGAGGCGAGCAGGTATTGACGATGTCCGGCCTCTCGCATCCGGGCCTGATCGAGCGGCTGCCGGAGAAGGCGTATCTGCTGACCGAGCCCGGATATCTGCCGGGCTTCGTGCAGTGGCTGCCGAAATCGACGATCGCCCAGCGCGCCCTGCCGAACGTCATGCGCGACGGGCGCATCCAGCTCGGACCGTTCCCGAAAGGAACGCCGGTCAGTCTCATCTCCAACGTGAACCTGCAGGAGCTGGGAGGCGTCCTCAAATTCGGCATCGGACTGCAGCGCTATCTGGAAGCGGTCAATCCCGATGATTCGGACGAGGTGACGGCGAGGAAGTTCGCGCCGCTCGTCCCGAATCTCATCGAGATCAGCAAGTGCCGCGACTACATCGTCAACAAAGGCCACTATTTCGGCACGCAGTACCTGCCCGCCTCGGAAGGGGAGCCGGGACTGAGCGACGCCGACAAACTGGCTCTCATCGAATACCTGAAGACTCTGTGATGACGGACTACGAATACATCGTCGTCGGCGCCGGCCCGGGCGGAGGGACACTCGCCGCCCGTCTCGCGGAGTACGGACATCGCGTGCTGCTGCTCGAGGCGGGCGGCGATCCGCGCACCGAGAAGGGGAGCAACTACAACCCGAACTCGACCGCGCAGAGCACGCTGCCGGACGACTACGACGTCCCGGCGTTCCACGCGCAGGCGTCGGAAAACAGCGGGATGAAATGGGATTTCTACGTCCGCCACTACCAGGACGACGCGCAGCAGCAGAAAGACAGCAAATACATCCCGGACAAAGACGGCGTGCTCTACCCGCGCAGCAGCGGCCTCGGCGGATGCAGCGCGCACAACGCGATGATCACCATCTATCCTCACAATGAGGACTGGGACTACATCGCCAAGACGGCGGGCGACGATTCATGGAGCTCGACCGCGATGCGCAGGTATTTCGAGCGCCTCGAGAACTGCCAGCATCGGCCGTTCTGGCGGCTGTGGTCGTGGCTGGGGATCAATCCGACGCGGCATGGATTCCGCGGCTGGCTGCACACCGAGAACTCGATTCCCGACGTCGTGCTCGACGACGAGAGCCTGCTCACGGTCATCGTGAAATCGGCCATCGCCGAGATCTTCGACGGCACGGCCTCGCTGCTGCACCGCATGCGCTGGTTCTTTCTCGGCAAGGGCGATCCCAACGACTGGCGCCTGGTCCGCGACAATGCCACGGGCGTGCGCTACCTCCCCATGGCCACCAAGAACCACCGGCGCATGGGCGCGCGCGAGCGCGTCCTGGACGTCATGGCCCGCAAGCCGGACCACCTCTTCGTCGAATTGAACGCGCTGGTCACGAGAGTGCTGTTCGAAGACAAGCGCGCCGTCGGCGTCGAGTATCAGAAGGGCGCCGGTCTTTACAAAGCGCACACGTCGCCGAGCGACCAGCCGGGGGAAGTACGGCAGGTGCGCGCCTCGCGCGAGGTCATCCTGTGCGGCGGGACGTACAACACGCCGCAGCTGCTGATGCTCTCCGGCATCGGCCCGGCCGAGGAGCTGGCAAAACACGACATCAAAGTGGTGGTCGACCTGCCGGGTGTCGGCTGCAATCTGCAGGACCGCTACGAGATCGGCGTCGTCAACCGGATGAATTTCAAGGAGTGGTGGTGCCTGCAGGGTGCGCGGTTCGAGGCCGGCGACCCGCAGTACGAGCAATGGCAGAACGGCGAGGGCGTCTACACGACGAACGGCGTCGTGTCCGCGGTGTTCCTGACTTCGCCGGGGCAGCCGCTGCCGGACCTCTTCTGCTTCGCGCTGATCGGGCCGTTCCGCGGCTACCGGCCCGGCTATTCGGCCGAATTCGCGACCAAGCGCAATTGCCTGACCTGGTCGATCCTCAAGGCGCATACGGTCAACAACGCCGGGCGGGTGCGCCTCCGCTCGAACGATCCGCGCGACACGCCGCTCATCGATTTCCACTATTTCGACGAGGGGACGGACGTCGACGGCCGCGATCTGGCGTCGATGGTGTGGGGCGTCAAGTTCGTGCGCCGTCTGACCAAGCGCCTGCTCACGGATCGCGTCATCGCCGAGGAGGAGTGCCCGGGCGAGCACGTGCAGTCGGACGACGAGATCGCCGATTACGTGAAGAGCGAAGCGTGGGGCCACCACGCGTCCGGCACGTGCGCGATCGGCTCGGTGGTGAACAGCAGCTTCGAGGTCCAGGGCGTGCGCGGACTGCGCGTCGTCGACGCCTCGGTGTTCCCCAGGATTCCCGGGTTCTTCATCGCCTCGGCGGTCTACATGATTGGGGAGAAAGCGGCGGACGTCATTGCGGCTGCGGCGAAGTCTCCGTCTTCAGCACCCGCAACAGCAGCAGCCCGTTGAAGATCGCGTAGATCACGTCGAGATAGCCGAAGCGCAGGAACGAGTACGTGCGTCCTTCCACGTAGACGAGGAAGAACCAGTACAGGCCGATGACCATGCGCACGCCCACCGCGAAATACGCATTGAGCCTGTAGCGGAACGGATCGCGGCCGCCCGGGATGTAGAGAATGGAGATGAAGAGCAGCAGCAGTCCCGCCTGACGCATCCAGACCACCGAGCCGCCGCCGCCGGGCAGGCCGAGCCAGTCCATGTACCACAGCGGCCGGAAGATGAACGGCAGGGCCATGCCGAAGATGTTGATCAGGACTCCGACGAACGTGACGATGTGAAGCCACCTGCGTGCGCTGCTCATTGTGTGCCTCCTGAGTCTTTGAGGAACTGCTGGTAGGCGGGCGAGCTCGCCAGCAGGTCGCGGGCGGCGCGCTCGAGCAGTTCCAGTTGTCCCGCTTTGAGCGCGAAATTCGTCCCGATGGAATTGAGCTGTTCGCGGAACTGCGCGTCCGCCACGCTGTCGAAACCGAGGATCACCGGATAGAAGTGGACGACAGGCAATCCTGCCTGTCGATCGGTTGCCTGTGGATCCGGGACAGGCAGGATTGCCTGTCCTCCACTCTGGGCGTGCATGATGGCAACGAGTGCCTGCATGGAGTCGAACGAGAAATTCTTCATCGGCGTGAACGAGATCGAGCCGAGGATTTTCGGGAGGCCCGGATTGGAGTGTTTCGTGTCGAAATTGAGATCGGAGCCGGTGGCGGCGTTGACGACGATCACCACGAGCCGCCTGATGCTGCGCTTCTCGATCGCCGGCTGGAGCGTGTAGCCGGTGCGCCGGCCGGTGGGATCGTCCATCTGCCAGGTCTCGGCCGAGGTCATGGCGTGCAGCGTGCCGCGCAGGCCGATGTTGTCGGCGATGCCGCCGTCCATCAGATGCAGCCAGGCGCGGCGCGGATTGCGGTACGCCTCCAGCTCGAGCGCGCTGCGGTGCGCGGCGGCGCGTGTCTCCAGATCCTGTCTCGCCGGCGCGACCCAGGACGGCATCACGAACTGACAGTCGGTCCCCGCGTAATTGCGGAGCGCCATCGGCGTGAGGAGCACCGGAAACGCGGAGGAGGCGGCGACGGCACGCGCGACGTTGGTCTTCGACAGGTCGGAGCAGATCGGATCGAACTGGTCCTGCGTCCACTCGAAGCGCGAGCCGAGGTCGAGCTCCGTGGAGTTGACGACGATGAACGGGCGGGGGCGCGGGCCGGCCTGCGCCGCGTGCAGGTCGGCGTAGGTCTTTCCGTCGAAGAGGACGCGGTCGTACAGCTCGGCGGCGAGGTCGATGCGATTGAAGGTGGGGGAGAGCAGTCGCACCAGGTTCTTCGGATTCGCGGCCGCCTTGAAGAGCATCCCCTCGATGTCGCGGTCGAGGAAGCGCGTCTTGAAGTCGTCCAGTCCCTCCGGTCCGTGCAGGCCGTAATACATGGAAATGAAGCTGCCGCCGGAGACGGACGAGATCAGGTCGACGCGGTCGAGGAGCGTCGTGCCGTCGCCGAAGCGGACGCGCTGCAGCTCTTTGAGCACCGCATACGAGAACGCCGCGGCACGCGAGCCGCCGCCGGAAAAGGTGAGGACCACGAACGTGTCGTCCTCGCGCGGCAGGGTCACGTTCGCGTAGCGGTAGCCGGTCTCGATGCTCGCGCGCGTGAGCGGCTCGTTCACGGGCGCATGTGCACAGGCGCAGAGCGATGCCACGCCGAGCAGCAGCAACAGTCGTCGCAAACGCGACCTCCTCTTACAGCGTCTTCAGATACTCCAACAGTGCTTCCTTCTCCGCGGCGCCGAGGGTGGTGCCGTACTCGTGGCCGGCGTTGCTGAGCCCGGGCAGGGTGGTGTCGAACTCGACGAACGGCGTGCCGCCGACGCGCGGGACGTTGGAGACGAATCCGACGTTCTTCCCGTCCAGCAGGTCGTAGCCGCGGTAGAACTTCTTCGGCCGCTGCGCGGCAGGGTTCAGGAGATCGCGCAGAGACGGCACGGAGCCGTTGTGCAGATACGGCCCGCGCAGCCAGACGCCGTCCAGCAGCACGGCCACGTAGCCGTCGTTGTCGGCGAACGTGTCGAAGTTCCACGTCGCGCCGTATTTGAACTGGTACTCCTTGACCCAGTTCTTCCACGAGTCGACCTGGCTCTGCGTCCACTGCCTGGCGCGGTGCGGGTCGGTCTTGATGACGTCGAGCGCGATCGGATGCAGCGTGAACCTGCCGCCCTTGCGATGGCACTGCGCACAATGGACGTCGTACACCGGCTTCCCCTGTGCCGCCAGCGCCGCGTTGATGGGGAGCGGATATTTCGGCGGCGGGAGGTTCATCAGGTAGTTCTCGATCTTCTTCAGACTCTGGAGATCGAGATACCTCCCGCGCGCTCCGTCGCCGATGGCCGAGCTGATGGCCACCTCGGAAAACTTGCGGCTGAGACCATCCCAATGCAGCCAGCCGCCGACGCGATCCTTCTGATTCCAGATCGACGGGATGTCGGCGTTGCCGATGGCGCCGTCGTCCTTCTCGTGGAAGAAGCGGAAGCGCACCGGATTGAACGGATCGACCTGTCCCGGCCCCTGCGGCGGGCGATTGTGCGTGAATTGCCAGCGGAACTCGTCGCGCTGCTTCAGGATGGCGCTGCGCGTGGCGGGGATGAGGATGAAGCGATAGAGGATGCGCTCGCGCAGCGACAGCTTCGTCACGCCGCTGATGGCGGCCATCAGATTCGCGGAATTGAAGCGCGGATCGGCCGCGGAGCGGAAGAGGAACCACTGGTAATCCTGCACGCGGAAGACGTGCGCCGGACCGCCGACGTAGTAATTGGGAATGGCCTGTTCCGGCGACAGTCGCACGCGGCTGACGTGGCAGAACGCGCAATTGAGGCCGGCGCGGTCGAAGCCGATGAATTTCTTCGTCACGCCGATCGGCAGTTCGTGCGGCGGGTCGTTCTTCCCCGCCGGACCCGGCTCCCACGACATGCCCAGCG
>DASUSL010000456.1:0-12464 GCA_036375135.1 Thermoanaerobaculia bacterium | reverse complement strand
CTTCTGGGCCTGGCGCTTGACGTGGTCGATGGCGGCATTGATGGCGTCCTCCATCGACGCGTCCGACTCCTGGACCGTCTTCACGTCGTGCTCTTTGCCGGCGATGAGGATCTCGCAGATGTTGCGGTACTTCTCGACCTGGAGCACGACGCGCACGTCGATCACGTCGTCGAACAGCCTCTCGGTGATCTTGGCCAGCTTCTTCTCGACCAGTTCGCGTACGTCGGGGGGAATCTCGTAGTTCCGTCCTGAAATCTCAGTCGCCATGTCGATTACCTCGAAACTAGAAGACTTGTTTGCGGTCCGTGGATGAAGGGATGTTCAGCTCGTCGCGGTACTTGGCCACGGTGCGACGTGCGATGTTGATGCCCTCGTCGTTGAGGATCTTCATGATCTTCGAATCACTGAGGGGCTTGCGGGGATCCTCGTTCTCGATGTAGCTCTGGATCTTCTTCTTCACGGTGAGCGAGGAGATGTCCTCGCCGGTATCGGAGTCGATGCCGCTGTGGAAGAAGTACTTCATCAGGAAGAGTCCGCGCGGCGTGTGCATGTACTTGTTGGACACGACGCGCGAGACCGTCGACTCGTGCATCTGGATGTCGTCGGCCACGTCGCGGAGGACCAGCGGGCGGAGGAAGTCGATGCCGCGCTCGAGGAACTCGCGCTGGTGCTTGACGATCGACTCGGCCACTTTGTAGATCGTGCGCTGGCGCTGGTCGAGCGACTTGATCAGCCAGACCGCGGAGCGGATCTTGTCCTTGATGTAGTTGACCGTCTCGCCGTCGGACTTGGAGTCCATCGAGTTGAGCATGGAGCGGTAGCCGCTGTTGATGCGCAGCTTGGGCATGCCGTCCTCGTTCAGGACGATCACGTATTCGTCGCCCACCTTGTGCACGTAGACGTCGGGCTCGACGTAGATCGCTCGCTCATTGGAGTATTTCCTCCCCGGCTTGGGATCGAGATGCTTGATCAGCTCGACGATGCCCTCGAGCGTCTTCATGTCGATGCCGAGGGACTTGGCCAGCGCCACGAACTTGCGCTGCATGAACTCTTCCCAGTGGTCGCGGATGATGACTTCGACCAGCGGGGCGTCGATCTCGAGGAAGCGGAGCTGCAGCAGGAGGCACTCGCGCAGGTCGCGCGCGCCGACGCCGATGGGATCGAGCGACTGCACCGCACTCACCGCCGCCTCGACTTCCTCGACGGTGTGGCCGCCGGCGGCGGCGATCTCGTCGTTGCTGGCGCGGAGGTAGCCGTCCTCGTCGATGTTGCCGATGATGAAGGAGGCGATCTCCTTCGTCTTCGGCGAGGCGTCGGACATCGACAACTGCCAGGTCAGGTGATCGGAGAGGTTGGGCGGGCGCGTGAGGGTGTTCTCGATGGGGAACTCTTCGTGCTCCTCACCCATTCCGCGGGGGTTGTAGCCGTACTCGATGTAGTCCTGGAAGTAGGCGTCGTAGTCGATCTCGTCGAAGGAGTCTTTCTCTTCCTTCTTCGCTTCGACGGCCGGCGGCTCGGCGGCCTGTTCGTTCTCGCTCTTGGTCTCCTCGGCCTGGACTTCCTCCGACTTCACTTCTTCGGCGGACTCCTCGAGGAGAGGGTTCTCCAGCAACTCCTGATTCAGGACTTCCTGAAGCTCGAGCTTCGAGAGCTGCAGCAGCTTGATCGCCTGCTGCAGCGACGGCGTCATGATCAGCTTCTGGCTGAGTTTTAAATGAAGCTTTTGTTCAAGTGCCATTGACGACTGCGGATGCCTTCCTCGGTCAGTTTAGATTGAATGTCTCGCCCAGGTAAATTCGACGGACTTCCGCATCGGCGGACAAGCTCTCCGGCGCGCCCTGCCGGAAGATCTCTCCTTCTTTGATGATGTAGGCCCTGTCGGTGATCTTCAACGTTTCCCGCACGTTATGGTCGGTGATCAGAATCCCGATCCCCCGGGCCCGCAGTTGCGAAACGATTCTTTGAATTTCGAAGACTGCGATTGGATCGATTCCTGCAAACGGCTCATCTAGCAAGATGAATGCCGGATTGATCGCCAGGCTCCGGGCGATCTCCACTCTCCGCCGCTCTCCTCCCGACAACGTGAAGGCCTTGCTGCGCGCGATGTGCGTGACCCCGAACTCCTCGAGCAGCAGCTTCGTGCGCCGCTGACGCTCGGCCGCGGGAAGGTTCATGGTCTCGAAGACCGAGAGCAGGTTCTCCTCGACGGTGAGCTTGCGGAACACCGACGGCTCCTGAGGCAGGTAGCTGATCCCCCGCTGCGCGCGGAGATACATCGGCAGCTCGGTGATGTCGTCGCCGCCGAGAGTGACGGAGCCGCCGTCCGGCCGCACCAGTCCGACGATCATGTAGAAGGTCGTGGTCTTTCCCGCGCCGTTGGGACCGAGCAACCCCACGATCTCCCCCTGCCGGATGTCGACCGAGACATCGCGCACGACCTTGCGTCCCTTGTAGACCTTCTCGAGGTGCGTAGCCGTGAGGGTGAGCTTGACGTCGTCGGGCATTGGCGCGGGCGGGAGAGTATCACCGTCACAAACGCGCGGTGCCGTCGAGTGAGCCGAGCGCGCGGTCGAAGGTGCCGAGAGGAAGGTGGCCGGCTTTGCGGGCGGTGGCGAGGATCAGGCAGTCGGAGAATCCGAGGGCAGGACGGCGGCGATATTGGTCGAGAGCTTCGGCGACGACGTCAGGGTCCTGAAGCACCGCGCTTTCGTGCGCAAGCAGCATCGCGATCACCTTGATCAGCTCCGCATGACCGAAGTGATAGAGCACCCGGAGCACCGAGATGGTTTCCGCGAGCACGACGTGCGAGATCCACGGACCGCTCGCAACAAACGCCTCGGCACGCGGCAACTGCGCAGCATTGTCCTGCAGTACGAGCCGGAGAATGACGTTCGTATCAGCGGCGGCCATACTTCTGCCGAATCGCTTCGTCCACGCCGTCCTTCAACTCTTCGAGTGTCTTCGGTTCTGGCGGGCCGTTCGGAAAGAGCATCCGATGGATGTCGTCCCAGGTGTACTTTTTCCCGGCAACTTCGCCGCTGGTTTCTGGCGGCGTTTCTGTCTGCGTCCGTGCCATGGCGATTATCGTACCTCGGCTTGGAAGGTCTCCTCTTTGATCGCTTCGAGCCGAGACATCACGCGCGATTATCCCTCACGCCGCCGTGACGTGGCCGATCGCAGCCAGCAGCGCTCCCATCTCGTACGGCTTCATCAGCGACACGATGCGGTTCCTGCCCGCGGCGACGTCGAGCTCCACGTGGCCCGTCGACAGCACGATGGGAAGCTCCTGGTGCTCGGCGCGGAGGATGGGAATGAGGTCGACACCGTTGCCGTCGGGGAGGTTGACGTCGATGATCGCGACCTGCGGCTGTGCGCGGCGGGCGGCGTCGCTCGCCTCCCCCGCGGCGCGGACCCAGGTGGTCTCGAAGCCTTCGAGCTGCAGGACGGCTTCGAGTCCCGCGCCGACGGAGAAGTCGTCCTCGACGATGAGGATGTGCTTCACGCCGGGGTGGACCGAGGCGTACGACTGCTCGGCGACCGTCGGCGCTTCCGCGGCCTGCAGTTGCAGGTGGAACGCGGCGCCCCCCTCGCGGCGATTCTCGGCGGTGAGTGAGCCGTTCTGCCCTTCCATCAGGCGTCGCGCGATGGCCAGGCCGAGGCCCGTGCCGTTGCGCTTGGTGGTGAAGAGCGGCTCGAAGATGTGCGGCAGGGTCGCCGGCGCGATGCCCGGACCGTCGTCGCAGACCGAAATGCGCACGAGCTCCGAAGACGTGCCGGCCGGTGCGACGTCGATGTGAATCGTGCCGTGGCCGCCGAGGGCCTCGCGCGCGTTGAACACGAGATTGGTCATGACCTGCTCGAGTTGCTCGACGTCGCCGCGGACGAACTGCACGCTCGGATGCATCGAGCTGCGCAGCGCGATCGACGACGGCAGCACGGCCATGATCTGCCCGAGGAGCGTCGGCAGCCAGGTGCGCACGTCGAGCACCGAGAGCAGCGGCTCCTTCGGATTGGCGAAGCGGAGGATCTCCTGCGAGGCGCGCTTGCCGCGCGCGATGGCACGCGTGATGTGGCTGATGGCCTCGCGCACGCCGATCGTGTCGGGCACGGTGCGGGAGAGCGTCTCCACGAACGGCTGGATGCCCATCAGCACGTTGTTGAACTCGTGCGCCAGCGACGCGGCCACCTGCCCGAGGCTGCTCATGCGCTTGGCCTCTTCGAGCTTGCGCGCGTACGTGCGCTGCTCCGTCACGTCGCGAGCCACGCCGATCGTCCCCGCCAGCACGCCGTCGATGTAGCGCGGCTGCGACGACACTTCCACGATCACCACCGCCCCCGTCGCCGCCGGCACCATGTACTCGCGGATGATCCGCTGATCGCGGTCGTACGTGAACTCGCTCACCTCCGGCGAGTCCGGCAGGAAGAGATCCGCGAACGGGCGCCCGATCCACTCCTCGATGCGGTAGCCGGTGCTCCGCTCGAAACTGCGGCTGAGTGAGACGAAGCGCCCGTCGAGATCGACGGTGAAGAGGATGTCGGTGACGTCCTCCACGAGCTCGCGGTAGCGCTGTTCGGACGCCTCGAGCGCCTCGCGTGCGTGCACGCTGTCGGTGATGTCGGCGCTCGTGCCGATGAGGATCTGCTCCCCGTCGACGGTGATCTCCTTCTGATAGTAGGCGGCGTGCATCACCGTCCCGTCCTTGCGGCGGAAGCGCGCCGTGCCCGAGCCGGTCGCGAACAGCTCGATGCGGCTCCGGTCGTCCTCGTGGAGCAGCGTGGCGATGTCGATCGACGTCATCTCTTCGACGGAGTAGCCGAACATCTTCGCGCCGGTGTCGTTGACGTACGTCAGGCGCCCGCCGGAGGCCATGTACACGGCCACGACGGACTGTTCGACGATCCAGCGGAACTTCGCCTCGGCCGCGGCACGCCGGTGCTCGGCGGCCCGCAGCTCTTCCTCCGCGCGCACGCGGTCGGCGATGTCGCGCGCGATGACCTGCACGGCGTCGCGGTTTCCGTAGCGCAGCGGCAGGGCGGCCACCTCGACGTCCAGCGGCGAGCCGTCGATGCGCAGGTACTTCTGCCGGAGGTACGGGACCGTCTCCCCCGCCTTGACGCGGGTGTGCCGCGCGCGCACGACGTCGTGGAACGACGGGTCGACGAACGTCAGCAGGCCGCGGCCGACGAGCTCCGCCTCGCTCTGCGCGCCGAGGAGCTGCACGAAGGCCTGGTTGACGTAGACGAACGTGCCGTCGACGTGCACGCCGATGCAGTCGGGCGAGAGCTCCACCATGCGCCGGAAGTTCTCGCGGTTCTCCCGCGACGCCGCCTCGGCCTCACGCTCGCGCGTGATGTCCACCATCACGCCGAAGAGCTCCACCGGCTCGCCGTCGACGACGTAGACGTTCACGTAGTCGCGCAGCCAGACGATGCGGCCGTCCGCCGCGACCATGCGGTACACCAGCTCGTGGTTGCGGCACGCGATCGTCTCGTCGTGGCAGAGCATGGCCACGTACTGGTCGTCCGGATGGATGTGCTGCGTCCAGAAGTGCGGCTCCGAGATCCAGCGCCCGGCGGGATAGCCGAGGATCTTTTCCGCCGCGGGGCTGACGTAGGTGAAGCAGAAGGTCCGCGCGTCGGCAGACCAGGCAATGGCCGGCATGGCATCGAGCAGGCGCGACCGACGGTCGTCGTGAGACCCGATAGAAGTAGACATGTTGTTTGGACCCTACGATGAATTTGGACGGCGGTAATCATAGCATGCTCGCCGGAGCTATGTCTGTGTTACAGTGCCGTCTCTAAATCGTCGACCCCGAATTCGTCCTCGGGGAACGAGGCCGGCCATCGGCCGGCACGGGTCCAATACAGATCGAATCCAGGAGGGGAAAGCTATGCCTTATGTTGCGTTGGAGTGGGATCACAAGATCGGAAAACCGTTCGTGCAGTGGCTCGTCGTCAAGTGTGCCGCCGTCGGCCAGAAGTTCGGAGGGCCGCAGGCCCTGCCGCCGCGCCGCGACGTCGCCTACTTCGTGAACGAAGAGACCGCCGAGCGTGACGCGAAAGCGTTCGCCGACTACAAGAATCAGCAGGCCGAAGGTCAGGCCGATGAGCAGTTCGCCACCGCCGCCGCGTACAGCATGAAGCACGCGGCGTTCGGATGGGATCACAACATCTTCAATCCCATCGTGCAGTGGGCCGTGCTGGAGTGGAACGGCGAGAATCCGGAAGGCGAGAGCTACCGCGAGGACGTGGCGTACTTTCTCGATCCGGAGAGCGCCGAGGGTGATGCGCGCGCGTTCCGCGTGCTTCGCGACGACCTGGAGCGCGCCGGGGAAGTGGCGGCGTAATCAATCATGGGGCGGGCTGAGGCCCGCCCCACAGATTCTCACGGTCCTTCGTGTTTGTAGGTGCCCTTGGTCTGCCCCTCGGGGCTGACCACCTGCACGCGATTGCGGGCGAGATCGAAGCTGATCTGCTCCCCCTGGAGCGATCCCTTCGGATCGGACATCGTGGCGGGGGTGCCGTAGACGAACACCATCTTGCGGTCGACGTGATAGATGGCCTTGTCGCCCGTTCCCTTGCGCTTGGTCACCGACTCGGTCATGGTCACGTTCTGCTCCGACTCGATGCGCTGGATCTTGTTCTTGTCGTCGAAGAAGAACGCCGCCTTGTCGGAGTTGAGCGTGCGGCTCTCGTCGACGATGTTCACGCTGCCGACCAGGTCCATGCGGCGGTCGGCCTTGCGCGCCACGAGCTGCTCGCTCGTCGACTGCACGGGCGTCTTCCGCGCCTCGCCGCCGGTGTTGTAGAGCAGCGTGCGCACGCCGCCGCGCGCGGTGACGGTCTCGCCGTTCCCCTGCATCTGCAGCTCGCTGGCGAGGAGGGTGTTGTTGTCCTGCCACGCGCGCACGCGGCCGGTGAAGAGGGCGATCTTGTTCACCTGGCGCATGATCAGGTCGTCGGCGTTGACGTAGACGGGCTTGTTGCCGCCGGGGAAGAGTGACGTGGCGCTGGCTGACGCTCCCCCACCCTTCGACACCAGCTCCGCGATGACCGAGCCGGTGGCGTGCGCGGTCTGTGCGCGCGGCGAGAGCTCGATCTGCTTCGCCTTGATGGTCTGCCCGTCCGCGACCACCGTGGCCTGATAGCCGGGGTCGGTGGTGAGCACGATGCGGTCGTTGACGATGTCGTAGTTCGCGCGGAACGCGGAGGCGGTGTTCTTCGGGTCGGTGTAGCGGAAGCCGCCGTCGAGATACGCCGCGCGCGCCTTGCGGCTGCTCGTGTCGAACCAGACGGTGACGCGCTCGGAGCGGATCTCGCGCGGCTCCGCGCCGAGCTCCTTCATCACCACCTGCGCATCGGCCTTGATCTCGCTGACGATCTTGTTCGTCAGCCCGATGCGCACGTTGCGCGCGACGATGTCGCGCGTCGGCGGGCCGTCGAGCACGGCGTGCACCGGCGCGGGACCGCTCGCGGTGGCCACGATGGCGTTGATCTGGCCGTCGGGCGCGAGCTCGGTGTGGTAGTGGTCGCAGGTGATGGTCTTGCGTCCGCCGAAGTCCTCGCCCGGCGCGGCGTTCGCGGCCGTGACGATGGTGACGTTGCCGTTCCCTTCGAGGCCGATCAGCGTGCGCCGGTCCTGCGTGAAGCGGCCGAACATGCGATCGGAGCTGACCCGCTCCGGGCCGCGGTCCATGACCACTTTGTCGATCCACTCGACGGTGTTGTCGTGGCGGCGGAAGAAGCTCTCGGTGCCGCGGATGGTCATCGGCAGCTCACCCGGCCGCACGACGGCCATGATCGCCTCGACCCCTTTGAAGAGCTTCAGCGTCTCTCCCTGCACGTCGAGGTCGAGCGCGCCCGCGCGCCCCTGCCAGCGGTCGATGCGGAACTGCACGGGAATCTGGTTGGTGAGCCGCGCGCCGTCGTAGCGGATCTCGGCGGTGACGATCTCCACTCCATCGCTCGAGGCCACGCGCACGCCGCCTTTGGCCTCGGCTTCTTTCGTCTGGGAGTTGAACTGCGCCTGCGGGCATCCGAGCTCGTACGTGAGGCCGTTCTCGCGGTAGAGCGTCATCTTCACGCCCTCGAGCGTGGTCCAGCCGGACTCGAACGCGACGACGCGCGTGGCGCTGATGCGCGAGACGACCCGGCCGCCGATCGTCTGCACGTCTTCGAAGGCCGTGGAGGCGGCGATCGGCTCGTCGTTCGGCCGGATGCCCGACTTCACCGGATCGCCCGGCTTGCTCGGCTTCCGGCCCGCGGCTTTGTTCCAGCTGAGCGCGATGACGACGATGAACGTGAGGAAGAGGATCGGCAGCGCGATTCGCAGGATACGGACGGAGCGCTGCATGTCGTTGCGACGTAACACCTTCGTTCTCTGTTTCGTTCCTCGGCGCGCTAGGATACGGCTCATGCGTAAAGCCATGGCCGCCGCCGTGCTGCTCCTTTTCGCGACCAGTGCCAGCCCCGACGATCCGCCCAAGGAAAACCCCGTCGTGACCGAGATCCTGAAGGCGCTCGGGCCGAACGCGAAGAAGCCCGCCGGCGAGGTGTTCCGCAACGTCCAGCTCATGAAGGACGTCCCCGCCGACCGCTTCCTCCGCATCATGGACACCGGCTACCGCCAGTCCCTCGGCGTCAGCTGCGATTACTGCCACGTGGAAGACCGCTGGGAAGCGGACGAGAAACGCCCGAAACGCGCCGCCCGCGAAATGATCCTGATGACCCGGTCGATCAACGAGCAACTGCACAAGCTGACGGAGATCAACACCGAAGAGGCGACGGTCAACTGTACGACGTGCCACCGCGGCTATGTGAAGCCGGCGCTGCAGATGCGGTGAGGCAGTCTCAAAGTCTCAAAGGCTCAGAGGCTCAGAGGCGCTCTTTGCGACTTTGCCACTTTGCGACTTTGAGCCGCGGGCATCGACGACCTCGAGCCTGATCCCTTTGTACCGATCCGGCTCCACCTTCACCAACAGATCCAGCGTGCCGCGCAAGGCCGGCGCGAGCTGCTTCGCGCTCGGCCACAGCACCGCCGTCCCCCGCCCCGTTGCGTCTTCGAGCGTGAGCTCGACGCAGTCCTCGGAGAACGTGCGCGTGCCGGTCACGGTCACGTCGTGCACGAGGAAGAGCGGCTGGGTGTTGCCCGCGCCGAACGGCTGCAGCAGCTCGTGCGCGGCGAGGAACTCCGCGTCGATCTCGCCGAGGGTGAGCGTGGCGTCGATGTGCGCCTCCTTGCGGAAGAGCTCCTCGTCCACCGTCGCGAAGCGCTCGTGCAGACGCGCACGCAGCGCCGGCAGGTTGCCCAGCGGCAGCGAGAAGCCGCAGGCGAACTCGTGTCCGCCGAAATGGGTGAAGAGGTCGCTCACCGAGTCGAGCGCCGAGTGCAGGTCGATGGTCGGGATGCTGCGGCCGGAGCCGACGCACTGCTCCCCTTCGATGGTCATCACCAGCGTGGGGCGGTGATAGCGCTGCGCGATGCGTCCGGCGGTGAGTCCGAGGACGCCGCGGTGCCACTCCTCGCCGGCCAGGATGATGACGCGCTCCCCTCCCTCGATCTGTGCTTCCGCCGAGCCGCGCACTTGGAGCTCGATCGCCTGGCGCTCGGCGTTCATGCGATCGAGCTCGGCGCAGATCTTCCACGCCGCCTCCTCGTCCGCCGCTCCGAAGAGATCGATGGCCGTGTTCGCCGACGCCAATCGTCCCGCGGCGTTGATGCGCGGCCCGATCTTGAAGCCGACGTCCACCGCGCGCAGTGCGCGTCCTTCGAGGCCCAGGCGCTTGAGCAGCGCGCGCAGGCCGGGGTTGCGCACCGTGGCCAGTCCGGTCAGGCCCAATGAAGTGACGGTGCGGTTCTCGCCGACGAGCGGCGCGACGTCGGCGACCGTGCCGATGGCGGCGATCTTCAGCAGCGACTCGACGGAGATCTTCCTGCCGTTGCGGCGGATCAGCTCGCAGCAGAGCTTGAACGCCACGCCGACGCCCGCCAGCTCCTTGAACGGATACGCGCAGCCGGGCTGTTTGGGATTCAGCACCGCCGCGGCCTCGGGGAGCGTGCCGGGCGGCAGATGATGGTCGGTGATGATGACGTCGATGCCGCGGTCGATGGCGTGGCGCACCGGCTCGACGCTGGTGATGCCGCAGTCGACGGTGATCACGAGCCGCACGTTCTTCTCGGAGAGCACGCGGTCGAGCACTTCCATCTTCAAGCCGTAGCCGTCGACGAGGCGGTGCGGCACGACGAAGCTCGCGTCCGCGCCGAGGGAACGGAGGACGCTCTGGAGCATGACGATGGAGGTCACGCCGTCGACGTCGTAGTCGCCGTAGATGACGATCCCCTCGCCGTCGCGCACCGCCCGGGCGATGCGCTCGCAGGCGTGATCCATCCCGTGGATGGTGGAGGGATCGTGCAGATCGCCGAGGCACGGCGCGACGAAGCGGCGGAACGACTCCTCGTCGTCCACGCCGCGGCGCACCAGCAGCGCGCGCAGCTTCTCATTCGCGATCGGGAGCCGTGGGTTGTCGGGGACGGTTTCGGCGAGGATCCAAGAGTCGTGAATCACCGAGGCTCATGGTCTCACAAGTTGCGGAGTCTCGAAGTCGCGGAGTCTCAAAGGCGCAGAGTCTCAAAGTCTCAAAGTCGCAGAGTCTCAAAGGAGAACCCTTTGCGACTTTGACCCTTTGAGACTTTGCGACTACTTCTCGAACACTCCCATCTTCCGGAACTTCTTATACCGCTCATCGAGAAGCTGCGGCGGCTTGAGCTTCATCAGCTCGCGCACGGCGCGCTCGAGCACCGGCGCGAGGAGCTCCGCGGCGGCGGCAGGATCGGCGTGCGCGCCGCCGGCCGGCTCGGGGACGATGTCGTCGATGATGTTCAGCCGCTTGAGATCCTGCGCGGTGATCTTCATCGCCGACGCCGCTTCCGGCGCGGCGGAGGCGTTCTTCCAGAGAATTGCGGCGCAGCCTTCCGGGGAGATCACGGAGTAGACCGAGTGCTCGAGCATGAGCACGCGGTCGCCGACGCCGAGCGCCAGCGCGCCGCCGCTGCCCCCCTCGCCGATGACCGTGACGATGACCGGCACTTCGAGCGCCGCCATCTCGCGCAGGTTCACGGCGATGGCTTCGGCCTGCCCGCGCTCTTCCGCGCCGACGCCGGGGTACGCGCCCTGCGTGTCGACGAAGCTGAGGATCGGGAGATGGAACTTCTCCGCGAGCTTCATCACCCGCAGCGCCTTGCGGAAGCCTTCCGGCTTCGGCTGCCCGAAGTTGCGCAGCACTTTTTCCTTCGTGTTGCGGCCCTTCTGATGGCCGACCACGCACACGGGCATCCCGCGGAAGCGTCCGAAGCCGGCCACGATGGCGGGATCGTCGGCGAACTTGCGGTCGCCGTGGATCTCCGACCAGTCCTCGATCATGGCGGCGATGAAGTCGAGCGTGTAGGGGCGCTGCGGGTGCCGCGCGACGAGCGTCTTCTGCCACGGCGTGAGGTTCGAATAGATTTCGTTCGAGACTTTGGTAAGCTTCTGCCGGAGCTCGGCGATCTCAGCCTCACGCGCAGGCGCCGTCTCCTCCGGAGAATCCAGAGACGACAGCTCCTCAATCCTTCGCCGGATCGTATTGATGGGCTCTTCGAATTGAGTCGGGTCGGCGCTCATGCGGCGTGACCCTAACAAACAACACTCCATGCTGGCAACTGAAGAACAGACTGCACCGGGTCACGACCCGGCGCCACGCCCGACCCTGCTCGAACAGTGGCCGCGCAACGAGCGCATGCGCCACGTGCCGTCGTTGCAGTGGATCGTCCAGAAGCTCGACCAGGACGTCCGCCGCCGTCTCGAGAAGCTGCTCGTCCCCTTCTCCGACGTCCACGCCTCCGATCCGCGCCACGCGCGCCTCGAGCACGAGTTCCGCGCCGTCTGCCGTTCCCTCGACCGCGTCGCGGCCGTGGCGGGACGCCATCGCGGAGGCCACGCGCCGAACGACGTGGCCTCGAAGGTGCGCTGGTCGCTCGATCACGCCATCCAGAACCTCAACGCCGCCGACGCCGAGACGTTCGGCCGCCGCTTCCCGATGCAGACGTTCGAGCGCTCCAACGCCGAGCCGCTCTGGGGGGCGACGCTGGCGGTGCTGCAGCACCTGCAGAACCTCGTCCCGCTGATCCGCGAGATCGAGCCGGACATCGACGAGCGGATGTACGAGGGGCTGGTGAACCTGGTCGAGCCGCTGCGCCGCGAGCCGATCGCGTAGCGCGAGCGGCGGCGGGACGCCGCCGCAGACAGCCGGCGGGGACGCCGGCGGTCCACCAGCACCGCAGACAGCCGGCGGGGACACCGGCGGTCCACCTGCACCGCAGACAGCCGGCGGTCCACCTGCACTGCGGACCGCCGGCGTCCTCGCCGGCTGTCTCCGCAGGCGTCCCGCCTGCGGAGAAGCGCGGGGCGGGCCCCCCCCCCCCCCCC
>DASUSL010000455.1:0-12586 GCA_036375135.1 Thermoanaerobaculia bacterium | reverse complement strand
GACGCCGCCCGGGCAGCCGGCGAGGACGCCGGCGCTCCGCGGGTCAGTGTCGCGCCGATCGCCTCCGTGTCGGCGGCTGCGTCGTGCCGGCGTCGGCGCCGTCGTGCGGCACGATCACGTCCACCGTGCCGATGGCGATGTTGCCGCTCGAGTCGGAGACTTCCACCGCGATCGTGTAGACGCGCGGCTGCTCCTGGCCGTTGCGGGCGGCGCGGAGAGCCACCGTCAGGTCGTTCACGATGCGCCAGTCGGTATCGCTCACGGACTCGGAGACGGCCACGCTGATGACGCGCGCGCTGAGCGTGGCATCGGCGTCGTCGACGGCGTTCACGCTCACGTTGACGTTGATCATGCGCCGGTTCACCGGCCAGAGGCGGTTCGGCGTCGCGGTGATCGAGATGATGGCCGGCGGCGTCGTGTCGACCACGCGCACCTCGAACGTGCCGGTGGCCGTCGCGTTGCGCGAGTTGGTGGCGCTGCAGGTCACGGTCGTCGTGCCGAGGGGGAACGTGGAGCCGGAGGCCGGCATGCACGTCACCGGCAGCGCGCCGTCCTGCGCGTCGTGCGCGCCGGCGGCGAACGTCACCGCGGTGCCGTTCGCCGTTTCCGCCTCGACGGTGACGTTCGCGGGAAGCGTGAGCACCGGCGGCGTGGCGTCCGACGGCGCGGTCACCGTCACCGTGAACGAGCCCGTGACCGTCCGGTCCTGATCGTCGGTGGCGCTGCAGTTCACGGTCGTGGTGCCGACCGGGAAGAGCGAGCCCGACTCCGGCGCACAGGTGATCTCGAGGGGACGGCGATCCGCGTCGCTGGCGGTGGCGTGGTAAGTCACGGCCGCGCCCGAGCTGTCCGTCGCCTGGACGGTGATGTCGAGCGGCAGTTCGAGGACAGGCAGGTCGCGGTTCACCGGCTCGGAGACGAAGACCTGGAACGCGGCCGACGCGGTCCGGTTGCGGTCGTCGGTCGCGCTGCAGTTCACGGACGTGGTGCCGACCGGGAAGAGCGTTCCGGAGGCGGGGTTGCAGGTGACGGTGAGTGCGCGGTTCGCGTAGTCGAACGCCGTCGCGGTGAACGTCACGATCGTGCCCTGCGTGTCCGGCGCCTCGACCGCGAAGTCCTGCGGCACGACCACCGTCGGCGCCGGCTCCACCGGATCGGGCTCGCCATCGTATGGATTGACGGTCACGCGGAACGTACCGTACGAGATGCGATCGAAGTCGTCGGTGGCCGAGCAGGTGGCGGTGGAGATGCCGATCGGGAAGAGCGTCCCCGAGGCGGGAGCGCATTCGGGAGTGAGCGGGCGCTCGGCGTAATCCCTGGCCGTGGCGGTGTACGTCACGATCGCGCCGCTCCACGACGTCGCGTCGACGACGACGTCGGTCGGGAGCATCAGCGTCGGAAAGGCGTTGTCCGTCACGGTCACGAGGAAGCTGCGGATCGAGGTGTTGTAGCTGTCGTCCGTCGCGCTGCAGCGCACCTCGATGGTGCGGATCGGGAACGACGTCCCCGAGGGGTGCGAGCAGTTCACCGGCACGTCCGTGTCGACCGTGTCGACCGCGGAGGTCTCGTACTCCACGACCGCGCCATCGCGCTCGATGGCGTCCACGACGATGTCCTGCGGGACCGTCAGCACGGGCGGCGTGCGGTCGTAGATGGAGACGGGGAACGACACGCTGCGCGACGCGCCGTCGGAGGTGCTGCCGGTGCAGGTGACGGAGTGCTGGCCCACGGCGAACGTCGTCCCCGAGGCGGGCATGCAACCGAAGGTGACCGGCGCGCCGGTCGTGCTCTGGGCCGAAGCCTCGTACGTCACCAGCGCGCCGGACGGGCCGGTGGCCTCGATGGAAATGTAGGGCGGGATATAAATGATGATGTTCGAGTCGCCGGTGACGTCGATCCAGAACGGGTCGGACTCGCCGTGGACGGCGTTCCAGACCGCGACGCGGTAGCGGCCGATCTGGTTGAGGATCTCCTGCGGCACCCACACCTGGATGCGCATCCCCGTCGCGGTCGGCGACATCGAGCTCGGCACGATCTCCATCGGGGCGGTCGGCCCGGTGAAGACGACGGTCGGGTTGTGCTCGCCCGACATGAAGTTCGTCCCTTCGATGGTCATGAAGCGCTCGCCGCTGGCCACGACGAACTGCGCCGGTGCGTAGCTCGTGACGACGGGGCGCGTGGACGCGAGGACGCTGACGGGGAGCAGCAGGGCGAACAGAAGGTGGCGCATGACATTCACGATGCGCGCCCTTTGCACGCGATGCAAGCGCGACGGTCCATCCTTTGCACGCCGCTGCCACCCGCATGGACCCGAGCGAAGAACGAGAGATCGAAGAGCGCACTCCGCCGAGCAGCGAGGTCATTCACGGGGTCATCTACGAAGAAGGGATGACCGAGCTGGAGAAACCGACGCCGGCCCTGGCCTGGTCGGGCCTCGGCGCGGGACTGGCCATGGGCTTCTCCTTCCTGGTGACGGCGCTGCTGCATTCGCATCTGCCGCACGACGCGAAGTGGGCGCCGCTGATCTACGCCCTCGGCTATCCGATCGGCTTCGTGATCGTGATCCTCGGCCAGCAGCAGCTCTTCACCGAGAACACGCTCACCGTGACCATGCCGCTCTTCTCCGGCAAGCGCGTCCTTGGCGGCGTGATGCGCGTCTGGGGCGTGGTGCTGGCGACGAACGTGGTCGGGGCGGTCCTCTTCGCGCTGGCGCTCGCGAAACTGGACGTCGTCGACGCGGAAACGTACGCGTCGCTCATCAAAGTGGCCGAGGAGGCGCACGCGCTGACCTTCGCCAAAGCCGTGGTGAAGGGCATCTTCGCCGGCTGGCTGATCGCGATGGTGGTCTGGCTGCTGCCACACGCGCAGACGGCGCACGTGGCGGTGATCTTCCTCCTCACCTGGATCATCGGCGCGGCGCACTTTCCGCACATCGTCGCCGGGACGGTCGACGGGATGTTCCTCGTCCTCACCGGCCATCACTCGCTGGCGAAGTTCTTCGGCGACTTCTTCGTGCCGACGCTGATCGGCAACATCATCGGCGGGACGATCCTCGTCGCGGCCATCAACCATCTGCAGGCCAGGGCGGGAAAGAAAGACGAAGCAGACGAGCCCGAGGGCATCATTATTGCTTAGCACGGCTGGCAATGGGTCCGACCGGGCGGGTACTGGTAGTCGATGATGAGCCACCGATCCGCGCGCTGGTCGCGAAGATCGTCGAGCGTGCCGGGCATCCGGTGGATGTGGCGCGCGATGGTGCCGAGGCGATCGCCAAGATCGAGGCGCAGCATTACGACGTCGTGGTCCTCGACCTGATGATGCCCAACGTCGACGGCTACGCCCTGGTCGACTACCTCAAGAACCGCGGCGAGCGGCCGGCCATCATCGTCATCAGCGCCGGCGACACCGCGGCACTGCGCCGCCTCGACGGCTCGGTGGTGCACTCGATCCTCCGCAAGCCGTTCGACATCGACGTTCTCGGCGACCTGATCTCCGCCGCGCTCAAGTCGATGCAGGAGACGGCGGACGAGAAGCGGCGCGCCGAGGTGCTCCCCTTCCGCAAGAACGACCTGTCATCCTGAGCCGCGTGACGGCGACGGACCCCCTGCGGCCAGGCGCGACTCGTGCGTTTCAGCAGGGGATCCTTCGCCGTCTGCGCGGCCCGGGATGACAGCGATGATCGACGGACTCACCTACCACGCGGACTTTCTCCCCGAAGACGAAGAACGCGAGCTCCTCGCCGAGATCGAAACCTATCCGTTCCACGAAGTGCGCATGCGCGGGCAGGTGGCGCGGCGCACGGTCATCCACTTCGGCTGGGACTACGACTATGAAGGGTGGAAGGTGCATCCCACCACGCCTCCCTCGCCGCGGCTGCGCGCGCTGGCCGACCGCTGCGCCGCGGCGGCGGGGATCGCGCCGGAGTCGCTGCAGCAGTTCCTCGTGGCGCGCTATCCCGCCGGCGCGACCATTGGCTGGCACCGCGACGCGCCGATGTTCGGCACGCCGGTGATCGGCATCTCGCTGCTCGCGCCGTGCATCATGAAGTTCCGCCGCAAGGTCGCGGACGACTACGAAGTGATCAAGCTGCCGCTCGAGCCGCGCTCCCTCTACATCCTCGGCGGCGCGGCGCGCACGAAGTGGCAGCACTCCATCCCGCCGACGAAGGCGTTGCGCTATTCGATTTCCATGCGAACGCTGCGTTGACTGGTCTGAAATGTGCAACGCGGCTGCCGTCCGAGTTGCGTGTGACGAAAACGATCGCCTTCACGCTGTTCCTGATTCCGCTGCTCGCCGGCTGCCCTTCCAACCGGCAGGCGCAGAAGACTCTTCAAGGTACCTCCCACCATCTCGACGTGCCGCCGCCCATGCGCCAGCGCGCCCCGCACGCGAACGCGGTCATCACGCGGCTGCGCGGTCCCGAGTCGGTGCTCTACGACGCGCAGCAGGACGTCTACTTCATCAGCAACCTCAATGGCGGCCTGCAGACCGTCGATAACAACGGCTTCATCACCCGCGTCGACGCGAAGACGATGTTCGTGACGCTGAAGTGGATCGAGGCGGGACTCGACGCGCCCAAAGGGATGGGCATCGCTGGCGACACGCTCTACGTCAGCGACATCCTCGGCGTGCGCAAATTCGACCGCCGCACCGGCAGGCCGCTCGGCGAAGTCGAGCTTCCCGGCGCGACGCTGATCAACGACATCGTCTCCGACGGCAGGAACGTCTACGTCTCCGACACCGGTTTGCGCGTGGCGGAAGGTCACACCTTCGCCCGCACCGGCACCGACGCGATCTGGAAGATCAGCGGCGACCGCGCCGAGAAGATCGCCTCGGGTCCCGAACTGAAACATCCGAATGGACTGGAATGGGTCGACGGGCGCTTGTGGGTGGTGACCTTCGGCCCGCGCGAGATCTACTCGCTCAATGTGGCGCGGGCTTCAGCCCGCGACCGCGTGCCCCGCACCGTCGCCAAACTCCCCCGCGGCCAGCTCGACGGCCTGGTCCGTCTCGAGGACGGCACGCTCGTCGTCTCGAGCTGGCTCGGCGAAGGAATCTATCGCGGCACGCCCGGCGCGCGGTTCGAGCCGATCCTCACCGGCATCGACGCACCGGCCGACCTCGGATACGACACGAAACGCCACCGTCTGCTCGTCCCCATCCCCGGCGCGAACCAGGTGACGATTCATGCACTGCGATAAACGGGCGATCCTCGCCGTACTCACGATTCTCGCGCTGTCGTGCGACATGCCGCAGCAGCCGAAGCCCGCCGAGGGCGTGGAGTCCGCGCCGGCAACCGGCAAGGCGCAGATCCCCGCCTTCAGCGCCTCCGCCGTCGAAGACGGCCAGTGGCTGATCACGCAGAAGGACTACGCGAACACGCGCTACAGCGGCCTGCGCCAGATCAACCTCTCGAACATCGACCAGCTCAAGGCGGTGACCACCTTCTCCACCGGCATGGTGGCGGGCCACGAGGCGCCGCCGCTCGTCGTCGGCGACACGATGTACCTCGTCACGCCGTTCCCGAACATCGTCTACGCGCTGAACCTGCGCGAGCCGGGGGGCGCCACGCGCTGGGTCTATCGCCCCAACCCCGACCCCGCCGCGCAGGGCGTGGCCTGCTGCGACGTCGTCAACCGCGGCCTCGCCTACTCGAACGGCAGGATCGTCCTGAACACGCTCGACAACCACACCATCGCCCTCGACGCCGCCACCGGCGCGGAGCTGTGGAACACGAAGCTCGGCGACGTGAACAAGGGCGAGACGATGACCATGGCGCCGCTCATCGTCAAAGACAAAGTGCTCGTCGGCAACAGCGGCGGCGAGATGGGCGTGCGCGGCTGGATCACCGCCCTCGACCTCGACACCGGCAGGATCGTCTGGCGCGCCTACAGCACCGGCCCCGACAAGGACGTCCTCATCGGCCCGGGCTTCAAGCCGTTCTACCCGATGGACCAGGGCAAAGACCTCGGCGTGAAAACGTGGCCGCCCGACGCCTGGAAGACCGGCGGCGGCACGGTCTGGGGCTGGATCTCCTACGACCCGGAGACGAACCTCGTCTACTACGGCACCGGCAACCCCGGCCCGTGGAATCCGGAGCAGCGCCCCGGCGACAACAAGTGGACCTCCGTGCTCTTCGCGCGCGACGCCGACACCGGCGAGGCGCGCTGGGCCTATCAGGTCACGCCGCACGATCTCTACGACTACGACACCGTCAACGAGTCGATCCTCCTCGACCTGAACGTCGGCGGCCGCATGCGCAAGGTGCTCGTGCGCCCCGAGCGCAACGGCTACATCTACGTGATGGACCGCCTCACCGGCGAGGTCCTGTCCGCGACGCCGTTCGGCTACGTGAACTCCAGCCACGGCGTCGATCTGAAGACCGGGCGCCTGATCGAGAACAAGTCGAAGGAGCCGAAGGTCGGACGCGTGATCCGCAACATCTGCCCCGCCGCGCCGGGCGCGAAGGACTGGCAGCCGTCCGCCTACTCGCCGCGCACGGGACTGCTCTACATCACGCACCAGAACCTCTGCATGGACTTCGAGGGGATGGAGGCGAACTACATCGCCGGCACACCGTTCGTCGGCGCGAACGTCAAGATGTACGCCGGCCCCGGCGGCCATCGCGGCGAGGTCACGGGGTGGGACATCACCGGCAAGCGGGCGCGCTGGAAGATCCGCGAGACGTTCCCCGTCTGGAGCGGCGCGCTGGCCACGGCCGGGGACCTCGTCTTCTACGGCACGATGGACGGCTGGGCCAAGGCCATCGACGCGCGCACGGGCGCGGAGCGCTGGAAGTTCAAGGTCGGCTCCGGGGTGATCGCCCCGCCGATGACCTACCTCGGCCCGGACGGCAAGCAGTACATCGCCTTCGTGGCCGGCGTGGGCGGCTGGGCCGGCGCGATCGTCTCCGGCGACCTCGACCCGCGCGACGCCTCCGGCGCCCTCGGCTTCGTCAACGCCATGACCGATCTCAAACACGCCACCACGCGAGGAGGCATGCTCTATGTCTTCGGTCTATAGAGCGGACCGCCGGCGTCCGCGCCGGCTGCCGCGCAGGCGTCCCGCCTGCGCCGGGCGGCGAGACGCCGCCCGGGCAGCCGCCGGGACGGCGGCGCTCCTCTTGTTTGCCTTCTCGCTTTCCGCATCGGAGCTGCGGGTCTGCTCGGATCCCAACAACCTCCCCTTCTCCAATCAAAGAAAAGAAGGCTTCGAGAACAAGCTCGCCGAGCTGGTGGCGCGCGACCTCGGCAAAACCGTCACCTACTACTGGCACGCGCAGCGCCGCGGCTTCGTGCGCAACACCCTCGGCGCGAAGAAATGCGACGTGATCATGGGCGTCCCCTCGAGCTTCGAGATGGCGCTGACCACGCGGCCCTACTACCGCTCCGGCTACGTCTTCGTCACGCGCAAAGACCGCAGGCTCGGCATCACCTCCCTCGACGATCCGCGCTTGCGCAAACTGAAGATCGGCGTGCAGATGATCGGCGACGACTACGCCAGCTCCCCTCCCGCGCACGCGCTGGCGAATCGCGGCATGACGCGCAACGTCGTCGGCTACAGCGTCTACGGCGACTACTCGCAGGAGAGTCCCACGCGCCGCATCGTCGACGCCGTCGCGAAAAAGGAAGTCGACCTGAGCGCCGTCTGGGGCCCCACCGCCGGCTGGTTCGCGAAGCAGAGCAGCGTGCCGCTCGCGGTCACGCCGTTCACGCCGGAGATCGACCTTCCCTTCCTCCCGTTCGTCTTCGACATCTCCATGGCCGTGCGCCGCGAGGACACCGCACTGCGCGACAGGCTCGATCGCATCATCGAGAAACGCAGCCGCGAAATCGCTGCGATCCTCCGCGACTACGGCGTCCCTCGCCTGGACGAGGAGGACGGCGTATGACGCGCAAACGTAGGGCAGGCTTCAGCCTGCCCCTCCCGTGGGTGGGCGGCCTCGCGGGCAGGCTGAAGCCTGCCCTACGTCTGGCGCTCGTCGCGCTGCTGCTCCTCGCCTGCGAGCGCGAGGAGCGCCGCTTCCGCGAGATGCCTTCCGCCGCCGGACGCCGCAACACCGAGCGCCTGACCACGCTCGTTCCCGGCCCGTACACGGCCGACGTCAAAGTCGACAATCCGTACGGCTACAACGCCTTCGCCATCTCCGAGGGGAAGCGACTCTTCACCTGGTACAACTGCCAGGGGTGCCACGCGAACGGCGGCGGCGGCATGGGTCCGCCGCTCATGGACGACCGCTGGCGCTACGGCAGCGATCCGGAACAGATCTTCGCCACCATCGTGGAAGGACGTCCGAACGGCATGCCCTCCTTCCGCGGCAAGATCCCCGAGTACCAGGTCTGGCAGCTCGTCGCGTACGTGCATTCGCTCAGCGGCAACGTGCCGAAGGACGCGGCCGGCGGACGCCAGGACAACATGCAGGTGCGCAAGCAGGAGCAGGCGCTGCCCGACCTGAAGCTGGAACGGGAGGCGGCGCCGGCGCAATGAGAGGCATCCAGTCCGCGCTCGAGCCGGCCGGCCCGCAGGCCGAACAGATCGCGCGCCTGTGGGACGTCTTCCTCATCACCGCGGCCGTGGTGTGGCTGCTGGTCATGCTCTTCACCATCGCCGCGCTCCTGCGCCGGCGTCCGGAGATCGTCCCCAACGCCGCCTCGCCGCGCGTGCGCAACGCCGTCATCGCCGCGACGGGGCTGACCGTGCTCACCCTCTTCGCGCTCCTCACCGCGTCGATCTTCACCACGCGCGGCATCGCCTCCGTGCCCGACCGCGCCATCCAGATCGCCGTCACCGCCAAGCAGTGGTGGTGGCAGATCGATTACGACGATCGCGACAAGAGCAAACGCTTCACGACCGCCAACGAGATCGTCATCCCCGTCGGCCATCCCGTGACCGTGCATCTCCGCTCGAGCGACGTCATTCACAGCTTCTGGGTCCCGAGCCTCCACGGCAAACGCGACATGATCCCCGGCAAGCCGCCATCCACCTTCACCTTCCAGGCGGACAAGCCGGGCGTCTACCGCGGCCAGTGCGCCGAGTTCTGCGGCTACCAGCACGCCAACATGTCGTTCTGGGTCACCGCGCTGCCGTTCCCCGAATACGCGAAGTGGGTCGAGGCGAACCGCCAGCCGTCGCGCATCCCCTCCACGCACACGCAGCGCAAGGGACAGGAAGTCTTCATGAATTCGCCCTGCCCCCTCTGCCACACCATTCAGGGCACGCCGGCGAACGGCAAGACCGGTCCTGACCTCACGCACTTCGGCTCGCGCCGCTCCATCGCCGCCGGCACGTTCCCCAACCGCCGCGGCTTCCTCGGCGGCTGGATCCTCGACGCGCAGCATCTCAAGCCCGGCAGCCAGATGCCCTCCATGACTCTCGAACAGGGCGAGCTCGAGCCGCTCATCTCGTATCTGGAGAGCCTGAAATGAGCGAGGGCGTGAGCGAGCACGGGGCGCACGTCGCGAGCGCGAAGCCGCTCGAGGAGCACTTCAAGAAAGAGGGGACGAAGCACTCTCCCTACTCACTCCCCGGCGACGAGATCCTGCACGAACAGCTCGAGAAGACGTGGTCGCCCGCGAAGGGGCCGTTCCGCTTCTTCATGCAGGTCGACCACAAGATCCTCGGCAAGCGCTTCGTCGTCACCGCCTTCATCTGGTTCGGCCTGGGCGGCATCCTCGCGGCGCTGATGCGCATGCAGCTCTCGCGGCCCGACAACACCTTCCTCTCCGCCGATCAGTACAACCAGATCTTCACCATGCACGGCGTGACGATGATGTTCCTCTTCGCCGTCCCGATCATGGAGGCCATCGCCGTCTACATGGTCCCGCTGCTCCTCGGCTCGCGCGCGCTGGCCTTCCCGCGCCTCACCGCCTACTCCTACTTCATGTTCCTCTTCGGAGGCATCCTTCTCTACACCGCGTTCTTCCTGAACACCGGACCCGACACCGGCTGGTTCACGTACCCGCCGCTGGCCAACCCGGAGTTCGCGCCGGGAAAACGCGTCGATGTATGGGCGCAGCTCGTCAACTTCACCGAGATCTCGGCCATCGCCGTGGCCATCGAGCTGATCGTCACGATCCTCAAGCAGCGCGCGCCGGGGATGTCGGTGAACCGCCTCCCGCTCTACGTCTGGTCGATGCTGATCACCTCGTTCATGATCGTCTTCGCCATGCCGGCGGTCATGACGTCGAGCTTCTACCTCGCCTCGGACCGGCTCGTCGGAACGCACTTTTTCAATCCGGCCGAGGGGGGCGATCCGCTGCTGTGGCAGCACCTGTTCTGGTTCTTCGGGCATCCCGAGGTCTACATCATCTTTCTGCCGGCGCTGGGGATGGTGTCGCACATCGTGACCACGTTCACGCGGCGGCAGGTGTTCGGCTACACCGCGATGGTGCTCTCGCAGGTGGCCACGGGCTTCATCGGCTTCGGGCTGTGGGTGCACCACATGTTCGCCACCGGCATCCCGGCCCTCGGCTCGAGCTACTTCACCGCGGCCAGCATGCTCATCGCCATCCCGAGCGGCATCCAGATCTTCTGCTGGATCGCCACGATCTGGATGGGCAGGCCGGTCTGGAAGCCGCCGTTCCTCTTCGTCCTCGGCTTCATCGCCATCTTCGTCCTCGGCGGACTGACCGGCGTCATGCTCGCCTCCATTCCGCTCGACCTGCAGGTGCACGACACCATGTTCGTCGTCGCGCATCTGCACTACGTGCTGATCGGCGGCGCCGTCTTCCCGCTGTTCGGCGTCCTCTATTACTGGTTCCCGAAGATCACCGGGCGGATGCAGAACGACACCGCCGGCTACGTGTCGTTCGCGCTGATGTTCATCGGCTTCAACCTGACCTTCTTCCCGATGCACAAGCTCGGGCTGATCGGGATGACGCGGCGCATCTACACGTATCACCCGGAGACCGGCTGGGGTCCGCTGAACGCGCTCTCCAGCATCGGCGCGCTGGTGCTCGGCCTCGGCGTGATCGTCTACGTCCTCAACGGACTGATCTCGTGGAAGAAGGGCGCCGTCGCCGGCTCGAATCCGTTCGACGGACCGACGCTGGAGTGGGCCACCAGCTCCCCGCCGCCCGAGTACAACTTCGTCAACATTCCTACCGTGAGCGGACACGAGCCGCTGTGGCACGCGCCCGAGCACGCGCCGGTCGTGACCGGCCTCTCCACGACGGAGAAGGAAATCCTCATCACGCGCACCTTCGACGCGGAGCCCGACCACCGCTACACCATGCCCACGCCGACGCCGTGGCCGTTCCTGGCCGCGGTGGCGACCGCGGTCATGTTCGTCGGCGGCCTGTTCACCGTCTGGGCCTTCGTCATCGGACTGCCGATCGCCGGCATCATCGTGACGTGCTGGTTCTGGCCGACCACGCCGAGGAAAGAGGGTGAGGCGCCGGCATGATCCAGCGGCAGACCATCGACGCCTCCGTGCTGCCCGATCACGCCTTCGGCAGCCGCAGCATCATGTGGTGGGCGACGATGACGATCATCGCCATCGAGAGCACCGTCTTCGCGCTGGCCATCGCCAGCTACTTCTATCTGCAGGGGAACGAGGAGACGTGGCCGCCGCCCGACACCGCCCTCCCCGGCCTGCTCTTCCCGACCATCAACGTCTTCATCCTGCTGGTCAGCCTCTGGCCGAACGAGATGACCAAGCGCGCCGCGGAGGACATGGACCTGGCGAAGACGCGGCGCTGGATCGTCGTCGCCGTGCTGTTCGCGGTGGCCTTCGTGGTCGTGCGCGGCTTCGAATTCACGCGGCTGAACGTGAGCTGGGACAGCAACGCCTACGGCTCGGCCACCTGGACGCTGCTCATCTTCCACACCATCCATCTCGTCACCGATCTCATGGACTCGCTGGTGCTGGCGGTGCTGATGTTCACGCGTCACGGCGACAAGCCGCGGCGCTTCGTCGACGTCGCGGAGAACTCTTTCTACTGGTACTTCGTCGTGCTGTCGTGGATTCCGATTTACGTGGTGCTCTACTGGGTGCCGCGCTGGCTCTGACATGTCGAAGCCGAGACCGCTCAAGACCGACTTCCGCGGCCACGACCGCTGGCTCGTGATCTCGTTCGCCGCCGGCCCGCTGGCCGCGCTGACGAATCTCACCGTGAGCTACTTCCTCACCCCGGAAAGCTGCCAGCAGGGAACGAAGGTCTGGCTGCACGCCTCGGCCGCGCTGTTCATCGCCGTCGCACTCGGCTCCGCGCTCATCGCGCGGCGCATCGGCACGCGCTTCTCCGCCACCAGCCTCGACCCGCTCATCGAGCGCACGCGCTGGCAGTCGATGACGGCCATGATCCTCTCGCTGGCCTCGGTCGTGGTGATCCTGGGGATGGAGATCCCGAACCTCATTCTCCGGAGCTGCGATTGAACGCGCAGCGGAGCGCCGGCGTCCCGCCGGCTGCCTGCGCAGGCGTCCCGCCTGCGCTCCGGGCCGGGTGGCGGCGGGACGCCGCCACGGCAGCCGGCGCGGACGCCGGCGGTCCGCTGGACTGTTCCTTCTCGCCCACAACGGCGTCATCCACGCCACCCAGTGGAGCGCCGGCGTCCCGCCGGCTGCCTGCGCAGGCGTCCCGCCTGC
>DASUSL010000454.1:0-14946 GCA_036375135.1 Thermoanaerobaculia bacterium | reverse complement strand
GGCGGCGGCGGTGTGCCGTCGTTGAAGAGCGCGACCGAATATCGCGCGTGCGTGCGCACGGCGTCCGACCCCACGGGGAGGGCGGGCTGAAGCCGCGCCCCACATTCAGGGACGCGAGGGGCGGCGCTTCCGTGGCGGCGGCGGTGTGGCGTCGCGGATGAGCGCGATCGAATATCGCGCGAGCGTGCGCACCGCGTCCGACCCCACCGAGGAGGGCGGGCTGAAGCCGCGCCCCACATTCAGGGGCGCGAGGGGCGACGTTTGCGTGGCGGCGGCGGTGTGCCGTCGCCGGAGACGATGATGGCCGGTGACTGCGTCCACGTCGTCCGGTTGCCGGCCGTGTCTTCGATCTCGATGCGCAGGTCGACCGCGTCGGCACCGGCGCGGGTGACCGCGGAGAGATCGGCGCGATACATCTCGCCGGCGGGGAAACGGCGGAGATCCAGGACCACGCCGAGGTCGGAGCCGAGATGGACGGGCGTCAGAGGAATCCAGGTCGCGGTGCCGTGCGCGCGGAACGACACGCGCGTCGCCTCCCGTTTCAGATCGCGCGTCGAGCCCATGGCGTTGCGCTGTTCCGCCGGCGGGTAGTGGTAATCGCCGGCGGCAAAGAATAGCGACGCATTGCCGTTCCGCTCCAGACGCTCCGTGAGGCGTCCCTGCGCGTTCAGCACGCGCAGAGCGGTGAGCGTCGGCGCCTCGAGGTCGGCCCGATCGCTGCCGAAGCGCACCTCCACTTCGCCACGCGAGGCGTGTCCGGCCACCTCCATCGTGTCGCGGCCGGCCACATATCGGCCGCCCGGCTCCCGCGCCGGACCCGGATCGCACGGACCTTCGTCGCAGGTGGTCAGATTGCTGTACGTGCCCGCCGCCACCTGCACGCCCGCGGCGTCGTAGCTCACCCATGGCGTGTCGGCCGTGGTGTAGCGATACCACTCACCCAGCGGTCCGGTGAATCCCGGCGGGTGGCCGATGTAGCGGTGCGGCGCCGTCCCGAAAAACGAGAACGCGTAGAGCGGCGACGTGCCGAGCGTGATCTCCTCTCCGTCGGAGATGCGATAGGCCACGGCCGACGGATTCGTCCAGGAGCACGAAAGAATCCCGCCGTTGATTCCGCGCAGCATCCCCAGCGCGGTGGTCCCGGCGTCGAAGTCGATTCCCGACACTCCCTGCGCCGATTCCGCGGTGGTGAAGTATTCGACGACCATCGACGGCCCGAGCTCGACGGGCGAGCAGTCGCTGAGTCCTCCCAGCCGGCCGGTGGACGTCTCCACTCCGGTGGTGAGGCACGACCACACCGCGTTCGGCCCGAACTTCGGCGTCGGGAACCGAGCGCTCATGCGTTTGTAGGAGGCCGGTCCCGCGCTCAGCGTCTTCGAGCCGGCCACGCCCGCCAGCGGCTCGTGCTGCACGTTGTAGGCGCGGCCGTGCTGCACGTCGAAGAAGCCCTCGAAGAAATAGAGCGTAAACGCGGACGACACCAGCGACGAGAAGAGGTCCGGCACGCCGTCGGGCAGATTCACCGTGACCAGGAGGCCGGGCCGCTTGCCGTACAGCAGACGGAGCACGCGGAAGCGCTTGATCGACGGCGATTCGGAGAGGAGCGTGTTGAACTTGTCGCGCGCCTCGAAGCCCACCTCCGCGGTCGTGTCGGCGCTCCGCAGCACGGCGACGCTGTCGCCCGACGCCACGCGGTTCTCCGCCCACGCCAGGCGCATCGCCGACGGCGTCGCGTCGGGGTCGTACGCCAGCAGCATGATGTCCCACTGCGTGTCCGGCTGCGTGAAGATCTCCGCCTTGCCGACGTCGTAGAGGAAGGGCGTCCTCGCCTCAGTGGCCGACAGCGCGACGACGGCCATGGCCGGCTTGTCGTACGCGACGGTGATCCGCGCGGCGCGCACGAAGAACCACGGCAGTGCGAACGGTGCGTCGCCGCGGAACTCGATGTCCCCGTCGACGAGCGGCTGCCCGGGGAACGGCGAGGAGGCATCGAGGACGAGCCGCAGTTCGACCGACTTCGTTTCGCCCGGCGCGAGCTGCAGCGTGGCCGGCGTGGCGGTGAGTGTCGCACCGGGAAAAGCGTTCGCCGGAGCGATCTCGTACGTCCGCGCCACCGCGGCCCGGTTCGTCACCGACACCGTGCGCACCGCTTCCCACATGCCGCTCTTCGCGCTGGCCAGTCCGAAGCTGACTCCGGCGCCGTCGACGAACGTCGTGGCCGCGTCGGCGCGCGCGGCGTCGATGCGTCCCGCCGCGCGACCCAGCGGCGCGTCATTGACCCGAGCCGTCGTCGTGACGAGCGCGCTCTTGATCTCCGCGGGAGTCCACGACGGATGCAGCTTGCGCAGCAGCGCCGCCGCTCCGGCCACGTGCGGCGCGGCCATCGAAGTGCCGTCGAACGTCGCGGTGACGCCGCCGAGCCAGGTCGAAACGATCCCGGCGCCGGGCGCTACCACGTCCGGCTTGAAGCCGAGCAGTCCGGCCGCGGGACCGCGCGAGCTGAACGCCGCGACCGTCTCGGACGAGGTGACCGCGCCGACGGTGATCGCGCTGCGCGCCGTGCCCGGACTGCCGATCGAGCCGTTCACTCCGGCGTTGCCGGCCGCCGCTACGACGATCACTCCCGCCGCCGCGGCCGCGTCGGCGGCGCGCGAGACGAGATCGTCCGCGTTCCCCGGGCCGCCCAGGCTGATGTTGATCACGTCGAGGTGATCGGCGGGATTGCCGTCCTGATTCGGGTCGATGGAGCGCTCGATGGCCGCGATGACGTCGCTCTGGAATCCGCTGCCGCGATAGTCGAGCACCTTGTACGCGAACAGCGTCGCGGCCGGTGCGACGCCGGCGATCTCGGGCGAGTCGGCGGCGATGATGCCGGCGACGTGCGTGCCGTGACCGGCATCGTCGATCGGATCGGCGTCGTCGTTGGCGAAGTCGTAGCCGCCGGCGACTTTGTGTCCCGGTCCGAAGAAGCCGCCGAGGGCGGGATGGGTGTAGTCGATGCCGCTGTCGATCACGCCGATGCGCATGCCTTCGCCGCGCGTGCCGAGCGAGCCGGCATTCACGCGCGCGGCGGCGTCGATCGCGGCTGCCGTCGTGGCCGCGCGAGTCGCATACGCCGTGACGGCGCGATCGGGATGCACCGCGCGCACGTACGGCAGGCGGCGGATGGCGTCGGCCGATTCCGCCGGCACGTCGATCGCGACGGCGAGGAGCGCGCGGGTGTATTCGTGGCGGATCGCGGTCTCGGCGCTCAGCGATTGCAGCCCGCGCTTCGGAAAGGTCGAGCGAACGTCGCGGCGAAACCGCTCCAGCGTCGCCGCGGCGGCTACGCCGGGAGCCCGCTGCAATTCGACGATGAACGTCCCGCGCGGCAGCGGCTCCAGCCGCACGTCGACATTCTGCGATTGCGCGGACGAGGTGACCGCAAGCAACAGAAGGACCGCCAGAGCTCGAGGCATGCGTCGCAGGGTACGCGACGATGCCGCCGATTCGCGGTCACGGAACGGTAGCCCGCCGGAATCCGGTTGTTACGCGGACGCTACAACTTCTTGTAGTCCGGACCGCCCCCGCCTTCCGGCGGCACCCACGTGATCACCTGATAGGGATCCATGATGTCGCACGTCTTGCAGTGGAAGCAGTTGGTGAAGTTGAGGAACGGCACGCGTCCGCGCCCGTCCGCGGTCGGCTGCGGCTCGTACACCTGCGCGGGGCAGAAGTGGAAGCACGGGTTCCCGTACTCCTCCGTGCAGCGCGTGATGCACACCTCGGTGTCGAGGATCAGCAGATGCGCCGGCTGGTTCTCCTCGTGGATCACGCCGCCGTTGTAGACGTTCGTCACTTTGTCGAACGTGTAGTTGTTGTCGTACTTCACCTTGGCCGGCGGATGCGGGTCGTCCGAGCCGAAGTAGCGCTTGATGCGCACCATCTTCTCGTGGCCCGCGTGCCCTTCCAGCTTGTTCGAGATGCCGAAGCCGCGGCCGCCCGTGACCATCCCCGCGCCGGCGTTGAGCATGCCGGCGATCTGTCCCCAGTTGAAGGCCTGATGGAAGTTGCGCTGCTTCCAGAGCTCTTCCTTCGCCCACGACGCCTCGAACAGCTCGTCGTACTGCTTCGTGGTGGCGGAGGTGGTGTCTTCGTTCAGCAGCGCGGCGAACGCCGTCTCCGCGGCGAGGATGCCGGACTTGATGGCGAGGTGAATGCCCTTCAGCCGCGCGCCGTTGAGGAAGCCGCCCGAGTCGCCGAGGATCATGAAGCCGTCGCCGTAGAGCCGCGGCATCGAGTAGTAGCCGCCCTCTGGGATCGCCTTCGCGCCGGCCGCGATCATCTTGCCGCCCTGCAGGATCTCCTTCACCGCGGGATGGAGCTTGAGTCGCTGCAATTCGTCGTGAGGATCGAGCGTCGGGTTCTTGTAGTCGAGACCGACCACGAGACCGATGTCGACGACGCGGTCCTTCATCCCGTAGATGAAGGCGCCGCCGAACGTGTCCATGTCCAGCGGATAGCCGAGCGTGTGGATCACGCTGCCGGCGGGATAGCGGTCGTCCGGAAGCTGCCACAGCTCCTTCACGCCGACCGAGTAGACCTGCGGGTTCTTTCCCGCGTACAGGTTGAACATCCCCGCGAGTTGCTTGGCCAGCGTGCCGCGCGGACCTTCCGCGAGAATGGTCAGCTTCGCGCGGACGTCGACGCCCGGCTCGAAGTTCGGCTTCGGCTGCCCGTTCTTGTCGATCCCTTTGTCGCCCGTGCGCACGCCGGTGACGCGGCCGTCCTCGACGAGCACGCGCGTGGCGGGGAACTCGGGGAAGAGGTCGACCCCCATCTCGCCGACGATCGGCGCCAGCCAGCGCGTCAGCTCGCCCAGCGAGATCACGTAGTTGCCGTGGTTCTGCAGCGGCGGCGGCATGACCGGCGCCGGCAGCTTCTTCGTCTCGGTGAGGTACCAGAACGCGTCGGTGGTGACGGGCGACTCGATGGGGCAGCCGCGCTCGAGCCAGTCGGGCATCAGTTCGGCGATGCCGCGCGGATCCATGACCGCGCCGGAGATGCCGTGCGCCCCGATCTCCTTCCCCTTCTCCAGGACGGCGATGGAGATGCCTTCCAGTTTCTTCTCGGCGTCCGATTCGTTGTGGATGCGAATCAGCTCCGCGAGCTTGTACGCGGCGGCCAGGCCGGCCGGCCCCGCGCCGACGATGACCACGTCGACGTCCAGGGTCTCGCGCTCGATTCCGGGAAGTTCAGCCATGCAGAGAGTGCCTCCGATCGCGGCGCATGATATCCGAGGCGAGAGACGAGTGATGAGAGATGAACGATGAGAGATGAACGTTCATCGCTCATCGCTCATCTCTCGTCGCTCATCTCTCATCTCTTCGCTGGTATCCTCCGCCCGGATGGCGGAAACGGTGGTCCCGCTCGTGCTTTTGTTCATTTCGAGTCTGGCGACGGCATTCGTCGTGACCGGCATCGTCAAACGCACCAGTGAGCACATCGGCTTCGTCGACGTCCCGAACGAGCGCAAGCAGCATCAGGACGCCACGCCCCGGCTCGGCGGCCTGGCCATCATCTTCGGCTTCGGCTTCCCTCTCCTGATGCTGGCCGCGAACGGCCGCGGCGCGGCGGTGATCGGCGACAACCTCTCCTATCTCCTCGGCCTGCTCGCCGCCGGCTCCCTCATCGTTGGTCTCGGCGTGTACGACGACGTCCTCGGCGCCGACGCGCCGAAGAAGTTCGTCGTGCAGATCGGCGCCGCGGTCGTGCTGGTGCTCTTCGGCTTCCGCTTCGACCTCGTCTCCATCGCCGGCGAGGTCTTCCACCTCGGCCCCCTCGGCATCATCGCCTCCATCCTCTGGATCGTCGGCGTGATCAACGCCATGAACTTCATCGACGGCATGGACTCGCTGGCCACCGTCGTGGCGCTGACCACGGCCGTGGCCTTCATGGTCATCGGCATCCTGCGCGACGACCCGATGTCACTCGTGGTCATGACCGCTCTCGCCGGCAGCCTGGCCGGCTTCTATCCGTGGAACAAGCCGCCGGCGAAGATCTTCATGGGCGACACCGGGAGCATGTTCATCGGACTGCTCCTCGCCGCGGCGTCGATCGCGCAGCCTTCGAAGTCGCCGACGGCGCTGCTCATCGGTGGCCCGATCGTGGCCCTGGCGCTGCCGGTCATTGACACGCTCATCGTCATGAAGCAGCGCTTCGGCGGCACGGCGGAGTCGCTCCCCGCGCGCGTCAGCCGCGTCTTCAGCGCCGACCGCCGCCACATCCATCACATCCTCATCTCCCGCTACGGCAGCGCCGCCAAGGCGATCTTCTGGATCTGGCTGGTGACGCTGCTCTTCGCCACGGCGGCCATCCTCACGGTGGCGCAGGCCACGAAGTGGTTCGGCTACAGCGCGGGCGGCGCGGCGTTTTTCCTGCTGCTGATCCTGCGCTACTGGCGGAGCAATGTGGGACGGGCTTCAGCCCGCCCTCCGGAGGCGGCGGGCTGAAGCCCGCCCCACATCATGTGCGGAATCACGGCACTCTTTGCGTACCGCGACACCGCACCGCCGGTGAATCGTGAAGAGCTGAGCGCCATCACCGAGTCGATGCGCTCGCGCGGGCCCGACGCCGGCGGCACGTGGATCTCGCCCGACGGGCGCGTGGGACTCGGCTCGCGCCGCCTGGCCATCATCGATCTGTCCGACGAAGGAACGCAGCCGATGTTCGACGTCGAGCGCGAGCTGGTCATCGCGTTCAACGGCGAGATCTACAACCACCGCGAGCTGCGCGCCTCGCTCGAGCGCGGCGGCGCGCGCTTCCACTCGCATACGGACACCGAGGTATTGCTGCGGCTCTATCGCCGCGACGGCGAGCGGATGCTCGGGCTGCTGCGCGGCATGTACGCGTTCGCGATCTGGGACACGCGCGCGAAACGGATGTTCGTGGCGCGCGACCCGTACGGGCTGAAACCGTTCTACTTCGCCGATGACGGCCGGACCATCCGCCTCGCCTCGGAAGTGAAGGCGCTGCTGGCCGGCGGCGCGGTGTCGCGCACGATCGATCCCGCCGGCGCGGCCGGCTTCTTCCTCACCGGCTCGGTGCCGGAGCCGTTCACGATCCGCGAGGAGGTCAAGCTCGTGCAGGCCGGCACGGCCTTCCACGTCGAGCCGGAGCGCGGACGCGTCGCCACGCACGCGCACTTCAATGTGGCCGAGGTGCTGCGGCGCGCGCGGATGCAACGGGGCGTGGTCGGGCTCACGCAGCCGGAGATCGCGTTTCAGGAGCGGCTCGAGGAGTCGGTCGTGCATCACCTCGTCTCCGACGTGCCGGTGGGCGTGTTCCTCTCCGCGGGCATCGACTCGTCGGCGCTGACCGCGATCGCGGCGGAGCACACGTCGCTGCACACGTTCACGCTGGCGTTCGAGGAGTTCCGCGGCCACGCCGGCGACGAGGCGCCGCTCGCGGAGCGCTTCGCGCGCGAGACGGGCACGCGCCACATCACGCGCGTCGTCACGCGCGAGGAGTTCCATCGCGACCTGCCGCGCATCTTCGCGGCCATGGACCAGCCGACCATCGACGGCGTGAACACCTGGTTCATCAGCAAGGCCGTCCACGAGGCGGGAGTGAAGGTCGCGCTCTCCGGCGTCGGCGGGGACGAGCTGTTCGGCGGCTACCCGTCGTTCGCGCGCGTGCCGAAGATCACCCGCATCGCCCGCTCGCCGTTCGCGTCGCTCGTGCCGCTGGTGCAACGCCACCCGAAGGCGCCGCTCATCGCCACGATGGGCCGCACGTATCCCGGCGCCTGGTTCCTGCAGCGCGGCCTCTTTCTCCCGCACGAGCTCCCGTCGATCCTCGGACACGACACCGCGCGCGAAGGACTCGAGCGCCTGCGTATCCTCGAGCTCATCGGCCGCGCCATGGAGCCCGACCCGGAGACGCCGTTCGGACGCGTGGCCGCGCTCGAATCGTCGCTCTACATGCGCAATCAGCTGCTGCGCGACACCGACTGGGCCAGCATGGCCCACTCGGTCGAAGTGCGCACGCCGTTCGTCGACGCCGCGCTGCTCCGCCAGATCGCGCCGCTGCTGCTCGACAACGGACGCGCGTGCAAGCAGATGCTCGCCTCGCGCCTGCCGGAGTGGCTGCGCAATCGCCCGAAGACCGGCTTCTTCGTCCCGATGCGGGAGTGGATGGATCTGCCGCCCGACGGGACGAGCACACGCATGCGCAGCTGGGCGCGACACGTGTGGAGCGCACTCTAGGAGTGCGGCGGCGACCAGCCGCCCCTTTGGTAAGGGTGCACCTCACCGCACCGTTGCACGCTTCCCAAAGCGGCGGCTTCGCCGCCGCACTCCTATAATCGCGGCGGTGTGCGGCATCGCGGGGATCTGGGACTTCGAGGGCGGCCGCCATGACGCCACGGCGATGGCGGATCGCCTCGCGCACCGCGGCCCCGACTCCTCCGGCACCTACACGAACGACGCCGGCGTCTCCCTCGGCTTCCGCAGACTGGCCATCGTCGATCTCTCCGAGGCGGGTGCGCAGCCGATGCACTCCGCGAGCGGCCGCTACGTGCTGGTGTTCAACGGCGAGATCTTCAACTTCGAGCGGCTGCGCGCGAGGCTGCCGCGGCGGGAGTGGCGCGGGCACTCGGACACCGAGGTGCTGCTGGCGTGCATCGAGGAATGGGGCCTCGAAAAAGCGGTGGGCGAGACCATCGGCATGTTCGCGTTCGCGTTGTGGGACGAACAGGAGCGCACGCTCTCGCTGGTCCGCGACCGCGCCGGCGTGAAGCCGCTCTGCTACGCGCTCACGCCGCAGGGCGTGCAGTTCGCCTCGGAGCTCCACGCGCTCGACGTCGAGCAGGTCATCGATCCGACGGCGGCCGCGCTCTACGCGCGCTACCGCTACGTCCCCGCGCCGTGGTCGATCTACAAAGGCGTGAAGAAGCTGATGCCGGGAACGATCCTGACCATCGCCCGCGACTCCACGAACGAGACCAGGTACTGGGACCCGCTGCTCGTCGCGGAGCGCTGCGCGAGCAATCGCTTCGCCGGCTCCGAGGACGAAGCGCTGCAGGCGCTCGACGACCTCCTCGGCGACTCCGTCGCGCTGCGCATGATCGCCGACGTCCCGCTGGGCGTCTTCCTCTCCGGCGGCGTCGACTCCAGCCTCATCGCCGCGCTCATGCAGCGAAACGCGTCGGGACCGATCCACACCTTCACCATCGGCTTCGAAGACCCGCGCTTCGACGAGTCGCGTTTCGGACGCGAAGTGGCAAGCCACCTCGGCTCGCGCCACGACGAGATGGTGGTGAGCGTCGATGAGGCACTGCAACTCGTCCCGCAACTGGCGAAGATTTTCGACGAGCCGTTCGCCGACTCGTCAGCGCTGCCCACGTATCTCGTGTCGAGGCTGGCGCGGCAATCCGCCACGGTGGCGCTCTCCGGCGATGGCGGCGACGAGCTCTTCGCCGGCTATCACCATCACTTCCTCGGCCGCCGCCTGCAGCGCCGCGTGCGCGCCGTGCCGCGATTCGCGCGCGGCGCCACCGGCCGCGTTCTGCGCGCGCTGCAGCGCACGCGCTCCCTCGGGCAGGCGCTCGTCGAGGACGATCCGATCGCCACCTATCACCGCAGCATGCTGCTCGACCTGAACGGCGTCGCGCCACTCGCCCGTCCACTGCCGCGCCTCGACGATCCGACCGAGCAGATGATGTTCCTCGACTTCACGACCTATCTCCCCGACGACATCCTCGTGAAAGTCGACCGCGCCTCGATGGCCGTCAGCCTCGAGGCGCGCACGCCGTTCCTCGACCACCGCGTCGTCGAGCTGGCGTGGTCGCTGCCGCTGTCGATGAAGATCCGCGACGACCGCGGCAAGTGGCTCCTCCGCCGGCTGCTGAAACGCTATCTCCCCGAGACACTCGTCGACCGCGAGAAGCAGGGCTTCGGCCTCCCGCTCGCGGCGTGGCTGCGCGGGCCGCTGCGCGATTGGGCGGAATCGTTGCTGAGCGATGTCGGCGAGCCGTTCGAGGCGGCGCGGATCCGCGAGCTGTGGCGCGCGCATCTGACCGGCGCGAATCACGAGAGTGCACTCTGGACGGTGCTGATGTATCAGGCGTTTCGTTCGTCCCTTCGCAGTTCATCCCGCGCGTAGACGCGGGAGCTCGGGTGCACTTACGGCGCTCGAGCCACAAGCGATGCAGGTGCACCGGAGATCCCGCGTCTACGCGCGGGATAAACTGGCAAGCCTGAGAAGCCGGATAAACTGCGAGCCCTGAAAGTCCTCCTCCTCTGCACCGACGCGTACGGCGGCCATGGCGGCATCGCGCTGTACAACCGCGACCTGGCCGAGGCGCTGGCGGCGCGGCCGGACGTCGAGGAAGTGCTGGTCATTCCGCGCGTGATGCGCACCGGTCCGGGCACCATTCCGCCGAAGATCACCTTCTTCTCCGACGCGGCCAGAGGCTCCGTGCATTACCTGCGCGCGCTGGCCCGAGTGCGCGGCAAGGTGGACCTCGTCATCTGCGGCCACGTGAACCTGCTCCCCGTGGCGTGCACGCTGGCCAAGCATCCGATCCTCTTCGTCTACGGCATCGAGGCGTGGAAGCCGATCCGCATGCCGAAGCTCCTGCATCGCGCCGCGGCCGTCGTCTCCATCAGCGACATCACGCTGCGCCGCCTCCTGGCCTGGTCGCACTACGCCGGCCCGACGCATCTGCTGCCGAACGCGATTCACGCGGAGCAGTACGGCATCCGCCCGAAGCGCGCAGACCTGATCGAGCGCTACAAACTCGCGGGCAAGCGCGTGCTGCTCACGGTCGGCCGCCTCGCCGCCGAAGAGCGCTACAAGGGTTTCGACGAAGTGATCGAGATCCTCGGCCAGCTCCCCGACGACGTCGTCTACATGATCGCCGGCGGCGGCAACGACTTTCCGCGGCTGCAGCGGAAGGTGGTGCAGTGTGACCTCGCCGATCGCGTGATCTTCACCGGACTCTTTCCCGACGAAGACAAGGCCGACCTCTACGCGCTGGCCGACGTCTACGTGATGCCCAGCCGCGGTGAAGGCTTCGGCTACGTTTTCCTCGAGGCCCTCGCCTCGGGCGTCCCGGTCATCGGCAGCAAGCTCGATGGCGGACGCGAGGCCCTCCTCGACGGCGCCCTCGGTCTGCTCGTCGATCCGTCCAACCCCGCGGAGATCGAGCGCGCCATCGTCGAAGTCCTCGGCGACGCGCGAAGAGAAATCCCCGCGCGGCTCGAGCACTTCTCGTTCGAACGCTTCAGTCAGCGGCTCGATGCGATCGTCGATCGCGCCGCGCGATGAAGAGCATGTCGCACTCCATGAGCTGCCCGCCGTCGTCCGCGCGGAACTGGGTCATGCGCAGCAACGTGAAGCCACGCGCGTGCAGCCAGGCGAAGAGGTCCGGCGCCAGCGGCGCGCCGCGATACAGCTCGCGGAACTGCGCCTCGCAGTAGATCGCCTCGATGCGGTCGAGCACCGGCTCCGCGCCTTTCAGCACTTCCAGCTCGAAGCCCTGCACGTCGAGCTTGAGCAGGTCGATGCGCTCGATGTTGTGCTCGCGGACGTAGTGCGCGAGCGTGTCGACGCGCACGCGGATCGTCTCCGCGACCGAGAAGTCGATGCCGTAGACGCCCCTGCGCAGCAGTTCGCCGTTCTCGAGGAACGAGCTGGCCTCGTCGAAGCGGCTCACGTGAAAGTCGCGCTCCTCGCGGGTGGCGCCGAGGGCCGTGCGGTTGACCGTGATGCCGCCGTAGAGGGAGAGGCGTTCCTCGAGCGTGGCGCAGGCGGCGGGGATCGGCTCGAACGCGTGCAGTTCGAGCCACGGCTGCCAGGCCAGCGCGCATTCGCTGAAGTAGCCGACGTTCGCGCCGACGTCGAAGACCACGGCGCCGCGGCGCAGCGGGACCGCGCCGAGGTCGGGATAGCGCTCGCGCAGCTCGATGGGATGGCGGCGCAGACGGAGACGAAGATCGTTCCGCAACCGCAGCGACGTCACCCGGCGGATCAGCGAGCGCAGCACCGCCGATCATTGTTCCACAGCCGTGTACCATGCGCCCGACAGATGCATACCGTCATCAAACGCCGCACCGGACTGGCGCAACTGAACCTGCGCGAGGTGTGGGAGTACCGCGATCTCCTCCGCTTCCTGGCCTGGCGCGACATCTCCATCCGCTACAAGCAGACCTACATCGGCGCGGGGTGGGCGTTCATCCGTCCGTTCCTGACGATGGTCATCTTCACCTTCGTCTTCGGCAAGCTGGCCAAGCTCCCCTCGGAAGGCGTTCCGTATCCGGTGCTGATCTTCACCGCGCTCCTCCCGTGGCAGTTCTTCGCCACCGCGTTCGCCGAGACGGCGAACTCCGTCGTCGGCAACGGCTACATGGTCACGAAGATCTACTTCCCGCGGCTGCTCCTGCCGCTGTCTTCGATCGCGGTGGCCTTCCTCGACTTCCTCGTCTCCTTTCTCTTCCTCCTGGCCATCATGGGCGCGTACCGCATGGTGCCCTCCGCGCGCATCGTGGCCGTGCCGTTCTTCGCGGCGCTGGGCATCGTCTTCACGATCGGTCTCGGACTCTGGTTCGCTGCGCTGTACGTGAAGTACCGCGACGTGCGCCACTTCGTCCCCTTCATCACGCAGCTCGGTCTCTTCGCCTCGCCGGTGGCGTTCTCCAGCTCGATCGTGCCGGAGAAGTGGCGCGCGCTCTACTCGCTCAACCCGATGGTGTCGGTGATCGACGGCTTCCGCTGGTCGCTCCTCGGCACGTCCGAGCTGTACGTCCCCGGCCTGATCGCCGGCGTCGGCATCTCGCTGCTCCTGCTCGTGACGGGGATCTTCTATTTCAAGCAGACCGAGCGCGTCTTCGCGGATGTCATGTGATGGACGTCGTCAGGGCACTGGGGGTGGGAAAGCAGTACCGCATGGGCGCGCAGCTCACCGCGTACAGCATGCTGCGCGAGCGCGTGGGGGAAATGCTCCGCGCGCCGTTCCGGAAGCGCGACACGGCGGCGGATGACGGCACGTTCTGGGCGCTGAAGGACGTCTCGTTCGAGATTGGCGAGGCGGAAGTGGTGGGCCTGATCGGACGCAACGGCGCCGGCAAGTCGACGCTGCTGAAGATCCTCAGCCGCATCACCGAGCCGACCGAGGGAGAGATCCATCTGCACGGGCGCACGTCGTCGCTGCTGGAGGTGGGGATCGGCTTCCATCCCGAGCTGACCGGGCGGGAGAACATCTTCCTCAACGGCGCGATCCTGGGGATGCATCGCTCGGAGACGCGGCGCAAGTTCGACGAGATCGTGGAGTTCGCGCAGATCGGCAACTTCCTCGACACGCCGGTCAAGCGCTATTCGTCGGGGATGTACGTGCGGCTGGCGTTCGCGGTGGCGGCGCATCTCGAGCCCGACATCCTCATCGTCGACGAAGTGCTGGCCGTCGGCGACGCGGCCTTCCAGCAGAAGTGCCTCGGCAAGATGCGCAGCATCCGCAGCGAGGGGCGGACGGTGATCGTGGTCAGCCACAGCATGTCCGTGGTCTCGTCGCTCTGCCAGAAAGTGATCTGGATCGACCAGGGGCGCGTGCGGCAGGTCGGGCCGGCCATGTCGGTGGTCTCGAGCTATCTGGCCGAGGGGGCGAAGAACGCGATCTCATGGTCGCCGCGCACGCGCGAGCCGTTCCCGTTCAACTACGACACGGTGTTCGTGGCGCGCGCCGATACCGGCGAGTCGATCGACCCCTTCCCGGGCGACGCGGCCATCGACGTCATCCTCACCTTCACCGTGGACGAGCCGCTGCCGGCGAGCCGCGTGGAAGTGCGCGTGCACAACGAGTACGGGGAGATTCTCTTCACCTCCACCAGCGCGGACGACCTGCCGCACGGAAAGCACGAGTGGAGCCTCGGCGCGGGACGCTTCCGCTGCCGCATCCCGGCGAACTTCTTCGCCCCCGGCGTCTACCACGTCTCGCTGACCGAGCCGCGCGGGACGTACGACATCCTGCGCGACTACGTGCTCTCCTTCACGGTCAGCGAGGAGCAGAACCTCTTCGCGCGCGACGGGCGGCCGGGCAAGATCGCGCCGCTCCTCGACTGGAGTCGTCAGTAGAATGCCGCGCATGCGCGTTGCCATCGTCGTCACGACGATTTTCGAGCCGCGATTCCTCGACGGCTACGTGGAAAACCTCCGCCGCTTCGGTCACGAAGAAACGACGGACATCATCGTCATCATCGACCGCAAGACGCCGCCCACCGTGGCCGAGCGCTGCGAGCATCACCGCCGCGCCGGGGCGCGCGTGCTCTGCCCGACGCTGGAGGAGCAGGAGTCGTTCGTGGCCCGCTTCCCGTCGATGAAGGGACGCATCCCGTACGACACGGACAACCGCCGCAACATCGGCTTCCTGATGGCGCTCGAGCGCGGCGCCGAGGTGCTGATCAGCATCGACGACGACAACTACGTGCTCGATCACGTCGACTTCGTGGCGGAGCACCTGGTCACGGGCACGACCATCGACGCGCCGGCGGCGGAGAGCAGCGACGGCTGGCTGAACATCTGCACGCTGCTGCACTCGTCCACGAAGGACGAGATCTTTCCGCGCGGCTTCCCCTACTTCGCGCGGCGCCACGAGCGCGCGCTCCGCGATGCGAACGAGGGCGCGGCGCGCGTGGCGGTGAACGCGGGACTCTGGCTCAGCGACCCGGACGTCGACGCGATGACGCGCCTGACGCAGGCGCCGCGCATCCACGCTGCCGAGGATGCGTCGGTACGCCTCGGGCGCGGCACGTGGACGCCCATCAACACGCAGAACACCTCGGTCGTCCGCGACGCCATCGCCGCGTACTACTACGTGCGCATGGGCTTCTCGCTGGGCGGTCTGCGCATCGACCGCTACGGCGACATCCTCAGCGGCTACCTCGTCGCCAAATGCGTGAAGACGCGCGGCGA